>JANXMN010000477.1 GCA_025354605.1 Hymenobacter sp. | reverse complement strand
CCAACGGCTTCGACCATCGGCAAACCCGGCGCAAAGACCGTTTCCAGCGCGCAGTTGAAGGTTTTGTCTTTGGCGCGCAGGCCCTGGTAGGCCAGGCGCAGGTACTCGTCGCAGAGGGCGTTCACGTCCGTGGGGGCGCGCTCGCCGGTGCTGGTGCGGGAGTGCTCCAGCATGCCCTTCACGATGGCCGCCGCCCGCCGCCCGTGGTGGCTGATTTTGCCCAGGTTCTGTTCCAGGTCGTCGGCCAGGGCGGCGACTTCTGCCGCGTCGCCGGTGGCCTGCGCTTCTTTCAGCTCGGCCGTCAGCTCGGTGCTTACTTCGGCGAAGTTGTTGACGAAGTTGAGCGGGTTCTGAATTTCGTGGGCGATGCCGGCCGTGAGCTCGCCCAGGCTGGCCATCTTCTCCTTTTGGATAAGCTGCGCCTGCGTGGCCCGCAGGTCGGTGAGCGAGCGTTGCAACTCGCCGGTGCGCTCGTGGACCTGCGTTTCGAGCGTGTCGTTTTGGGCGGCCAGCAGGGCTTGCTTCTCCTGCTCCTGGGTGATGGTTTGGGCCGAAAGGCGCTCGACTTCGCCCAGCTTCAGTTGCAGCAGCTGGCTGTCGAGGGCAAACTCGCGGGCCAGAAACAACGAGATGCCCAGGGCCGGCAGCAGGGCCATCAGGGCGATGAGCGTGGCCGACATCCGAAAGCTGATGGGCACCTGCGTGATGATGAGCAGCGCGTAGGCCCCCGCGCACAGCACTGCCCCCACGTAGCCCGCCGCAATGAGGCCGGCCCCGCGCTGCCGCTGCCGCATGCCGCGCAGGGTGAGGCGCAGCTGCTCGGCCCCCACCAGGGCCACGAAGGTGAAATAGGCGAATGAGTAGGTTGTTTTCACCGAAAACGAGGTGAGCTGGGTGAACTCGCTCAGCAGCAGGCACACCACCAGCGCCGCCCACAGCCCCGCATACACCCGCCCCGGCCGGAAGCCGAATAGCTCATAAAGTGCCCGCACGGCCCACACGAAGCTCAGCAGCACAAACACGTCGGCCGCGATGCTCACGGCCAGCGCCGTCTTCAGGCCCTGCACGTGCCAGCCGGCGTACAGCCCCAGAAAGCCCACGGCCGCCGCCGCCGCGTAGAGGGCAAAAAACAGGTTGGCGCGCTGGGCCGGGTTGTAGCGCCGGAAAAACAGGTGCAGCAGACTCAACAGCAGAAACACGGCGCAGGTGGCAAAGTAGGCCGCCGGGGCCACGGCCCGCTCGGTATTGCGCCGCAGCAGGCCCGGAATACCGGTGATGCGCACCCGCAGAAAGCTGATGTTGTCTTTGAACAGGGCCAGTGGCGGCCAGGGCGCGAAGCGCACGGCCAGCACCTGCTCGCGCCCCGGGGCGAAATGCACCTCCAGCGGCGCGGCCGTGAAGCTGCCCGGCTCCACCTCGGCGGGCTCGGCACTGAGGTGGCCGAAGCGGCTCAGCAGCTGCCCGTTCAGGTATACTTCGCTGGCTCCGGTTTGCTGTAGCAGCAGCACCAGGGCGCGAGCGTGCAGGCTGTCGGGCACTTCGAGGTGCAGGCGCAACCAGCCCAGGCGCACGCCGCGCAGCTGCGGCAGCTGGCTGGGCAGCTGGTTGGGGTTGATGGGCAGCCAGGCCGTATCGTCGAAACCAGTGCTGCCCCAGGCCGGGTCGTCGCCCTCGCGAAATTTCCAGCCCCGGTCGAGCACCGCACCGCCCAGGGGCACGGTGCGCAGCACGGTGCGCACCGTATCGGGCAGCACCTGGGCCGCGGCCCGGCGGGCAGGCACCCAAGTGAGCAGCAGCAGCAACAGCAGGCGGAACGAGCAGCGCACTACGCGGAGGGAAGGGTGATGATGAATTCGGTGCCCTGCCCTTCGCAGGTTTCCACGGCCAAGTTACCACCGTGGCCCTTCGTAATAATATCGTGGCTGAGCGAGAGGCCCAGGCCAGTGCCTTCGTCGGCCGACTTGGTGGTGAAAAAGGGCTGAAAAATCTTCTCGCGCACGGCCACCGGCATGCCGGTGCCGTTGTCGCCCACCCGGATTTCCACGGCGCGGCCGTCGAGCCGGCGGGTGCGCACCGTTAGGGTAGGCAGGTAGTGCGGGGCCGCCAGGGCCGGCGAGGCCGGGGCCAGCGCCAGGGCCTGCTGCTGCTGGTTGAGCGCATACAGCGCGTTGGTAAACAGGTTGATGAACACCCGGCTCAGGTCGGCCGCCACCACGGGCACCGCGCTCAGGCGGGTATCGAAGTCGCGGGTGAGCTGAGCGTTGAAATCGGGCTGCCGGGTGCGCACCGCCTGGTAGGCCAGGGTCAGGGCCTCGTCGGCCAGGGCATTGAGGTCGGTGAGCTCGCGTGGGCCGGTGCCAGTGCGCGAGTGGGCCAGCATGTCTTTAATGATGGACGAGGCCCGCTGCCCGTGCTGGCTGATTTGCTGCAGGTTCTGCTTCAGCCCCGCCAGAATCTCGCCCTGGAGCAGATTGGCCGCGGCGGGGCTGGCCCCATCAATATTGTCGACCAGGTTGGTGCTCACCTCGGCAAAGCTTTTCATGAAGGTGAGTGGGTTTTGCAGCTCGTGGGCAATGCCCGAGGTTAGCTCGCCCAGGAAGGCCATTTTCTCGGCCTGCACCAGCTGGCTCTGGGTTTCGCGCAGCTGGCCCAGGGTGCGCTGGTTGGTTTGCAGCTGCCGGTAGATGAATACCCCCAGCCCCGATACCAGCACGACAATCAGCAGCGCGCCCAGTAGCAGCCACTGGCCTAGGCGCAGGCGCACGGCCTGCACCGCTTGTTCCTGGCGCAGGGCATTCAGTTGGGCACTTTGGGCCTGCTCCACCCGCTCGCCCTCGTACCGGACCACGTTCACCGCCCCCTGGGCGGCACTGAAATCGTCCAGAAAGCGGATGTAGGCGTTGGCGTAGCGGGCGGCCGGGCCGGGTTGCCCCCGCCGCGTGTAGAAGGCCACCAGCTGCTTCAGGTACTCGGGCTCAAGGCGCTCGATGCGGGCGGCGGCCGCTTTATGATAGGCCCGCAGCCAGTACTTCTCGGCGCTGGCATCGTCGTGCGTGGCGGCGTAATAATGCGCCCAGGCAGCATCCAACTCAAACTCGCCCAGCTTGCCGGTCATGGGTACGGGCAGTGAGTCGTTGAGCTGCTGGGCGCGGGCCAGCAGGCGGCCGGCGGCGGCCGGCTCCTGCCGGGCTAGCTGCACCTCGCTTTTCTGCACCAGCCCGTAGGCCTGGCTCAGGTGCCGCTCCAGGGGGTCAGGCACGCGGGCCACTATCACCGAATCGGCCATTTGCAGGGCCTGGGCCAGATTGTTGTCGCGCACGTAAGCCCGCGACAGGCTGAGGAAGGTGTATTCGCGGGGCATGCCATCGATGCGCTGGAAGGCGGGCAAGCTCTGGGCCAGGCTCAGGTACTGCTCGGCCCGCTCGAAGTTGCCCCACTGCCCGTACACGTCGCCGGCCACCAGCAGCTCGCGCACATACAGGCGCTGGTCATAGCCCTTCACCAGGTCGACGGCCCGCAAAATGTTGTTGAGGGTGCGGTTGAAGTCGCCCATCCGCCGGTAGTAGCCCCCCTGCGAGATGTAGCAGGCGGCCACGTTTTCGGTCTGGCCGCGCACCTGGTAAAAGGCCAGCTTCTGGTCATAGTAGTGGTGGCGGTCCTCCATGCGGTTGAGCCGGTTGTAGAGGGCCGCCAAATCAATCAGTATCCACGGCACGGGCCGGCCGGCGCGGTCGAATCCGGCAATAGACCGCTGCAGCGAGTCGAGCGCGGCAGCATCGTGGCCGCCCTG
Organism: Hymenobacter sp.; assembly: GCA_025354605.1. Classification (GTDB taxonomy): domain Bacteria; phylum Bacteroidota; class Bacteroidia; order Cytophagales; family Hymenobacteraceae; genus Hymenobacter. The sequence goes on along the minus strand of JANXMN010000477.1, from coordinate 11,800 downwards.
CTGCCAGAGGGCCACGCCGGCCCGCAGCTGGCGGTAGGGCTGGTCGTCGAGGGTGCCCAGCTTTGCGTTAAGGGCCAGCAGGCGGTCGAGCAGCGGCAGGGCCTGCGCGCCGGTGGGGCGCAGGTCGAGCAGGTGCTGCAGCGTGCGGAGGCGGGCAGTATCGGTGGCCGGCCGGGGCAGGGTGGCCGCCAGCGAGTCGTAGCTGACGTCCCAGTAGGTGCGGGCCGCGCGCACGGGCCGGGCCGTCAGGCTCAGCAGCAGCAACAGTAGCCCCCAGACAATAGGGCGTAGCGGCCAGCCTGGCCGCTTTCCGGCTGTAAGCCCCCGCGCCCGGTTCGGAGCTGGGCAGAGCTGAATTCGTGACAGGGGTTTAAGGTAAAACAACGTATGTAGAAAAGCGAAAACAAACAGCCTCGAACCCGATGCTGCCCGGCACGAATTTGGGCCTAATCCGGAATAAAATACAAAGATGGAAGAATTCCAGCATACTCCCGGCTTCCGGAATTTTCGGTCGATAATTTCCTTACTTCTAGCCGCTTTCCCAGCGCCAGGCAATGGCGCGCCCGGCGGCCCCGACCCAACGCCCTAACTGCACCCCTGTTATCAGCTCACGTAAATCGGCCTAGCCCCGGCCCGCCCGCCTACTTAGCCGCCCCGTGCCACCTTTGCCACCGCATGCAGTTGCTCGTCATCACCCCGCCGGACCCCGCGCCCAATGAGGCCCGCCTGATTGCCGGGCTGCTGGCGGCCGGCCTATCGCGTCTGCACGTACGCAAGCCCGGCTGTAGCCCCGCCGAAATGGCCGCCCACCTGCGGCAGATTCCGCCCCGCTATCACCCTCGGCTGGTGTTGCACGGTCACCCGGCCCTGGTGGCCGAACTCGGCCTGGGGGGCCTGCACCTACCGGCGGCGGCCCGCGCCGACCTGAAAGCCGCGCCCTCTTTGCGGTCCGGCCAGACGTTGTCCACCAGTTTCCACACCCTGGCCGAAATCCGCCGGCACCGGCGGCGCTACGACTACGTGTTTCTGAGCCCGGTTTTCGACAGCATCAGCAAGGAAAGCTACTCCGCCGCCTTCAATCTGGCCGAGGTAGCGGCCACCCTGCACCAGCTGCGCCGCCGCCCTGGCTACCGGCCGCTAGTGCTGGCCCTGGGCGGCATCACGGCCGCCCAGCTGCCCACCGTGCAGCAGGTGGGCTTCGCGGGCGCGGCCGTGCTGGGCAGCATCTGGCAAAGCCCCGACCCAGTGGCCGCCTTCCGCGCGCTGCAAGTGGCGGTAAAGGCAACGGTCGCAGTCGCTGTACTGTAGAAGCTACACGGCGGTAACGGGGTGTAGAAGTTATTTGCGTTAACAGGCGGCGGCGTCAGTCAGCTACTTCATTAATAATCAGCCAGCCCATTGCGGAGTGAATACACTTCCGCGAAGCCACTGGCCAGCAGCAGCCGGGCCGCCTGCTGGCTGCGCACGCCGCTGGCACAATGCACCACCACGGGCACACCGGGCACGATTTCGGCCAGCCGCTGCGCTAATTGCCCCAGCGGCAGTAGCTGCCCGCCGATGCTGCGCCGGGCCGCCTCATGGGGCTCGCGCACATCGAGCAGCACCAGCGGCCGGCCGCTCTGCTGCCAGTCTTTCAGCTCGTCGGCCGAGATTTCGGGGGCGCGGGCCGGGCCGGCTTCCAGCGGGGCCTCGCCGCAAAAGGCGGCGTAGTCGGCGGCCAGGGCAGTGAGCTGCTGGTTGGCCGCTACGGGCCGGAAGCGGATGGTCTGGAAGCGCATGGCCAGGGCATCGACCAGCAACAGGCGGCCGCTGAGCACCTCGCCGATTTCAAGAATGATTTTGAGCGCCTCGTTGGCCTGCATGATGCCCAGTAGGCCCGGCAGGACGCCCAGCACGCCAATTTCGGCGCAGCTCGGGGCTTCGCCGGGGGCGGGCGGCTCGGGGTAGAGGCAGCGGTAGGTGGGGCCGCCCTGGTAGTTGAGCACCGTCACCTGCCCCTCGAATTTGAAGATGGCCCCGAACACTAGCGGCCTGCCCAGCAGCACGCAGGCATCGTTCACCAGGTAGCGGGTGGCGAAGTTGTCGGAGCAGTCTACCACCAGGTCGTAATTGGCAAACAGCGGCAGCGCATTGGCCGCTGAAAGCAGCTCCTGGTGCGTTTCCAGCGCAATGAAAGGATTTTGGGCGCGCAGCTTTTCGGCGGCGACCACGGCTTTGGGGCGGCCCACATCGGCGGTGGCGTAAAGCACCTGGCGCTGCAGGTTGCTGGCATCCACGGTGTCGAAATCGAGCAGGCCCAGGGTGCCTACGCCGGCGGCGGCCAGGTATTGCAGCACCGGGCAGCCCAGCCCACCGCAGCCCACCACCAGCACGCGGGCCGCCTTCAGCTTCTGCTGGCCGGCCACGCCGATTTCGGGCAGCAGCAGGTGGCGGCTGTAGCGGGTGGTTTCGTCGGCGGAAAAGGGGTTGTCGGAGGAGGTCATCAGGAGGAAGGAATACTTCAGAATGTCATGCTGAGCTTGTCGAAGCATCTCTACCGCTTCATTGTTTTGATTGGATTACTACTGAGGTAGAGATGCTTCGACTCCGCTGCGCTACGCTCAGCATGACGTTCTGTTACACTTTTCAATGGGACAGTCCCGTCAGCGTGGCATCCCAGTCTTTCCACACCGGCTCGTAACCCTGGCGGCGCAGCATGGCCGCGATTTCAGCCGGGCTGCGCTCGTCCGAAATCTCGAACTGCTCCAGCGACTCCGGGGCCACGGCGTAGCCGCCGGGGTTGGTTTTCGAGCCCGCGCTGATGCTGGTGATGCCCAGCTTCACCACGTGGTCGCGGAAAACCGGGCTCTCGCGGGTCGAAATCGACAGCTCCACCTCGCCGTTCCAAATGCGATAGGCGCAAATCAGCTGCACCAGCTCCCGGTCGCTCATTTCCACTTTCGGCTGGAGAAGCCCCTCAGCGGGCCGCAGGCGCGGAAACGACAGGCTGTATTTGGTCTGCCAGTAGGTGCGCTCCAGGTAGTCGAGGTGCAACGCGGTATAGAAGCAGTCCGTCCGCCAGTCTTCGAGCCCGATGAGCACGCCCAGCCCCATTTTATGAATGCCAGCCCGCCCCAGCCGGTCGGGCGTGTCGAGGCGGTAGCGGAAATTCGATTTCTTGCCCTTGGGGTGGTGCTTCTTGTAGTCGGCCTGGTGGTAGGTTTCCTGGTACATCAGCACCGTGTTCAGGCCTTCGGGAATCAGGCGCTCGTAGTCGGCCTGGTCCAGCGGCTGCACTTCCATAGCGAGCTGGGCGAAGTGCGGCCGTAGCGTGCGCAGGGCCTTTTCCAGGTAGTCGACGCCCACCGTCACGTTAGCCTCTCCCGTCACGAGCAGCACGTAGTCGTAGCCCCAGTCCTTGAGCACGGCGGCTTCCTGGAGCATCTCCACGCTGCTCAGGGTGCGCCGGGCAATCTTGTTATCCAGGCTGAAGCCGCAATACGTGCAGATATTCTGGCACTCGTTGCTCAGGTACAGCGGCGCATACAACTGCAGCGTGTTGCCAAAGCGCTGCCGCGTGAGCTGGTGGCTGCGCTGCGCTATCTGCTCCAGAAACGGCGCGGCCGCCGGCGAAATCAGCGCCTTAAAATCTTCGAGCGTGCGGCGCGGGCTGACCAGCGCCAGCGCCACGTCGGCCGCCGTTTTGGCGTAGATGCCGGCCTTCACGTCGTCCCAGGGATGGGCTTCAAAGATGGATTGGAAGCTCATTTTAGTTGTTTTTTTGGGATTGAAATCAGAACGGTCATGCTGAGCTTGTCGAAGCATGACCGTTCTGATTAGTTTTACCTATCCAGAAACGCCGTGAGTGGCGAGCTGGCAACCGCCTCGGCGTGGGCGGCCGCGCCCGCCAGCCGCGCCTCGTAGGCCATGCGCCCGGCCTCTACCGCCAGGCGGAAGGCCGTGGCCATCGCCACTGGATTGCCGGCCACGGCAATGGCCGTGTTCACAAGCACGGCAGCGGCCCCCATTTCCAGGGCCGCTGCCGCGTGCGAGGGCGCACCCAGGCCGGCATCGACCACTACCGGTACCTTGCTCTGGGCGATGATTATTTCGAGAAACTCCCGCGTCAGGAGCCCCTTATTGGAGCCAATGGGCGCGCCCAGGGGCATTACCGCCGCCACGCCCACTTCTTCCAGCCGCTTGCACAGCACTGGGTCGGCGTGGATGTAAGGCAGCACCACGAAACCCAGCTTCACCAGCTCCTCGGCGGCTTTCAGGGTTTCGATGGGGTCGGGCAGCAGGTACTTCGGGTCGGGATGAATTTCGAGCTTAAGCCAGTTGGTTTCTAGTGCCTCGCGGGCCAGCTGGGCGGCGAAAACGGCCTCCTTAGCCGTGCGCACGCCCGAGGTATTGGGCAGCAAGCTGAACTGCGGGTGCGCAAGGTGGCACAGGATGTCATCCTCCGCGTCGGCCACGTCCACCCGTTTCAGCGCCACCGTCACTAATTCCGAGCCGGAGGCCAAAAGGGCTTCTTCCATCAGTAACGATGAGCTAAATTTGCCCGTCCCGGTGAAGAGCCGGGAGCTGAATTCGCGGCCGGCAATAACCAGTTTTTGGTTTAACATAATAATTAAATGGCTTTGGCGACCGTTAATTCGTTGATAAACAGCGCGGCCGCAGTCGCTGGGTTTTTGGTTGCGCCAATAGCGCCCGACACTGCTATCCCGTGCAGGCCCGTTTCCAACAGCGCGGCCACATCCTCCAGCCGCACACCGCCAATGCCAATAACCGGCACCGTGATGCCCGCTGCCTGGTACTGCCGCATGATTTCGGCGTAGCCCACCAGACCCAGAATCGGGCTCAGCTTCTCTTTGGTGCTGGTGAAGCGAAACGGCCCCAGCCCCACGTAGTCGACGCCGGCCGCCACCAGCCGTTGCACATCGGCCAAGGTGTTGGCCGTGCCGCCGATGATGAAGGCCGCGCCCAGCATCTGGCGAGCCTCGTCGGGCGGCAGGTCTTGCTGGCCCAGATGCACGCCGTCAGCCTTGATTTGCTGCGCCAAAGCCGGATTATCGTTGATGATGAGCGTGGCCCCGTGCCGGCGGCACACCGCCTGCGTGTCCAGCGCCAACTGCTTCCAGATAGCGGCGGGCTGGTTTTTCACGCGCAGCTGCACCCAGCGCACCCCGCCCTGGCAGGCCCGCTCAGCCGCCTCGGGGCTGGTGGTAATGTAGTGGAGGGAGTTGATTTTCATTGAAGTAAGGTGCGGGGCTTGCCCCCGCCCGTCGTTGAACGACAGTTGTTATATCGGCGCGCACATCCGGGCGGGGACAAGCCCGGCCTCTACGCCGTTCGTGAATGATACCCCAGCAGCAAATCGTTGCTGGCCAGAAACGCGGTGGTGTATTTCTTGCCCGTCCGGCAGGCCTCCACCAGTCCCTCCCCTTTCGCCAGCCCCGCCAGCACCGCCGACGACAGCACGCAGCCGCTGCCGTGCTTCTCGCCGTGCGGCAGCCGCGCCGCCGAAAACGTATGCCGCCGTCCTCCTTCCAGCAGCACATCGGTCGAGAACTCGCCCTCCGCGTGCCCGCCCTTCAGCAGTACCGGGCAATAGACCGCCACGGCCGCCGCTGCCGTTTCGGCCGAGTCGCCGGGCCAGAGGCGCAGCATTTCGGGCTGATTCGGAGTAATGAGGGCCATTTCGGAGCAGAGGGCGCGGATTAGCTCACGGTCGATGGCGCGGTGGAACTCGTAGCCAGCCGTGGCTTTCAGCACCGGGTCCCACACGATTTGCAGGCCCGGTTTCTGGTGTTTCAGCCAGTCAATCAGCTTCAGCAACTGCGGCAGGCTTTCTACCAGGCCGATTTTGATAAAACTGACTTCAAAGCGAGCGAACAGAATGCGCAGCTGGTCGCGGATTTCGGCGGCCGACACCCAGTGCACGCGCTCAAAGGCCACGTCGTTCTGCACCGTGAGAGCGGTACACACGCCCAGGCCATACACGCCGCTGGCTTCCAGCGTTTTCACGTCGGCCAGCAGGCCCGCGCCGGCGCTGGGGTCGAAGCCGGCAATGGTGAGGGCGTAAGGACGCATGGTTGGTGTTTGGTTATTGGTGCCTGGTGCTTGGTTGAACGTCATGCTGAGCGCAGCCGAAGCATCTCTATCGCTTCGTCTGAACCGTTACAACAAAGCGGTAGAGATGCTTCGATAAGCGGACGCCAGATGAAGCATGACGTTCTTTTTGGCGCTGATTATAGCCTCTAGAAATAAATCTCGCTGCCTTTTTCCACAAATTCCTTCGACTTATCCACCATCCCCTTCGCCAGCACTTCGCTGGCGGTAAGGTCCTGCGCGGCGGCATAGTCGCGCACTTCCTGCGTGATTTTCATCGAGCAGAAATGCGGGCCGCACATCGAGCAGAAATGGGCCACTTTGGCGCCTTCGGCGGGCAGGGTTTCGTCGTGGTACTCGCGGGCCGTGTCGGGGTCGAGGCTCAGGTTAAACTGGTCTTCCCAGCGGAACTCGAAGCGGGCCTTGCTCAGGGCGTTGTCGCGGTACTGCGCGCCCGGGTGGCCTTTGGCGAGGTCGGCGGCATGGGCGGCGATTTTGTAGGCAATCACGCCGTCCTTCACATCCTGCTTATTGGGCAGGCCGAGGTGCTCCTTGGGCGTCACGTAGCACAGCATGGCCGTGCCGAACCAGCCAATCATGGCCGCGCCGATGGCCGAGGTGATATGGTCGTAGCCGGGTGCGATGTCCGTTGTGAGCGGCCCCAACGTGTAGAACGGTGCCTCGTGGCACTCCTTCAGCTGCTTGTCCATGTTCTCCTTGATGAGGTGCATGGGCACGTGGCCGGGACCTTCAATCATCACCTGCACGTCGTGCGCCCAGGCAATTTTGGTGAGCTCGCCCAGGGTTTCGAGCTCGGCAAACTGGGCCTCGTCGTTGGCATCGGCGATGGAGCCGGGGCGCAGGCCGTCGCCCAGCGAAAAGGCCACGTCGTAGGCTTTCATAATCTCGCAGATTTCGGCGAAGTGCGTATAGAGGAAGCTCTCCTGGTGGTGCGCCAGGCACCATTTGGCCATAATCGAGCCCCCGCGCGACACGATGCCGGTCACGCGCCTGGCCGTCATCGGCACGTAGCGCAGCAGCACGCCGGCGTGGATGGTGAAGTAGTCGACGCCCTGCTCGGCCTGCTCAATCAGCGTGTCGCGGAACAGCTCCCAGGTCAGGTCCTCGGCCTTGCCGTTCACCTTTTCCAGCGCCTGGTAGATGGGCACCGTGCCCACCGGCACCGGGCAGTTGCGGATAATCCACTCGCGGGTTTCGTGGATGTTCTTGCCCGTGCTCAAATCCATCAGCGTGTCGCCGCCCCAGCGGCAGCTCCATACGGCCTTATCCACCTCTTCCTCAATGGATGAGGTGACGGCCGAGTTGCCGATGTTGGTGTTGATTTTCACCAGGAAGTTGCGCCCGATAATCATCGGCTCGCTCTCCGGGTGGTTGATATTGCTCGGAATAACGGCGCGGCCGGCGGCTACTTCCTGGCGCACGAATTCGGCCGTGATATGGCCCTCGGGCGTGTTGGCCCCGAAGCTGTGGCCGCGGTGCTGGCTGCGCAGCGGGTCGTCGGCGGGCAGCTCGTCGAAGCGCTGGTTTTCGCGGATGGCGATGTACTCCATCTCGGGCGTGATAAGGCCCTGTTTGGCATAGTGCATCTGGCTCACGTTGGAGCCGGCTTTGGCGCGTAGCGGGGCCGCGATGTGCTCGAAGCGCAGGTGGTCGAGGCTGGTGTCGGCGGCGCGCTGCTGGCCGTAGTCGGAGGTGGTGCCGGGCAGCTTCTCCACGTCGCCGCGGTCCAGAATCCAGCTCGCGCGCAGGCGGGGCAGGCCTTTTTTCAGGTCGATTTCGACCGTGGGGTCGGTGTAGGGGCCGCTGGTGTCGTACACCGTCACGGGCGCGTTCTGCTCGGCGGGGAAACCGAAATCGAACTTGCGCTCGGTATCGGCCAGGACGATTTCGCGCATGGCCACCCGGATTTTGGGGTGCAGCTTGCCATTCACGTAGATTTTGCGGGAGCCGGTGAGCGGCTGGCGCTCCAACAGCGTCTGCTGCGGAGGCTGGTCTTTCTTTTTCATCTATCTCTATGTGATGGTTGACTTGTAATTGTCATCCTGAGCTTGCGACAGCCCTGCCCCTTACCCGCCCTGCGTGGCGCGGATGATGGTGACCCGGTCCTGCTCATTCAGCGCATGGGCCGCCCACTCGGCGCGGGGCACCACGGTATCGTTCACGGCCACGGCGAGGCCGCGCGACTGGTTGAGCGCGAGGCGGGCCAGCAGCTGCGTCAGCGTCCGGACATCGGTGGTTTCGTGGGGGGAATTATTGACGTAGCAAACCATGGCAACCGGATTGGGTGGCGAAGCAATCGAATCCTAAACCATAGCGGGTGCCGGCAACAGTCCGCCCCAACAGGCAGCCGTAAGCGGACCAGTACTTTTCCCTTCGCCGGCATTATCCGGTTCAGGTTCCAAGGGTATCATCTCAGCCACGGCAACGCGCAGCACCCCTAAAGTTTATGGCCCAAAGCTACGCGCTGCCCGCCATTTACCCCGCAGAAATTTTACGGTTGAGCCGCTGGCTTACATCGCCTGGCCGGTGCGTACTTGCTGCCATGAAATACTTGATAACGCTTGGCGCGCTGGCCGGGCAGGCGCTGGCCCTGGGCCTGGGACTCGCTTTGAGCGCGCAGGCCCAGAAGGCCACCCACGAGCTGCCCATCACGCCTGCCACTGCCGCCTGGGGCTACTACGATGCCGTTGCCGTGCCCGTGCTGCGCATTAAATCGGGCGAAACGGTGCGGGTGCACACGCTCATCACCTCGACCCCGGCGCGGCTGGAGGGCGCGGGCCTGCCCGCCGCGCAGGTGGAGCCCAACCTGCGCGACATTGTGGACCACGTGACCAACAAGGGGCCGGGCGGGCACATTCTTACCGGGCCCATCTTCGTGGAGGGGGCCGAGCCGGGCGACGTGCTGGAAGTGCGTATTCAAGCCGTCGACCTGGCCATCGACTACGCCTACAATGCCTTCGGGGCCAAGAGCGGCTTTATCCCGGAGGATTTCGGCTACGCCAAAATGCGCATCATTCCGCTCGATAAGAAGCAGCTGGTGGCCCATTTCCTGCCGGGCATCGACGTGCCGCTGCGGCCGTTTTTCGGGAGTATGGGCGTGGCCCCGCCGGCCGCGGCGGGCCGCATCAACAGCGCGCCGCCCGGCATCCACGGCGGCAACCTCGATAACAAAGAGCTGGTGGCCGGGACCACGCTTTATTTGCCGGTGCACGCGGCCGGGGCGCTGTTTTTCGTGGGCGACGGCCACGCCGGGCAGGGCAACGGCGAAGTCGACATCACCGCCCTCGAAACCTCGCTCACTGGCACGCTACAGTTCATCGTGCGCAAAGACCTGCACCTGACCCTGCCCCGCGCCGAAACGCCCACGGCGTACATCAGCATGGGCCTGAACGAGGACCTGACCCTGGCCGCCAAAGACGCGGTGCGCGAAATGATTGCCTTTCTGGTGGCCGAAAAGCACCTGAGCCGCGACGACGCCTACATGCTGTGCAGCGTGGCCGGCGACCTCGACGTGACGCAGGTGGTAGACGGCACGCGGGGCGCGCACATGATTCTGCCCAAAAGTATTTTTGGCAAGGGGAAGCCGGCGAAACAGTAAGTAGCTAACCGGCAATCCGCGGCACGCTTGGTTAAGCGCGGCCAAAACGTGCGCGGGCCGCATTGCCCAACCCTGGTTCAACGCTGCAAGCGAGTTGTATCGGCGGCGCTCGACCCGACGCGTTTGCTTATTTGCTGGCCGAGAGCGGGAAATCCAATATATTCGCCTTCCATGCCTTGCATTTGAATTCCCTTCCGGCTATGATTCAAAAGACTCTGCTTTTTTTCGTGTTGCTGGCGTGCTCGCTGACGGCCCGCGCCCAGGTCGATACGGTGCGGGCCAGCACGCTGCCCGGCCCCCAGCGGGCCGAAAAGGCTTATAACAGCGGCCTGGCCAGCTTCAACCAGCAGCGCTACGCGGCGGCGCTGGCCAGCTTCGACCAGGCCATTGCCGCCCGGCCCGATTTCGCGGCCGCCTTCACCAACCGCGCCGCCACCCGCTTCGAGCTGAGGGACTACCCCGCCGCCCTGGCCGACTACGACCAGGCCCTGAAGCTGGAGCCCGGCAACTACGCCGCCCACTTCGGCCGGGGCCGCGCCCACGAGGCCGCCCGCCAGCCCGCCGAGGCCGAGCAGGACTACGCCGAGACCGTGAAAGCCCGGCCCGACTACGCTCCCGCCTGGTACAACCGGGGCGTGCTGCGCTTCGAAAAAGCCGACTACGCCGCTGCTGAGGCCGATTTCGACGCCGCGCTGAAGGCCGACCCCAAAATGGCCTACGCCTACCACGACCGCGCCAGCACCCGCCAGAAGCTGGGCCGCTACCCCGAAGCCGTGCAGGACTACACCCAGGCCCTGGCCCTGCAGCCCGACCTGCTTTCGGCCCTGCTGAACCGGGCGGCGGCCGCCCGCCGCGCCGGCCAGCTGCCCGAGGCCCTGCGCGACTACGACGCCTACCTGGCCCGCAAAACCGATAGCCCCCTGGCCTGGACCAACCGGGGCAGCGCCCGCTACGAAAACAAGGATTACGCCGGGGCCCTGGCCGATTTCAGCCAGGCCCTGCAACTCGACCCGGCTTACGCCCTGGCCTGGAACAATCGCGCCGCCGCCCAGCTCAAGCGCGAGAAGTACGCCGAGGCCGCCGCCGATGCCAGCCAGGCCATTAAGCTGAAACCCGACTACGCCGAGGCCTTCCTGAACCGGGGCCACGCCCGCGAGATGCTGCGCCAGGCCGACGAAGCCTGTCAGGACTGGCGCCGGGCCGCCGCCCTGGGCCTGCCCGTGGGCAACGGATACGCCGCCGCCGCCGGCTGCGTGGGCGAAGCGGCCGAATAGCGCTGCTGTTGTTTTATGCTCGTCACGAATTGAATGACGTTCCTTTTTCTTTCTGATGTACTGATTGATTCCCGCCTGCCCCCTCCCCTTCCCCATGCTTCTCCTGAACCGGTTGCCGCTGCTGTTTTTGTTGCTGCTGAGTGCGCCGCTGCGCCCGGCAGCGGCCCAGAGCGTTGATTTCTCCAAGGCCAGTTTCGGCGATAACAAGGACGGGCTGCGCGAGGCCCAGCGTGAGCTGAAGGATGGCGAAACCGAATACTACGCCGACCCGCCGCGCTTTGCCCAGGCCCTGCCCCACCTGCTGGCCGCCCAGCAGTTCAACCCCAACAACGCGGCCCTGAACGTGAAAGTGGGCGACTGCTACCTGCACTCGACCACCAAAACCGCCGCCCTGCCCTACCTGCAGAAAGCCGCCAGGCTCGACGCCACCGCCGACCCGCGCACCCACTACCTGCTGGCCCGCGCCCTGCACCTGAGTGCCCAGTGGCGCGAAGCCACCGCCGAATACCAGCTGGCCACGCCCGTGGCCGGCACCACCGCCAACGGCGAAGCCGGCACGGTGACGGCCACCGAGCTGCAGCGCCGCCTGCAGGAGTGCCGCAACGGCCAGCAGCTGGCGGCCCACCCCGTGCGCGTGTTCATCGACAACGCCGGGCCGGAGCTGAACTCGTCGGCTTCGGACTACGGCCCGGTGGTGTCGGCCGATGAGGCCACGATTCTCATTACCTCGCGCCGGGCCGGCTCGACGGGCGGCAAAAAGGACCCAGAGGGCAACGGCTACTTCGAGGATATTTACCAGGCTACCTGGCAGGGCAAC
>JANXMN010000461.1 GCA_025354605.1 Hymenobacter sp. | reverse complement strand
CGCGCCGACGGCGGCAACAGCTTAGCGTAATTTTTCGCCCCGTTGTAACGAGAACCCCGTGTACGTGGGCCTGGATTCGGTGCCGGAGTGCTGGTTTCGGGTGCAGCAGCGGGTGCGCGAGGGCGGCCACGACGTGCCGCCGGCCATCGTCGAGCAGCGGTACCACCAATCCCTGTCCCTGCTCAAACAGCACTACGCGGTGTTTGACCATATCCGGCTCGTGGACAACACCGACCGGGCCGTGGGCTACCAGACGGCGGCCGTCATCGAGAACGGCCGGGTGCAGCAACTGCCGCCGGTTTCGGCCGGGTGGGCGGCCGGCGTGGTGCGGCACATTCAGTTGCGGGAGCGGTTTATGCAGCCGTAGGCGGCGGGGGTATCGGCTATTTTACGTGTTGTAGATGATGGTTCGAACGAGCTTTACTGGCAGTGAGAAATAAAAAAGCGTCGCCCAGCTTTATTCATGGTGTTGAAAGCAGTGATTCTGCCATCTTTTACGGCAAAAAAGTTAAATATATTCTTGTTATAATAGCAAGCATAAATATCATCTTTCTCTTCAAAAGATATGTTTTGGTCTTTTATTGGTATATCAGTATATTTGTATATCTCTAGTTGATTTGAACTGGCATTCTCTTTTTGCATATATTCACGAATGCCTTTGATTTGTCCTCTAACAAACATGTAGTTTTTGTTTTCCAGTTTGTCTGGCGCGTCGTGTAAATAGCGACACAAGTATGTATCAATAATGACGCTCTCTTTGATGTTGGGATTGATAACGTCGCGCATAAAATTTTGCAAAAGCGACAAGTTGCTTTGTGCCTCTACATGGGACGTAATGGCCCCCAATGCTAAAATAAAAACAATAATGACGCTTTTCATGGGGCGAAGAATATATAAAATAAAGGCACTTTTTTACACCTCGCGCTGCTAGTGTGAAGAATTTGCAGAGCATATTGCTCGTCATCTGAGCTTAGCATCCACCATTATTTGAATCTGCTTGCCCGCTTTGAACATCGCGGCTAGCTCCTGCGGGCAACGACATTGTTCGCATATCCTGTCCTAAGTCACCAGGATTAAGGCCCCCGGAGCCAGGTGCCCAAGTGCCTCGAGTTGTGGGGAGCGACAAGCCGGCTGCTCCTGCTGCGCCGACCCCAAAGTTAGTACAGTTATAACTATTCAAATTATAGGTTCCTGGATAGGCAAGGATGTAATTCAGTACATTCGTTAGCTGAGCGCCATTTAATGGTATATCGATGCGTACACTGTAATCGTGGTCGCTGTCGTCGGCTAAAACGCTAGGACCACTCGGACTATAAGGAGTAATCCCTCCAGCAGGATAAAATCCTAATACGCGTGTTATCCCTCCTTGAGTGATAGAGATAAATGTATGTCCAACATTGGGGTCAGTTATAGTACCAGACCATGTAGCACGTGTGTCTGGTTTGGGTTGAGTCGCATAGATAGAGAAAGTTGCTCCCTGACTCCTACTAAAGCACTTTAAATGCTCTGGTAAGTTTTGTATGGTGTGGTCTGGCGGTGTGAGTAGTATGACATTGGGGTCTAGTGCTACATACCCACACCCACGGCACTGGGTGGTACCATCACCCCCACCAGTGCTTCCGCCACCGCCACCGCCACCGGTACCTCCGCCACCGTCACCGCCGCCACTTCCGCCGCCAAAACAAACGATGGTTACGTTCTCTATCGAGATAATCTCCCCCGTGTAAAGATTGTAATAGACATCCTGGAATTGATAGCATACTGGTTCCGCCAGCAGAGATGTTTGCCCCCCTGTTCCATCTGTCACGCCACTACGGGCTTTCTGGCTAGATTTAGCAGTTTTGCTATTTTCCCCGATTAGGACGGAATCCCGCCGAAACGCGATGGAGTCGCCCATGAGAGCTGCTCTATTGGCAGCAGAAGTCTTGGATAAGGTCGACGCTTGAGATGCGGTGGTGGGCGTATCGGTCGGAGCAGGTGTCTCTTGTGAGCACGCCTGAAGACTCACGAGTGATAGCCCCACGAGGACACCCTGAAGGAGGGTAGCAATTTTATACATGCAACGAAAAATGAAACAAGGGTAGATTGATTTCAGCAGCAAACCTACGCAATGCACAAGCAATAACTGATTAGGTTATTATAAATTTTTCTAATGATGGGTGACGTTAAACAAATAGGGTAAAACCTTCAACTCGGGCGCACAGCCACCTGAATTCCATGATTAGCATCCTGTTTGACAATGTGTTACTCGGCATGTGGCTAAAACGATAGTCTTAACGTTCGTTTATGCTATCGTTTATCGATGGCTTTAAGGAGCGTGTAAAACTATCGTTCCTCACTGCTCTTATAGCGCATTTGTGCCTTATCAGCAGCATTTGGGCTGCTTGACTTCCGAGTCGGAGGTTTTGCCCTGTTTGTTTAACAACACCCAGTGTTCGGCAAGTAGGCGTAGAGAGCCGCAGAAGTGTGTGCTCTTACCAGTGATGGTTGGCAGCGGGTTTGTCGAACAGAGGGCCGTTTGCGGCCTTTTTGAGCCCTAGTATCGTCAGTAGGAGGCCGGCCAGTGAATTGGCCTTGGCGTGTTTGCCCGTTTTCAGGTCGTGGGCGAACTTGTTGCAGGCGGCGACGTGGGCCGAGCTGCTGAGGATGGTATCGACCAAACCGGGCGTGATGATGCCGATTTGAGCCAGCAGCCGGCCAACGTTCTCCACCTGGTGCTGCTGCATCCCCGCTGGGGCTGTGCCCGATGGCACCAAGTCGAACGGGATAGTTTCAGCCAGGGCTTGCGGTTTGACTGTGAAAACGATATTTTTGAAGGCTTTGCCCTTCTTTTCCAGCGTGTAGCTGATATGCAGTTCGGTGTGCTCGTTGATTTGCTTAGCGGCTAGGTCGAGAACGCTCGTTTTGAAATCGCTTACCCGAGGCATCTTGTCGGTTCCCTTGTCATCGACAAGGCCCAGCATTCGCTTGAAGTCTAGAATGTCATACTTTTTGGTTTCGCCTAGGTTCTTCCATTGGGAGCAGAGCTGATACACCCTCTTGGCGTACTTGCTGGTGAGGCGTAGCGCAGCGGCCAACTCGTAGCTGGTGAAGTTGTTTTTGAGGTCGAACAGGTAAGGCAAAACGTGCCTAGTGAGGTCAAATTCAATAATTCCCTGCCCTTTCAGGAAGCGAATTTGTTGAAACATCCAGATTTGCCGGTATTCCGTAGCATCCTCTACTTCCAGCATCCGGGAGCCCATATCGGCCGTGGCTTTGTGCAGGTAGGCCCCGTTATAGCGTTTCCCAGTCAGGCTAGATAATTCCATTATATCTAACTGATACATAGTCTCTTTATCGCCCTTTCGCAACTTGGAGATGATGAAGAAAAACAAGTCTAGTTGCAGCTCCGTGTATTCAAACCGGGCGTTGGTGAGCGCATTGTGCTGACGGATTTCTAGCTCCTTGTTCATTGGGCAGGGTTTGGCTGATTCAGAAGCAATTATACAGTAAAAACGGGTTACAAATACCAACACCGCTTTTGTAACCCGTTTTTACTACACTAAAACCCGTTTTCAAACACACTAAAACCCGTTTTTGCGACACTAAAACCCGTTTTTAGGTGCTGTAAATTATTGTAAATCAAGTTGTTGCGACCCCCTCAAATAAGACAAATAAGTACAAATACACAAGTTGTGTTTCGCGCGAGGAAAAAAAAGGCTTTTAGGGCTTGTTCTGGCTGAACGACCAGCGCGAGGTAAGCAAAAGAGCAAAACGGGACCAGTCAAAAGCTTCGCACACCAGGGCGCGGCGCGGCGAAAGCGCAACTATTTAGTAATCAAAGGTTTATATGCTAAATTGTTCAGCTTTGTGCCTTATATTGCCTTTTATGACTATTAGGCTTTGAAGAAGGCAGTAGCGGCCTTTTTGATGTCCGGGCGGTAGTCCTCGCGCCAGGCTTGCAGGATGGCATGGGCCAGGTCGGGAACGGCGACCCCATCCAGGCCGGGCAGGGCCGCCGCCAGGGCGAAGAATTGGTACATTTCCGGGGTGAGTTGTAGCACCAGCTTCCGGTTGGCTTTGCTCTTGGTTACGGGCAGGGCCTGGCCGAAGTGGGCGAGGGGCCGCTTGCCGGCCGTGGTGGCCAGCTCGTCGGAAGTGGGGGCGGCGGGCTGCTCCAGGTCGGCCGCAGGTGCCGCAACCGGAGCCGGGGCAGGTGCAGCCGGGGTATCTTTTGCAATTGCAACATCTTGAGGCTTTTTATCCGGGGCCAAAGCGGGCTTGTCTGGCTGAAAAGCCGTCGTACCCGTGCCATTCGGAAACAGGTGCGCCACCGAAGCAGGGAGGGCCGATTCACTCTCTCCGTTTTGCTCTTTCTTAACATTGGCGAGATAGTCAGCAACGGAGTTTTCAGATTTATTCGTGTCCATAAAAAACAGGTTAAAAGATGAGTAACAATTATTCAACGAGTATTGAAAGCGCGGGTTTGTGCTTTTTCCCTTTTGTTCATTAAGTAGGGGTAGTACAAAAAATACAAAAGGGAAAAAGGGCCAAATACCACAACTATCTGGCTTTTCCGTTCGTTCTTTAGGCGCGTGTTTCGTACTTTACTCCAGCAAGACATGCAAGTGTGCATACAAACTGCGTTTGTCTGCCCACCTGCAACGGTCCGGTTCGCAAGCTCACCTTCCCTTGTCTTGCTCAAATCCAACGTCAAAAATGCCTTATGGAAGTTGAGAAAAAGTCCCAGCCTAAGCAAGAAAAGGCAACAAAAGGAAAAAAAACGGCCGTGTTGGCGCTGCGATTAACGCCAGAAGATAAGGCGCTGATGCAGGCCAAAGCGAAGGAAGCGGGCCACAATACGAACGAATTTATACGGCGGGCCGCGCTTGGCTTGGAGCTGAAACAGATGCTCCCGGTCGAACTGAAGCAGGCTGTTTCAGCGGCCAGCAAGAACCTCAACCAACTCACCCGGTTGGCCCATATGGGGCGTTTGAATGGGGTGGACGAGGATACGCTAGGGGCCATTATTCAGGCACTAAACCAGGCGCTGCGATGATAACCCGGACGACGATAGGGGCCGACTTTGAGGGGGCGCTGACCTACGGGGCCGGGGTGCGCCAGGGCGACAGCCCGAAGAAGCAGGCGGAGCTAATCGGCAGCTCTAATCTAGGCGACGTGAGCAACCCAAGCGGCTTAGCGGCCGAGATGCAGGGCGTCGCCGACGAGCGCAGCCAATGTAAAAATCCCGTGTGGCACACGTCCCTGAGTTGGGCCAAAGGGGAGCAGTTGAGCACCGCGCAGAAGCTAAAAGCGGCCGAGCGGTATTGCGAGCTGTTGCGCTCGCAGTTGAGCGAGAAGCTGCCCGACGAGGAACGGGCGGCTTACAACGTGTGGGAGCAGCACCAGGTGGCCGTGTACGAGCACCACGACAAGGACCACGACCACATACACATTTACCTAAACCGGGTGCCGCTAGGGGGCGGGGCCGCCCTGCCAACGGGCCATAACTACAAGTTCAACCTCAAAGCCATCAAGATTATCAGTGAAGAACTGAATCTAAACCCGTTGCCGAGCCAGCGGCAGAGCTTCAAGGACCGCCGGCCCCCGGTGCAGGACACGCGCCAGGTGGTGCGGGCCGCGCTGGTCGAGGCGATGGCCGACCCGCAGGTGCAGAGCATCGAGCAGTTACAGGCCCGATTATCCGCCCAGGGCATCGAGGCGCGGCTAAAGCGCAGCAAGGAAAACAAGCTGGTGGGTGTGAGCTTCAAACAGGGCGAGGCAGCCGTTACGGGGCAGGACGTAGGTATCAAGGCCGCGCAGCTCAGCGCCCACTACGAACCCGCGCAGCGCCAGGCGCAAGACCAGGTGCAACAGTCGGCTCAGGTGCCGGCGCAGCTCATCGACCAGGTGCAGCGGCCGGTGGCCGCCGACGTGGCCCGAACGCAGGCGCGGGAGCAGATGCGCCAGGCGTTAGCGGCCGTGCTGGCCACCGCGACGGGCGGCGACGCGCTGAGCGCGGGGCTAGCTGCCCGGAACGTGTCGTATCGGATAAATCAGAACGAAGCCGGGCAAAACGTGAGCATAAGCTTTGCCCAGGGGGGGCACATTTTTGAGGGCACCGAACTAAGCCCCGCGTACAGCATTGCCGGCCTGAACGCGCAGATAAAAGCCAACCGCCAAGCCCAGCGGCCCCAGCCGGCCGCGCAGCTCGTGCCGGTGGTACAGCAGCCGAAGCCGACCGCGCCTGAGCAGCGACCCGTGGCCGCACAGCCGCCCGCTCCTGAGCGGAAGCCGGAGGCCCCGGAATCAACGTCGGCCAAGGCAAAGCGAAAGGTGCCGAGGCATAAGCATTGAGGCCAAGTGCCAGGCGGGTGAGCCGTTTTGCAATTGCAAAAATGGCTCACCCGCTCCTGAGCGCCGCGAGAGTCGCGTATTTGGCGACCAGGCCGGAGCGGGTAGCAAATACGCGACTCTCGCAGCCTTAAAACCGTGTTTTCGAGGTATTGCGGGCCTTTTTTCGTATCTTGTAGTATGGAAATCACCCCCGAAAAACAGCCCCGCGAACCGCAATTCTGCGAAACGGAGCGCACCCCGGAGCAGCGGCTAGAAAGTGTGCAGTGGGCGTTCGGCGTGTCGGCCAGTGCGGGCGGGGCACCGTCGCCGGAGCTGGTGCAGCTGTACGAACGCTACATTTTTGGCGAAATTGATATGCAGCACATCGGTGAAGCGTTGCTCGTCCTCTACCCGCAGTACCCCAGCAACGACCCTTACGCCAAGTATGCACCGGGCGAAGGCCCCTATGTAGAACCCGCCCCCCTCGTGGAAGCAGCGCCTGGCTTCGCGCACGACGCGGCCGAGGAAGAAGATGTTCCCGCAGGCCCTGAAATGCCCGCCGCCTTGTGCGTGGCCCAGCTCCGGGCGTTTGTGCAAGATATAGTTGAGCATCTGGCCACCCAGCCGCCCCGCCAGCGGTACATTCAAATCGACGTGTAACCCCTTTTGCAATGGCAAAACCGCCGCCTATGAAACCCGAAAAGCAGCTCATTCTAAGCCATTCGCCGAGCGGCAGCCACACCGAACACTTGCGGCCCATCATCGACTTTCTCATTGCGCAGGGCAACCCGCCCACGCCGCGACCAAGCTACCTGCGATTGGAACCGGACGGCTTCTATATTGACCGCGACGGGGTGGGCGAGTTCCTGTTTGAGCAGCCCCTAGACGTAGAGGCGATACAGGCCCGCTTTGACTTGCCGCCGGGCATCGGCTTTACCCGGCAGGGCGACCTTTGGGACAGCCCCAACCGAAAGGGCATCATGCAGTCGCGTCCAGTTTCAACGCCTTTTTCGTGGGACTGACAGCGGCAAAGTACCACAGACGGGCGGCGGGGCCGTGGGGCGAAAAACCGGCGCGATTCCGGGAAGTGTCCGGGAAGTAATGTTATGTTAAGTGACAAAATGAAGAAACAAGAGGGAAAGAAGGTCATCCCTAAACCGGCCAAAAGTCCTAGTTTGTTCGAGGCAAAAACCGACCCCGCCACCGTTCGGCTGCTGACCCCGCGTGAGCAGTGGACCCCGGCCCAGAAACGGGCCGACAAGCGGGCCGAGGCCGCCGCCTATGCGCGGGGGCTTGTCGCCTACGACCAAGTGCTGGCGCTAATTGGCGCGGGCGACTTGGCGGGGGCCGTGCGGGCCGTCACCCCCTTCCAGGGCGCGCACTACTTTGTCCAGGCGATTCAGGCCGTGGCGCAGGCCCAGGTGCAGGCCGGCGAGCTGCTGGCGGCCGTGGCCACCGCGCAGCGGCTGCCTTACGCCGACACGAAAGGCGATATAATCGGGACCGTGATTCAGGCACTGGTGCAGCGGGACGAGATAGCCGCCGCGCAGTGGCTGGCGGCCACCGTGACCGGCTTCCGGTACGTGAGCGTGATGAAGCAGATTGCAACGGCCCAGCAGCAGGCCGGCGACGTGGAAGCCGCCCGGCGAACGCTGGTACAGACGCGGGTGTATGCGGAAGGATTCGGTGAAGGCGACTCGCGAAGCGGCTTCTTTCGGTCTTACTACCTGTCCGAGATTGCCAAGGCCCAGGTGCGCTTGGGCGACGTGGCCGGGGCAACCGATACCGCGCAGCTCATTACCCACCAGGAGGAACAGAGTTGGGCCTTACGTGCCATAGCGGAGGGAACCGCTCACGAGAATGCCGGCCCGATTTAACGGTAAGACAGGGTGTATTACGCCGAAATCCTGCTTAACTATGCGTCATACATCTTGTAAGACACGCCCGCCATGCAGCCCGAAGACGGTATGACCGAAACCCCCGCGAGTAAGACAGCCCCCGAGAACGGTCTTACAGAGGCCGGAAACGGTCAGACAATCCCCGAAAACGGTCTTACTGAAACCTCTACTAGTAAGACAGGGGGCGAAATAACTGAAACGGAGCGTCTTACAGAAAGTAAGACAGTTAATAAAGGCGGTCGGCCCCCGAAGCCAGCCAGCACCACGGCCGTTACTTGGTCGGTGCGCGGCGTCGAGCGGGAAACGCGGGCCATCATCGAGAAAGCGGCCGAGCGCGCCGGCAAGAACTTGGGTCAGTATCTCAACGACGACGTGCGCGGCTTTGCTCAGGGCCAGCTCACCCAGGCCGAAGCCACCGGGCAGGCCGTGGCCAGCCCCCGCGACTTGCAGGTGCAGGTGGAACAGCTGACCCAACTCGTCGAGGGCATTGCCGCCCGGATGAACGAGCCAGCGCGTAAGGGGCTTTGGAAGCGCCTTTTTGGATAGGGTGGGGGAGAAAGGAGAACCCTACTGCCACCAACTTCTAGGTATCTTTGTTCCAGGTGATGTACGAACGTTCCCGCTGATGAAATCCGAACTGACCGCTTTTTTGGACATGATTGATACGCCCGCGTTTCGCCGGGCGAATCTGGCCAAGGTGCGGGCCAAAGCGGCCGCTGCGCCGTGCGGCCCCGGCCCGGTGCCGGCCGCCGTGCAACTCGCCGGGCGGGGGCTGACGGGTGCGCCGTTCCAGATGCCCAGCCGAAGCGGCGAATGAGCCCCGCGCCGCCCGTGCTCCATGTTTTCGGGGGGCCGAACGGGGCGGGCAAATCGACGCTGTTTGCGCGCTTCCAAGAAACGGCTCAGCAGCTGGTGGAGCAGGTGAACGGCGACGTGCTGCAGCAACAGCACCCGCAGCTAAGCGGCTTCGAGGTCGCGGCGCTGACCGCCGCTCGGATAAAGGAGTTGCTGGCCGCCCGGGCCTCCTTTTCGATTGAAAACAACCTGGCCACGGCCGACAACTACAAGCTGATTGGCGGGGCGAAAGTGGCCGGCTACCGGGTGGAGTTGGTGTAGGGGTTCTCGTTACAACGGGGCGAAAAATTACGCTAAGCAGATTCGTCGTCTTGTTGCTGCCAGAAGGCCCAGTCTGGGGCCGAGAGGTGTTGCTGCATAAACGCCGCGTACCCGAGGTCGCGGCGTTCGAGCACGTGGCG
>JANXMN010000189.1 GCA_025354605.1 Hymenobacter sp. | reverse complement strand
CCCCAGCCCAACCCGCAATTCGCCGACTTCAACCTCTCCCCCGCCCTGCTGGCGGGCGTGGCCGAGCTGAACTTCACCCAGCCCACCCCCGTGCAGCAGCTGGTGCTGGCCCCCGCCCTCGAAGGGCAGGACGTGGCCGGGCAGGCCCCCACCGGCTCGGGCAAAACCGCCGCCTACGGCTTGGCCGTGCTCCAACAGGTCGACGTGACCTCGGCCACCATGCAGGCGCTGGTGCTGGTGCCGGCCCGCGAGCTGGTGCTGCAGGTGCGCGATGCCCTGCGCAGCCTGGGCAAGCACCTGCCCAACCTGCGCGTGGCCGGCTACTACGGCGGCCATGCCATGCGCGAGGAAGTGAAGGGCCTGCAGCAGATGCCCCACGTGGTAGTATCGACCCCCGGCCGCATGCTCGACCACCTGGAACGCCGCACCATCGTGCCCAACCGCCTGAAAGTGCTGGTGCTCGACGAGGCCGACAAGCTGCTGGAGCTGGGCTTCCAGGAGGAAATGGCTACCATCATCAGCCGCCTGCCCCAGCGCCGGCAAACGCTGCTGTTCTCGGCCACCATGCCCGATAAGGTGCTGACGCTCGTGCGCGAGTACCTCACCCGCCCCCGGGTGATGAACGTGGGCGGCTCGAACGCCACCACGCTGCCCGAGAGCCTGGTGCTACGCGGCCACGTGCTCAGCGCCGCCGACCAGAAGCCCGCCGCCCTGTTCCACCTGCTGAACTCGCCCGAAGCGGGCCGCGCCCTCGTCTTCGCCAACACCCGCGACCGGGTCGAGGAGCTCACCCGCTTCCTGCGCGGCCGGGGCCTGGCCGCCGAGGCCCTGCACGGCAAAATGCTGCAACCCGAGCGCGACAAAAGCATGCTGAAGCTGCGCAACGGCTCGGCCACCGTGCTGGTGGCCACCGACGTGGCCGCCCGGGGCATCGATGTAAATGAGCTCGATACCGTCATCCAGTTCGACCCGCCCCACGACACCGACACCTTCCAGCACCGGGCCGGCCGCACCGCCCGCGCCGGGGCCGTGGGCACTGCCCACCTCCTCGTGACGCCCCCCGAGCAGCAAAAGCTGCAGGCCTGGCCCGCCACCCGCCCCGTGCAATGGGCCGGCCTGCGCCCCGACCCGCTGCCCAACGCCCTGCCCAAAGCCCCACGCCCGAGTACCGTTACCCTGCACGTATCGGCCGGCAAAAGCGAAAAAATCAGCCGGGGCGACCTGGCCGGGGCCTTCGTGAGCGTGGGCGGCCTGGAGCGTGACGCTGTGGGCCGCATCGAAGTATTCGACCACCACAGCTTCGTGGCCGTGCCCGAGGCCCAAGCCGAAGAGGTGCTGGCCCGCATGCAGGGCGCCAAGGTGAAAGGCAAGAAGGTGAAAGTGGCGCTGATTCGGTAAGCCTAAATTTTAATTCGACAATGAGCAAACTTGGGTGTAAGTGTGGTCATGTGATACGTGACCAAACGGATAGCTTATCTTATAAAGCCGGTTTTATTCCTGACAAGGCATTTTATCCACTTTATGAGGAAGTCTATCGGAATATCGGACTTTTCATCGAGTCCATAAAAAATAACACGAGAGACGAGTGGATAGAAGCATTCTTTACCTCTGATTATGCCCTCCTAAATCTAACTGACGAGCAAATCGTCAACGATATTTTTGACCGGTCCTATTTTGAAACTTATCGCACCATGTACCAATGCGAGAACTGCGGTCGCATTCACATTCAAGAGCAAAGGACCAATTACTTCTTTTCGTTTTTGCCCGATTCCGCTGAGGCCCGAAACGTTTTAGATGCTTAAAGAAGCTACTCCTGTTTCCCGCCTCCTCTTCATCTGCAGCCAGAACAAGTGGCGCAGCCTCACCGCCGAGCGGCTCTTCGACGAGCACCCGCACTACGAGGCCCGCTCGGCCGGCACCGAGCCGGGGGCGCGGGTACGCGTGACGGCCGGCCACCTGGGCTGGGCCGACACCATTTTCGTGATGGAGCGCCGCCACGCCGACCGCCTGCGCGAGAAGTTCGCCGCCGAGCTGGCCGGCAAGCCCGTGCTGCTGCTGCGTATTCCGGATAAATACCCGTTTGGTGATGCCCGGCTGATTGCATTGTTGCGCGCGAAGCTGACGACGCATTTGCCGCCCGAGCTGCTGGG
The DNA here is from genome assembly GCA_025354605.1 of Hymenobacter sp. Lineage (GTDB taxonomy): Bacteria > Bacteroidota > Bacteroidia > Cytophagales > Hymenobacteraceae > Hymenobacter. Next base: position 2,606 of record JANXMN010000189.1, on the reverse strand, counting down.
CGCCGCATTCGGGGCGCTGCGTTAAAGCCGCCCATGCCCTTGCTTCCCCCTGGTCGTGCTGGCAGCTGGACGCTTTTGAGGCATTTTTCAGGTCGATAACCACCCTGCACCGATGGATGCCCCCAGCCAAACCAGCAGCCGGGCCAGCGCCAACTGAGTCAGGCCGAAGTGGGCACGCACGGCGGCCGTGAGGCTGCGGCGTGGACGGGGGCGAAGGGCGGCATCGGGGGCGAAGGTAGGGTGCCGGAGGGTCCATGCCGGAATCACGCGCCCGGAATCACGCCGCGTGATTCCGGGCGCGTGATTCCGGCGCGCCCCGCCCGGTGCCGACGCACTCAGCTGGCTAACTTTAGGCCCTCGGCTCTTTCCCCTCCTGCTCCGCATGACTCGTCGGTCCTGCCTGAGGTAGTAAAACAGGGCTACACCCGGACAAAGCCCCGGAGGGGTAAGGCTTCGGCACCAAAATCACCAGCGGGAATTTGCCCGGCGCTTGAGCGCCGGGCCAAACCAGCCAGCGGGTTTTGATGCGGAAGCCCGGCATCCCCACGCTTGCGGCTTGTAGCTGAGAGCTTGTGGCTCATTACGTAATTTGCCCCTATGAAAACGACTTACTTCCCGCTGCTAGCCGCGCTGCTAATGGCGCCGGCCGCCGGCCAGGCCCAGACGGCGCCCCCGGCCCACATCGACTACCCGGCCATCGCCGATGACTTTCTCAAGACCTACAACGCCGACTACGTACGCCTCTACACCGCCTCCAGCCTGGCCGAGTGGCGCTCGAACACCCACATCGTGCCCGGCGACACGGCCAACGCCGGAGCGACCACCCGCGCCAACCAGCGCCTGGCTGCCTACACCGGCAGCGCCACCAACATCCAGCAGATTCGCGAGCTGCTCGCCCACCGCGACGAGCTGAATAGCCTCCAAATCAAGCAGCTCGAAACCGCCCTCTACAATGCGGCCAACAACCCCCAGACGGTGGCCGAAGTGGTTCAACGCCGCATCAGGGCCGAAGCCGCCCAGACCGAGAAGCTTTACGGCTTCAGCTATAAATACGCCGGCAAGGCCGTCACTACCAATGACCTCGACGAGCTGCTGCGCCAGGAAACTGACCTGAATAAACGCCGGCAGGTGTGGGAGGCCAGCAAGGCCATCGGCCCCACCCTGAAGGACGGCCTGCTGAACCTGCGCACCCTGCGCAACCAGACCGTGCAGGCCCTGGGCTACCCCGACTTCTTCACCTATCAGGCCAGCGACTACGGCCTGACCCGCGCCGAAATGATGGCCCTGGTGCGCAAAATCAACACCGAGCTGCGCCCGCTCTACCGCGAGCTGCACACCTGGGCGCGCTACGAGCTGGCCCGGAAATACCACGCCAAACAGGTGCCCGACTACCTGCCCGCCGACTGGCTGCCCAACCGCTGGGGCCAGGACTGGGGCTCGCTCGTGGAGGTGAAGGGCTTGAACCTGGATGCCGTGCTGGCCAAAAAGGGGGCGGCCTGGCAGGTGCAGCAGGGCGAGCGGTTCTACAAGAGCCTGGGCTTCCCGGGCCTGCCGGCCTCGTTCTACGAGCTCAGCAGCCTCTACCCGCTGCCGGCCAATGCCGACTTCAAGAAGAACAACCACGCCTCGGCCTGGCACATCGACCTGAACAACGACCTGCGCAGCCTGATGAGCGTGGAGCCCAACACCGAGTGGTACACCACGGCCCACCACGAGCTGGGCCACATCTACTACTACCAGACCTACTCGAACCCCGACGTGCCGCCGCTGCTGCGCCAGGGCGCCAACCGCGCCTACCACGAGGCCCTGGGCTCGATGATGGGGCTGGCTGCTCAGCAAAAGCCTTTTCTGGTGGGCCTGGGCCTGATTGACCCCGCCAGCAAAACCGACCAGACTCAGCAGCTGCTCAAAGAAGCGCTGCAATACGTCGTGTTTATTCCCTTCGCCTCGGGGGTGATGAGCGAGTGGGAAAACAGCTTTTACGCCGAGAAGCTGCCCGCCGACCAGCTAAATGCCAAATGGTGGGCCCTGAGCAAGCAGTACCAGGGCATGGTGCCGCCTACCACGCGCGGCGAAAACTACCTCGACCCCGCCACCAAAACCCACATCAACGACGACCCCGCCCAGTACTACGACTACGCCCTGAGCTACGTCATCCTCTTCCAGCTACACGACCACATCGCCCGCAAAATCCTCCAACAGGACCCGCACGCCACCAATTACTACGGCCACAAGGAAGTGGGCGAGTTCCTGCGCGACATCATGCGCCCCGGCTCCAGCCGCGACTGGCGCACCGTGCTCAAGGAGAAAACCGGCGAAGACCTCTCGGCCCGCGCGATGGTAACGTACTTCCAGCCCCTGATGACCTATCTGAAAGCCCAGAACAAGGGCCGTAAGTATACGATGTAGGGAAACTCGCGTCAGCCTTAGCAGAACGTCATGCTGAACGCAGTGAAGCATCTCTACCGCCGTAGTAAATCTAACCGATTGGATTAAGTAGTCGTGCAGTAGTAAACGTATTCTACTTAGAACGTCATGCTGAGCTTGTCGAAGCATCTCTACCGCCGTAGTAAACCTAATCGATTGGATTACTACGGCGGTAGAGA
>JANXMN010000383.1 GCA_025354605.1 Hymenobacter sp. | reverse complement strand
CGGCCGTGCCGCTCTACGAGCTGCTATCAATGCACACGGCCCGGCACACGTTCGCGGTGCAAAGCCTGTTGCGTGGGATGCCGGTGGTGGTACTTCAAAAGGTGCTGGGCCACGCCCACATTCAAACCACGATGAAGTACGCGAAGGTGGCCGAAGAATTTCAGCATGACGCTATGCGGGCAGCCTGGGACGGGCCAGCAGCGCCCGGTCAGCGCACGATTACCAACGAGGCGGCTTTGTCGGGTACCATCTGCGAGGTGGAGCCGGTGGCGGCCTGAATGTAGCCGGTGACTGCAATGGTGTGCCCTACCAATTTGGAGGGGTCGATTTTGAGGCGGGCGGCAATGTCGGCGAAAAGCACAACTTCAAGCGGGCAATCCGGGAAGGGCTTGTTTAGGTTTAGGAAGGTGGGCGCGCCCTCGCGGTTGTGAGCCGTGTAGGCGCGTACCACTTTGCCCGTAACCTGGGCCCACTTGCCGATGTAGCGGTGGGCGTTGTCGGCCGACACCTTCAGGGGCGGCGGTGTCGTCGAAGAAGTGAGGGCGGCGGCCGTTATCACCGTCAATAAAAACCCGCGCACCGAAAGGCGGGGCCGCAACTGAGCAGGCCGCGCCGCAGGTGATGCCACCGCCAGCCCGGCCGCTACCCGCGAAGCAGGGTGTCTCGTCCGGTCAGAGCTTTACACCAAGCTCCCGCTGAATGACCGAGAACGAGTTGCCCGTCCATCGGGCCCGAAGTAAACATTATCCTATTGCTTTGCGCCAAGAGGCCGTGCGCCTGGTCGAGGCCGGCGAGGCCCAAAGCGTGGTGGCCGACCGCCTCGTTATTGGGCGCCTTACCTTGCGGGCCTGGCTGCGCCGCTACGGCACGGCCGTGTACCAGCAGATGAAACGCAAGGTCTTTACGGCGGCCCAGAAGCACCAGATTGTGCGCGAGCTGCGCGACGGCCGGCTCAGCGAAGACGCGGCCCTGCTCAAGTACGGCTTGCGGTTAAAGAGCACGTTGCGAACCTGGGTGGCGGCCCAGCAAGCGGCGGAGGCCGCGGCTCCGCCGCCCCAGCCGGTGGTTTCGGCCGTTACGCCGGGCGAGGCGGCCGAGCTGGCGGCACAGTTGCGGCAGGCGCAGTGGCAAATCGAGGCCCTGCACACGCTCATTGACCAGGCCGAGGCGGCCTACCACATTGACATCCGAAAAAAGGATGGTGCCAAGCCGTCGAAGTAATGCGCCAGAAGTACCCCCACGTGGGCGTGGGGGCCCTCTGCGGATTGTTTGGCAAGACCCGAAACGCATTCTACGACCACCAGCGCCGCGCCACGGCGCAGGCCCTGCTCGACGGGCTGGTGCTGGCCCTGGTGGCCGACATCCGCGAGGACCTGCCCCGCCTGGGCACCCGCAAGCTGCATTTTTTGCTGCTCCCACAACTGGGCGAGCACGCGCCGCGCGTGGGCCGGGACTACCTCTTTGCCCTGCTGGCCGGCCACGGCCTGCTCATCCGCCGCCGCAAACGGCGCGTCGTTACCACCCAGGCCTGCTTGCCGCTGTTTCGGCGGCCCAACCTCATCGAGCACCTGACGGTGAGCCGGGCGGAACAGGTCTGGGTCAGCGACATCACCTACGTACGGCTGCTCAGCGGCTGGAGCTACCTAAGCCTGATTACGGACCTGTACTCCCACAAAATCATGGGCGCGTGCCTGCACCCCGACCTGTCGGTGCGCGGCACGCTCGCGGCCCTGCACCAGGCCCTAAACGCCCGCACTCAGCCGCAACGGCCGCTGATTCACCACTCCGACCGGGGCTTGCAGTACGCGGCCCGCGAGTACGTGGGCCTGCTGGAAAGCCACGGCGTGGCCCTGAGCATGACCCAGCGCGGCGACCCGTACGAAAACGCCGTGGCCGAGCGGGTCAACGGCATCCTGAAGGACGAATTCGGTCTCGGTGACACGCTGCCCGGCTTTGCGCAGGCCGACGCGCTGGTGGGCCGTGCCGTGCGTGCCTACAACGAGCGGCGACCGCACGGCAGCTGCGACTTTCTGACCCCGAGCCAGGCCCACGAGCAGGAAGGGCCGCTGGTGCGGCGCTGGAAAAATTACCATCAACCGGCGACCAGCCCGGCCCCAACCTGACCCACCGCCCAAGCGGCGGAAATAAATTCCCGGCTTATCTTCCTCACCTGTAAAGCCCAATCCGGATTACCCACCAGGCCTGTAAAGCGCAGGCCGGATTATCACCTTCACTTGTATAGCTATAGCCGGACGAGACAGGACGAGACAGGGGCGGCGGTACTGGAGCCGTTCTTCGTCCATACTTGAGCCATACTCTAACTACGGTTGAGGGCGCGGGAAACCTCGGCCTCAGGGAGGTGGGTAAACTGGCAGAACTCGGCCACGGAAACGTAGGCGCGGGCGGGCTTGTCGAAGTGCTTACGGATGCGCTGCAAGAGGACCTTGGCAGTGCTGTATTTGGTGCCGGTGAGCTGGGCTGCCTCCTTCGGGTAGATGCAAACCTGGGGCATAATGGGAGGGTTTTGGGTGAAAGTGGCAGGCTAAGATACAACCGCTAAAACCGGGCCGTAGGTTCGGAGCATGAAGGCCGGACGGACTATTTTACGGGTGGGCGAAATGGCGCTAGTCGGGGCGCTGGTGGCGGGCTGTCTTTCAAGCCAGCGCGAAACGGGCTCGCCGTTGTCGTTCACTGCCCGCGCCGCCGCTGCCGCTGAGGCCGCCCGGGTGGTACGTGTCATCGACGCCGATACTTACATCGTGCTGTCGGGCTCTACCACTTACCGGCTGCGGCTGCTGGGCGTGGATGCGCCGGAGCATGACCAGGCATTCGGGCCGCAAGCTGCCGACTCGGTGGCGCGGCTCCTGCCTCCGGGGCGGGTGGTACTGGTGGCGCGGGCTGGTATGGACCTGTATGGCCGGACGCTGGGGGCGGTGCTGCTGCCGACTTCGACGGTGGCAGCTGCGGGCCGCGCCGTGCCGCTGGATTCGCTGCTGGTGGTGCGGGGCTGGGCCTGGGCTTACGACCCGAGTAAGACGGTGGCAGGGCGGGCACAGCAGCAAGTGGCCGCGCAGCGCGCCGGGCTCGGGCTATGGAAATGCGGCGCGGCCGGGGCGGTTCCGCCGAAGCTATGGCGGTCCTTCAATTCAGAAATCAAGCGGCGCTATCGGGTTGGCTGCACCTGGTAACAATGCCGCGCAAGTGAAAGCAGCCGGGTTTTTCTTCTCATTTTTTATCCCCCTTTTCTCATGGCCTCTCAAAATGGCATCCTGGGTCTGCAAGGCACCGTTGGCGGCCTTGTATTCGCCAAAAACGGCACTGTCCGTCAGAAACCCGCCTCCAACAAGGCAGCCTTCACCTCGTCGGCTTCGCTGGCCCGTACTCGTGAAAACGCCTCGGAATTCGGCCGCGCCGCTTCAGGTGCTAAGCTGATTCGGGACGCTTTGCGCGTGCTGATTTCGGCCGCTTCCGACAGCCAGATGGTAAGCCGCCTCACGCAGAAGGTGCGCCAGCTCATCGGCATGGACGATACCAACAACCGCGGCGAGCGGGTGGTGGATAAGGCCAACATCGCGGCCCTGCTCGGCTTCAACTTCAACTTAGGCGCGGGCATCGGTCAGAGCATCTTTTTCCAGTACGGCGTAGCCGCTGCCGGTTCGGACGTGACGATGAGCATTCCGGCTTTGAACCCGGCTACCGACATTTCGGCTCCCCAAGGTGCGACCCACTTTGAGCTGCTGTACGGTGCGGCTTCGTTGGACTTTGAAACCGGCACCTATCAGCAGGGCGTGGTGGCGGCTCCGCTGGGCGTGCTGGCGCTGAACTCGCCGGCTCTTGTAAACCGCGACATCGTGGCCAGCTTCCCGGCTGCTCCGGCCGCCGCTGATGTGGTGGTGGGTGTGGTAGGCATCAACTTCTACCAGCAGCTCAACGGCCAGATGTACCCGCTGAACAACAACGCCAACAACCCGTTGGCCATTGAGTTCGTGGGCTAGGCTGCCTTCGGGCTGAACAAAGCGGCCAGCTCCTCGTGGTGCTGGCCGTTTTTGTTCGGGCCCTGGTGGTTACGGTGTACCTCTTTCCGGCCCTTATTTCTTCGATTTATGGCAGCTCTCACCCTTTACCAGTTGCAAGGCAAGCGTCGTATCAAGCGGGCACTAAAACGCCGCTACAGCGCCGATTTCAAGGCCCGCGGGCTGGCCCTGCGGCTGGCTACCGCCCTGGGCGATGCTACTGTGGCGGCTACCAACGTGGCAACCATCAACACGCTGTACGGCACCACTTACGCCGGTTCGACTTCTTTTATCCAAGCCCTCAACACGGCCGGGGTCGGTACCGCCATTACGGCCGCTGCTGCAGCCAGCGTGGCCGGTGCTCCAGCCCAATTGTACGCGCCGCTGCCCAATGCAAACGGCGGCGCCGAGCTGGCGCCCAATGCAGCCCTGGACTAATTTTTCTTTCACTTTCAACGCGCTACGCGCACCTTCATCATGGCTATCAAGCCCATTTTTTCCGCCTCAATTGGCGGTAAATCTTCTGCTTACCAATTGCAAGCTACCGGCCGCGCCAAGCGGGCCGTGAAACAGGTTTCGGTGGCTGATGTCCGCGTGCGGGCGGCTACCCGCGTGCTGGCCGATGCGCTGGCGCTGGCCAGCAAGGCCACGGCAGCCGTCGAGGCGGTGAATAAAGCCTACGGTACTAGCTACCCTACCACGTCGAAGTATGTGGAGGCAGTGGCTGGTGGGGGCGTGGCTGATGCCATCGCCAAAGCGGGCGAAATAGCGCCCACGGCAGAACACCCGCCCCTAATCGGCTCGTTTGAGGACAGCAAGGACGGAGCCGCGCTGCCGGGCCTAGCGGTGCTCGGGGAGTACGAGGCCCCTGGCAATATCAAGACGGAAAGGCCTGCGAAGGCGAAGGCCCGGAAGGAGGAGGCTCCGGCCGATACCGTACCGGCGTAACCGGCGTTGGTGGCCATAGTCGGCTGTTGTTAACTGAATAAGCCGGTTCCTGATGAGGGGCCGGCTTTTTTAATGTCTTGCCCGAGGTTCGTTATGCTGGATTTAGAATAGCTTTGTCGATGCACGCATCTTGGTAGGAAAGAAAGTTGGTGGATTCGGCTTTGTCAATAATTCTTATTTCGTTCTCATACTTACACCAGCGATGCCGGGAGAAAATACGGTTGATTTAAAATCCATTGCCGACCTAAAGGGCTTCAATTTTTTGGTGCCGCAGTATCAGCGTGGCTATCGGTGGACAAAAACACAGGTTAGGGCCTTGTTGGAGGACTTGCTGTATTTCCATGATACAGCGTCCAAAGACACCTTTTACTGCCTGCAGCCTGTGTTGGTGAAGCCGCTAGGGAGCTAATGGGAACTGATAGATGGTCAGCAAAGGCTGACTACCATTCATATTTTGCTGGGGTACATTCAAGGTACGTACCGGAAAAATGTGGTACCACAGTTTACCCTTGAATACGCCACAAGAGACAAAAGCCAAGAGTATCTTGAGAATATCGACCCGGCCCGCGCCTCGGAGAATATCGATTTTCATTTCATGTACCAAGCACTCGCCAGCATGGCCGAGTGGTTTGGTGAGCAGGACTCCCCGGAGGGAGTCGCTGATGACATATACCCAACGCTGCTGCGGCGCACGAAAGTTATTTGGTATGAGCTAGCCCCCGACCAGGGCGGGGAGCACGAGGCTTTTATTCGCATTAACTCCGGCAAAATTCCTTTGACCAATGCCGAGCTGATAAAAGCATTGTTCCTGAAACGGGCACAAGTTGGAGAGCCTGAAGACCAACAACGTTTCGAGCGCCGGCAGTTGGAGATGGCTACTGAGTGGGATATGATAGAAGCTCGACTTCAGCAGCCAGAACTGTGGTATTTTCTTAGTGAGGGGACCAGCCAGCAACCTACCCGAATAGAGTTTTTATTCGAACTACTGACCGGAATTGAAAATGGCGGGAAAGAAGATTACGCGACTTTTTACTATTTCAATAAGCAATTAGCCAAAGCTGACACGGAGCAGCTGCTTGATAAGTGGCGCGAAGTAAAAGACCTATTCCTGCTGCTAGACGAATGGTACAATAACCGCGAGTGGTATCATCAGATAGGCTACCTGATAACGATAGGTGAGAAAATAAGCGTGCTGTTAAAAATGGCCAGAGCTTGTACTAAAACCGAGTTTAAGACCTATGTGCAGAAGCGAATTCGAAGGGCTGTTGCCGGGCCATGGGAGGACTGGAATTACAACGACAATTATACTGAGCTGAGAAGGGTGCTCTTATTGTTCAATATTGAAACGCTGCACCAAAACAAAGGGGCCAGTTACCGTTTCCCATTTCAGCACTATAAAGGTGATGGCAAAGACGCACGAAAGTGGAGTCTGGAACATATCCACGCCCAAAATTCGGAAGGATTGAGTGGAAGGGAGGCCTATGTAGGATGGCTAATGGACGTGCGGCGCTTTGTTGTAGAGCGAATAAAGCAGGTTTCAGAGTCGACGGAACTACAAGATGAGCAATCGGAAACATCGCAGCCTCAATTGGTGCTAGATGAAATGGATAACCTGCTTTTGCAAGAGGTTATTGATAAGGACGACTTTGTGATTGTACAAAAACACATATTTGCCCTGTTGGGTGAGCCGGACTTACACACAATAGACAACCTAGCACTTTTGACTGTCAGCGACAATTCGAAACTGAGCAATGGGGTGTTTCCGCAAAAGCGGGCACTGATAATGGAACTGGAGCGAAAGGGGTCGTTCATTCCGATTGCTACCCGTAACGTGTTTTTGAAATATTACAGTGAAGCCCCGGCAAACCTATCTTATTGGGGCGCTGATGACCGTCAGGATTACGTGGAAATGATTCGAACTACCCTGGAAGCATATTTAACGCCCGTCGCTGCCCCTAGTCATGCAAACTAATTATTACACATTCTGGACGCTTCTGAATGAGCCCGACATTAATTACATTCAGGTACCCATTATTCAGCGAGACTATGCGCAAGGGCGCAAAAGCGACAAGGTAAACGGTATTCGCGTCCGACTGGTAGAGGCGTTGCATGACGCCCTTACCAATCAACAGCCTTTGACCTTGGATTTCGTCTACGGGGAATTACGCAGTAACCTATTCATTCCATTGGACGGCCAACAGCGTCTGACTACGTTATTCCTGCTACACTGGTATTTAGCATTGGTAGATGGGGAGTTGTCCAATGCCGGTAAGCTGCTCCGCAAATTCACATATGAAACCCGTAGTAGTTCACGGGAGTTTTGCAGGCAGTTGGCAAAGGTATCGGCTCTTCCTGTGGACAAATACGCCACACTGACGGATGCCTTGCAGGACACTGCTTGGTTCCAGCCTTCTTGGGAAAGAGACCCGACCGTAGCAGCTATGCTGACTATGCTGGACGCACTGCAAGCGCGTTTCAGGAATACTACCGGGTTGTTCGCACGTCTAACCGACGCCGACACACCGCTTATTGGATTCTACTTTTTGGATATGCCGAAGGTCGGACTGACCGACGACCTTTATCTTAAGATGAATGCGCGTGGGAAGCCTCTAACCAACTTCGAAAATTGGAAGGCGGAGTTCGACCTGCTGCTGAAGCAGAAGCACTCGGAAGAGTTGCAAGCCTATTTTGGAGAGAAGATGGACGGCCCTTGGCTAGACTTCTTCTGGAAGTATCGACAGCCCGGCTCAGAAGTGGCGGACGAGGTGATGGAGCAGTATCTGCATTTTCTCACGCGAATGCTGGGGTACAGGATGGGCGGAAAAGTCTGGGAGTTAGCACAGCATCGATTGGGATTCGAGCATTTTGAGCGAGTATTTGACCAAAGCGAGAACGTTGAGTTTCTGTTTCGGAGCCTTGATTTCTTGGCCAAACTAGAGAAACGGGAGCCTAACGGAATAGCTGGTCTGCTCGGACGCTTACTATCAGAAGGGGCAGAACCAGAACGGGTACGGGTCTTTGGTAATACCCGCCTAAATATTTTCAGTCGGTGCCTCCGCATCACCAGCCCGAATCAAGAGCTGCAAGAACAGGTTTTGCTGTTCGGGTTGCTGATGTATGGAGCAACTGTTTCTGATGAGAATTTTAAGGAAGCAGACCTGCGAAACCTATTAAGGGTGCTCCGCAATCTGTTGGAGCAGACGCGACAGCAAAACGACAAAGAGTTGAACACGAATCTTCGTGTTGAAAGTATGCAACTGTTCACCGCCGCCGCAACCGTATTGGGCAAAGCAGAGGCAGGTAGTTCACCGGATGCTTATGAGCGACTAGCAAATGATGTGCAGCTGCCACAACTTGGACGACGGGGGGTAGAGCATGAAAGAGACAAGGCGCGGTTAATTAAAGAACATCCAGAAATAGAGCAGCCGGTTCATGAATTGGAGAATCAGGTAGTATTGCGGGGCGACCTGCGCAACTTGAAGTTGGCCAAGTTTACTGACCGAGTTGCGGACTTTGCGGAGGCGGTTAGGGAAATCTGGTCGGGAAAGGTGTCGCAGGATTTAATCATTCGGGCATGGCTTACGTGCGGAGATTATCGTGTAAGTCAAGGTGAATGGAAAAAGACACAACTTGGAAGGAAATACTTCCTTGGGAATCCAGAAAACTGGTACACGGTGTTAGCCGCCGATATTCCAAAAAGAGAGCCTAATTTGCTATCCAAGTTTCTGATAGCCTATTTGGATGCAGCAGAAACATCTCCTTCACAGAAGTTAGAGGGCTTAATTTCTGAATGGTTAGCTGTTGAGCAGGAACATGATTGGCGCTACTATTTCATCAAGTATCCGGGGATGACGGAGTCCTCAGAAGGCTACTATGCGTGGAATAGGGATTTCTCGGTGCGCTTGCTTGAGGGTAATTCGCTAAGAGCTAAGCACATTAACCCATATGTCCGAACAATATGGCTGCGAAAACAAGTGGCGGACGCCCTTGCGCCCTATCACGAACAGTGGGTAAATGATACTTTGGCTAGTCCCCTGTATCTAGACAACATACCAGGATGGCCAGGTGATAGTTGGGCGTTAGCCCTGTATAGCGGGCCTTTTGGGTGGCTCCTTACCCTGCCGGCCGGATATGCTTTGCCAACGTCGCTTGAAGTGCTTTACAACCTGCAACCTAGGGAAAAAGGCCAGCGTTGGCTTTTAGACATACCTGAAATGGACCGTATTGAACGAGCCGAGGATTTTATCAAGGCTTTGAAAGTGCAAGGGCTTGAAGTAATCGAACCGGAAGCAGAACCTGTTGATAGTGCTTCAACGGCTTCTGGGGCATAGCCTGTATTCCAAGCCTATAGTGGAAACAACCAGCCCCGGCCTGCACTTTGCAAGTTGGGGCTGGCGGTGCTCAATGCCCGCTAGTCTTGGCGATGCCAGCTGTGGCGGCGTGTCAGGCGGCTTGTAGCTCGTCCTCGCGGTAGCAGTCCCAATACCCGTTATCTAGATAGTAGACATTGATGCGGTGGACTAGGCCGGTGGCGGGGTGACGCTCTTTATGCTGGCCGCGCCAAGTGATGGCAGCTGGGGAGCAGTCGGCGGGCTGCACAAGGTGGCCGATGGCAAAGGCGAATATGGAAACAGGGGATTGGGGCTGGAATGCGGGCGCTTCGCCCTCGGATTCGGCGGTGACTTGCGGCGCGGGGGCGGCTTCACAGGCTTGTTCGTGCCAAGCTAGCAGGTCGTGGCACACGGGGCAGAACTCGGCCCCGGTTTCGGCATCGTAGTCGGGGTGCCGGCCGTCGGAATAGGTTTCTGTATCTGCCTCCGGCTCGAAGGTATGGGACACGTCGACGGTGACGGTGCGGGTAGCTTTTTTGGATAGTTTCATGCGGATGGACAACGCAATAGCGGGTTAAAGGCACTGCCAATTTAGATAGCACCGCGTTGCCGAGCAAACTTGAATACAAATCTAGATGCATTGCTTAACTACTGTAATACAGCTATATTATCACTGGTTTACGACACGACTACAAAAGTTTTTAGCCTGAGTATCAGTATGGAATGCCAATTTAATTAGTGAAAATATAAACTAATGACATTAGTAAGCGTTACTTTAGGCGTTCAACCTATTCTTACCGCCTTATGTACGACGTGCTGCTTATCCCGGTGCTGGAAGCACCGATGCCCGCGCTCTTGCCTGTGTTCAGTTGCCGGGTGCCAGCGGGTTTTCCCTCGCCCGCCACCGATGAGCTGGAGGGGCTTTTCGATTTGAACCGGCTGCTGTTCCGGCATCCTGACGCTACTTATCTGGTGCGGGTGTCGGGCGAGTCGATGAGCGGGGCCGAAATTCATGCCGGGGACTTGTTGGCAGTGGATAAGCACCTGGAGGCTGACCACGGGCATATCGTGGTGGCGGTGGTGGAAGGCGACTGCACGGTAAAACGATTGGAGCGGCGGGGTGAAACGTGGTGGCTGATGCCGGCCAATCCGGCCTTTCAGCCCTACAAGATTCGGACGGGGGAGGAACTTCACATCTGGGGCGTGGTGACGCACGTTGTGCATGAGCTGCTTCCGGGTAAACTAACGGCGTTGCTGCATAGCCGCGACTAGGTATGTTCGGACTTGTAGATTGCAACAACTTCTACGTGAGTTGTGAGCGGGTATTTCAGCCTCGGCTGGAAGGGCGGCCGGTGGTCATTTTGAGCAATAATGACGGGTGCATCATTTCGCGCTCGGCCGAGGCGAAGGCGCTGGGGCTGAAAATGGGCGACCCTTATTTTCAGGTAAAAGAGCAGCTGCGGCGTGAGCAGGTACAGGTGTTCAGCTCAAACTACACGCTGTACGGGGATATGTCGCGGCGCGTGATGCACTACTTGGGCGCATCGGTGCCGGGAGTGGAAATCTATTCGATTGACGAGGCCTTTCTGGACCTGGGCGGACTGGAGCAACATCTGACGCCGTATTTGGGCAATATCGAAACAATGGCCCGGCGCATCCGGGCGGGGGTTAAGGCGCGCACGGGTATTCCGGTATGCGTGGGCGTGGCACCGACTAAAACGCTGGCGAAACTGGCTAATCGGCTGGCGAAGAAAGATGCCGGCCTGGACGGGGTGCTGTATCTGGATTCGAGCGAGCGGCGGAAATGGGCGCTGGGGCAAGTGCCGGTGGGCGACGTGTGGGGCGTGGGGCGGCAGTACGCGCAGAAGCTGACGGGGGCGGGCATCGATTCGGCGGCCGACCTGTCGCGGGTGTCGGAGTCCTGGGCCCGCAAGTTCCTGGGTGGCGTGGTGGGGGCGCGGCTGGTGCGGGAGCTGCAGGGCTACCCCTGCGCGGGGCTGGCCCCGAGCGAAGACGGGACGCTGAAACGGCAAAGCATCAGTTGCTCGCGCACGTTCGGCCAGCCGTTGCGGGAGCAGGCTTTCGTGATGGGGGCACTGGCTTCGTTCGTGGCGCGTGCGGCGGAGAAGCTGCGGGGCCAGCATGAGCTAGCGCACGTCCTGACGGTATTCATCAGCAAAAGCCGGTTCGGGCCGGACGCCGGCGGGGCGGGCGGGCACTCGCGCTCGGCCGTGCTGACGCTGCCGGTGCCCACCAGCGACACGCGCGAGCTGACGGCGCGGGCCGCGCAACTGCTGGCGCGCATTTGGGAGCCTGGAGCGGTGTACACGAAAGCGGGCGTGGTGCTGGCCGGGCTGGAAGCGCCGGGCGGGCAGCAGCTGGGGCTTTTCGGGGAGGCCGCGCCGCTGGCGGCCGGGGCAGCGGTGAGTGGCCAGAGCGCCCAAATGATGGCGGCGCTGGACGGGCTCAATGCGCGGTTCGGGCGCGGGACCGTGAAACTGGCGGCGGCGCTGGGCGCGAAGGGCGGCGGGCCCGAGCCCTGGAAGGGGCAGGCGGCGTGGCGCACGCCGGCCTACACCACCCGCCTGGAGGATTTAATGACGGTCAACTGATTTCCAACCTACTTCATTTTTCACGCTATGGCTTTTCCAATTCCACCGGCCCATCTTCCTGGGGCCCTTCCTGATTACCCTGTTTCCAACCGCGCCGTGGTGAGGCGGCTGCACAATCGGCGGGTTACGATGGTTACGCTGCCCAATGGGGACTACTACACGCATTTCGCGGTGGCCCTAAAACCCGGCGAGGCGGACGAACTGCGGCGGGGTGGCCATGTGGATTCGGTAATTAACTACATTCTGCGGGACCGGGTGCGGTATTGGGTGCTGGTGTTGAAAGGCGAAACCCTGGACGCGGTAATCGGCCTCTGGGGCGAGTTGCGGGCGCGAGAGCAGCAGCGAAAGAGCCGCAAGCGGGTGTGAGCCCGCGGCGGTAAAGTGCGGCCCTCTGTGGCCTGAATTTGAGTTTTTGGGTTCCGGTGAGTTGCCGGTCCTCTGTTTTACCTTTTCTACTATTCGTTATGCCACATTTCTTGCCGGATGCTGAATCCATCACCGATTACTGCGGGGCCTACGAGGCCCGCGGATGCCAATTCAAAGTCGTTGAAATAGCCCCTAATTGTGGGTATGGGCTAAAAATGGACTTTGGCCCCGGTAGCAACGTGTCACCCATTTTCCCGTTGCCAGCCGACGAAATGCAAACTGTGGAGGCCGCGAAGCATTGGATGGAACATCTGCGCGACAAACACCTGAGCCAGTTTTCGTATCTGCTGAAGAGGAATGACGAGCAGGCCGCGGCATGATGGCGCTGCGGCCGAATCAAAAAACTAAGTCCGCTGCAAGTCAGGGGTGACGCGCCTATATTGCCAGTATGAAAATGAAATCTGAACCCAACTTCGTCAATCGGTATTCATTCGCTATCGCCACGATTGTTGGCAGCGTTGGCCCTTTTCTGCACTATGTGTTAGGCCTTTGATTTCTACACTTAATTAGCACCGTTTATGTCCGATTCAATTCCTTTGAAGCCTGCGCGCACGGGCACGCTTTCAGAAGCCGAGCTGTATGCCGCGGTTAAGGGAAGTGTTGAAACTGGTTGTAAAATGACGCCAGAAGCGACTGAACAACTGCATCAAAAAATGGAAAATGAGGCTGCTGAGTACGCCGAAAAGATGCGCGAGAGGAAGTGGCTGGACTAGGGTTTCTACGCAGCCAGGACTACTCTGGAAGGAAACGAGAAAGCCCTCGCAATTTTGCGGGGGCTTTTCTGTGGGCGGCTCAATTCCCTTTGGTGCTTGCCTTGGTAGCGGCCTCAGCGGTTTTGGTTGCGGGGTGCTGGTGGTGCAGCTGGGCCAGCACTTCGGTGAAGTGGGCAAGAGCGTTTGCCTGGGTCTGGTGAGTGGTGCTGAGCTGCACAGTGAAGCCGCGTTCGTCGGCGACTAGAATTAGCTTAGTGCTCATAATCTAAGCAGCGATGCGCGGGATTAAGCAGGAGCTATCAGAAAGCATGTCGGGCCGGGGCTGCTGCTGGGTGTACACCTTCATCAGCCGCTCGTACTTTTTGCGGCCCTGCTCGATGAGGCCGGGGGCCTCCGTCACTTCAAACTGCCACACCTCGAACGGGGCTTTTTTCTGCACACCAATGATGATAAAGCGGGCCGCGCCTAGCAGGTCAGCGTATAGGGCGGCTTGCCGGTCATAGTCGTATTTTTCGATGGTGGCGCAGAAGTTGGCGTAGTCCTGGCAGCTGGTAGTTTTGAAGTCCACGAGTACCACGCGGCCGGTTTTGGGGCTAGTTATCATTAGGTCGGGGCGTACTTTCACCGTGAGGCCGGTGGCCTCGTGGGTAGCGGTGTGGGTCTGCTCGGCTTGGCCCCGGTAAAGCAGGTC
>JANXMN010000364.1 GCA_025354605.1 Hymenobacter sp. | reverse complement strand
TTCCGCGAGCACCTGGCCCGGCGCGGGGTACAAGCCCAAGTGCCCCGCGGGGTGGTGGCCGACAAGGGCCGCTTTTTCATCCACGCCAAGCGCTGGGTTGTCGAGCGCAGCATCGCCTGGGCGGGCGCCAACCGCCGCCTGTCCAAGGACTACGAGCGCAAAACCACCCACGCCAACGCCTGGCTGTACCTGGCAAACATCCGACGACTTGCCCGATTAACTTAAACAGCCTCTTAGTTATGTTGCAGGCCTAGATTTATGTTTTCCAGTTGACTTCTCCCGTATCCACACTTGAATCACACCTACGCGCTTCCCTGCTGGGCCTGGCCGTGGGCGATGCCTTGGGTGTGCCCGTCGAATTTTCTTCCCGGGCCGCCCGGGCCCAGGACCCAGTAACTGGCATGCGCGCCTACGGCACCCATCATCAGCCGGCCGGCACCTGGTCCGACGATGCTTCGCTCACCTTTTGTCTAGCCGAGGCAATCGCCGAAGGGTATGCCGTACGCACGCTGGCCAATAATTGCCTGCGCTGGTACGAGCACGGGTTTTGGACGCCCCATGGCCGGGTGTTTGACATCGGCATTACCACACGCGAGGCGTTGGGTCAGCTTAAAAAATCGAGTCCAGGTGCCTGCCCACTCGTTGGAGGCCGCGATGAGATGAGCAACGGCAATGGAGCGCTCATGCGCATCTTACCCCTGGCTTTCTACCGGCCAGAGGATGCACTGCTGGCACGCTACACCCGGCTGGTCGAGGCCTCCGCCGTCACCCACGGCCACGTGCGCTCGGCCATTGCCTGCTTTCTCTACCTGGAGCTAACCGGATACTTGCGCGCGGGGCTTAGCCCCGCCCAGGCCTATGCGAAGATGTGCGAGCAGGCACCTACGCAATTCACCGAGCTCGGCATACTTGCTAAAGAGGTAAATCATTTTGAACGCCTGCTATCGGGCCAGTTAGTTGCTTTGCCCGAATCGACTATCCAGAGCAGCGGCTACGTGGTGCACACGCTCGAAGCAGCGCTCTGGTATTTGCTCCGGTACGAGACCTATGCGGCCACCGTACTCGCTGCCGTCAACTTGGGGGATGATACGGACACGACGGGGGCCGTGGTAGGAGGCTTGGCTGGGCTCTACTACGGGGAGGAAAATATCCCAGCCGTTTGGGTAAAGGCTTTGGCTCGCCGGGCCGACATCGAGGACCTGTGCCGGCGGGCTTCCCAGAGCATAGTAGGGGCGGGGGCTGCTCCAGCACCAACCGCACCGGCTCGACCCGTTCCGAACAGCTACTAGGTCACTGAGCAAATGCTGGGGCTGAATACCCTGGCGATAAAAATCCGGACCAATCGCAGGCAAAGATCACGGCCTTGCTCGCAACCGGTATTACGGACTTCTACGACCTGACCGAAGCCTACGAATTGACTTCCTACTTGCCCCTGCTACAGAAGCTGGCCAAAGCGCAAGGCCGAACAATTACTTACCAACGATTCCCTATCACCAACGTGGACGTGCCCGACGCGGCTACGTTAGAAGCAGTGTCGGCGGCGCTGAATAAAACGGTCACGGCGGGCCGCAAAGCAGTTGTTCATTGCTGGGGCGGAGTAGGTCGCACCGGTACCGTCCTGGAGTATTTCTTAGTCCGTGCTGAGCAACTAAACGGGACAGCGGCGCTGAACAAAATTGCCAAAGAATGGCAGGGGGTTGCCAAGCGGGACCGCAAGCCCCACTCACCGGAAACGGCTGCGCAGTGTAGGCTGGTGGAGACATTCGCATAGAAGTCACTTTATAAAAAAAAGGCCTTTATCACGTTCGATAAAGGCCTTTTCTGTATCCAACAGAGTGTATCAAGCTCTCAGCTAACCGTTGGTTTAACTTAGCTCAATCAACGGTTCCTCACTGACTAGCCCAACGAAAAAGCCGGTTGTAAGTAAGCGGCCTACTTCTGCTGGGTGAGTTGGGTATTCAGGTCCAAACGCGGTCGCATATCTGCTGCAACGCGCCTGTAATCCATAGCTTGAAGTAAGGGTCCGAATGCGATAGGTGCTGCCGCACCGGGAGCGGTAATAGCGAATGTGTTTCACGAGGAGGGCTCTTGGCGCCGGGTGGCGTGACGATAATTGGCAGCCTCGACTTCGGCACGATGTTCCGCTGCTTCCTCCGGCGTTATCAGACCACGCATTAATCGAGCAGTTATTATGGTGAGCTTGAGACGCAGGTTATTCTTATTGAGGTGAGCGGGGTCAAGACGGCGTTGCAGCATGGTGGCAATTTGCGGCTGTGCGGCAATGGAGGCTACTACTGCTGCGTCTTTACTTGGGCCAGTAGCCTTTTGGTCGAGATGACGATTTCTAAGGAACTCGGTTTTACTCTCGAAGTAGTCGTTAAAAATCTTATGAAATTTACTGGAGTCCAATGAGTTATAGGTTTGCATTCCGCTGAGACGAGCGGTCTTCAAAGCCAGTATGAAATCCTCTAGGCTCTCGCAATCATATTTCGCAACCAAATCAGCTGCGAGCTCCATTAGGGTCAACGGGTTAGGCCCCTGCTTGACTTGAAACGATTCTACCGCAGCGCGTAAAAAGATTACTACCAGTTTAATCACCATTGTTTCGTCGTGGAGCCGAATAAGGTCGCGCACTTTGGGGGCAGAAAAAGCTTTTTGCTTCGTGAGGCCAACGGAGAGGTCAAATAGAATCTCGCGTGTTTCATCGGTAGTGGCACCAGCCAGTTCCCTAGTCGAAGCGGCTTGAGCGGTAGCCAGTAGGTGGGACATCGGAGCTGACAGCGCCAGCGCTGTGTTGCTGGAAGCCTGGGGCAAGTTTGAGGCGGTTGTCGCGGGCATCATTGAGCATAAATCTTTTGGCAGTGGCTACCCAGTCTTTGCGGCGCGGGGCCTCGCCGGTTTTTTTGTCGCGCCAGCTACTCACCAATTCGTGGTAGAAAGCCAAGTCGGCGAGTTCGTAGTCGGTGCCCGCGAGTGCGGCGCAGAATGCAGCCAATCCCGCAACCTCCGACTGGTCAAAGGGCAGGTCCGGCGCGGAGGCTTTGCCTCTGGCTTGGCTAGACGAAGCGCTAGGCGCTTGGTTAGCTGCCGCATCCCGGATGCAAGAGGATTGATTAGAGGCTGATTTCCGACTGGATTTTTTTATAAGCTCTGGCTCTGCTAACCCCTCCTCTTTTTTTTGCGCAGCGCCGCCACCGTCGTTTTCTAGTACTGGTTTAGTAGTACTAGTTTTATCTAATAAGGAGTGATGGACCACTTCTGGGCTAACCGAGGGGGAGAGATGGTCTACTTTCGGGCCAACCGGTTGTCTTACTTTCGGGCCATGTGGCTTACAGCTGGTTGACTCACTTTTGGGCGAACAGGAAGTTGCTGGATGGCCCACTTCTGGACCATCGTTACCGCCAAGCGCGACAATGGAAATATGGGTGCCCACGTTGCTGTTTCGTGTTGGATGGTAGCGAATGAGCCCCCAAGCTTCTAGCTGGCGCAGAGTGGCGATATATGTCGTTTTGGAACCGATTCGGGCTTCTCGCATGAGTGTGCGTTGTTCAATTCTTAGCCACTTTGAATAGCGCTCGTCGTTCCACTGATGGAACAAGGCCCCGTAAGCGCTAAAGTGCTGCGGGCGCGAATTGGGCTCAGCGAGCAGCTTGCGGTGTGCGGCCCGTGTGTGGTGGACGTAATTCACGGGCGCGGCCGAAGAGGGGCGTGGCGCTGGTACCGGATTCGGGGCGTCGGCACTGGTGGCTGAAGCGCGATTTCCTGCATTGGAAACAGGAGCAGGCCTTCCATCTCCAGCCAACGCCTCGACTATGGAGGAGGTCAGATTAACGGCGGGCATGACGGCTAGCTTTAGGGGTACGCTGATAGCTGTCGCTTTGCAAAGCGGCCAGGATGTCGGCCCGGAAAAAGTAGGAGCGCGCGCCCAGTTTGTGGACACGAAGCCGTCCGATCCGGACGTACTGGTGCACACTTTGCCGGCAGCAATTCAGCATTTTGGCCGTCTCTTGCACGGTGTAAGGATGGAGGTCTTCTTCAGCCGGTGCAGCGGCCGGCATCGCATTGCGGAGCTCTTCCTGGACTGCCTTGCGGACCTCACCGAGCATTGCCTGCCACAGCAAGAGTAGTGGTTCGTTCATGATAGCATTTCCTCCCTTTAGTGGGTAGGACAATGCAAACATGGCCGACATGAGAGGGGCAATGGGTCTCAAAATCGTGAGAAATCTGACCTTCTAAGTCGTTTTTGGCCTTTCCTTGACGTACTCGGCTTTTTTGAACAGCTGGAATTTTTCAGGGTAAATTCGGTGCAGGCTCGCCGGACGGTTTGTTCTGCTGGCCTTCGGATTCGTTTCAACCTGGATTTCAACCATTGGTAGGAATTTTAATGATGTTCGGCCAGCTTATTCAGCAAAAGCCAGCACAGCTTTATTCTCCACGGCCCGGTATATGACAATCATGTACCTTTTAAGTAATTTCCAAGGGCGTTACTTGGCTACCCTCATCACTACCTCGAGCTGTTTATCCTACTCTAGCAACCAAGCGCTAACTGGGCTGAGGCTGGTGTGAAAGCACAGACTCTGTCATTAAGTGGAGATAAGTGAGTAACATAGGCCATAATTAAGTGGAGATAAGTGAGTAACCTAGGCCATAATTAATTTGATGATGTTGTCAAGACCAGTCATCAGGCCATGCATTTTCAACTGTTAGACCGAGGAGGGTGCCTCATACTTTGCACACCCAATCACAAACCCCTTTCCTACTCGCCCCCGCCGTACACGCGGTGGAATTCCCGGCTCACCACATCGGCGGTAATGTTGACGTAGCGCTTGAAGCTGGTCCAGCTCTTGTGTCCGGTAATCTTCATGACTAGTTCCGGACGCAGGCCTTGCTCCAGCGCCAGCGTCGCGAAGGTGCGCCGGCCGGTGTGGCAGGTCAGGCGCTGCCACTTGGGAAGCGTCTCGCTCTCGCGCTTGCCGGCCCGGTAGCGAACCACCTCAACGGGGGAAGCAAACGCGGCGCGCTGCCCGAGCTCTTTCAAGTACCGGTTGAGCACGGGATTGGCCAAGGGCCGCAACTCGCCGCTGAGCATTTGGCCTACGAGCTGAACTGCCTCGACCCGGAGGGGAACTGTGACCACGTCGCGCGTCTTCTGCATGATGAGTCGCAGGGTGGTGCCGTGCACGTGCTCAGCTCGAATGCTGACCAAGTCCGAGTAGCGCAGGCCGGTGTAGCAACTGAGCAGGAACAGCCCGCGGGCGTTGTCGAGGTATCCACCGGACGGCAAGGGTAGTGTCGCTAGGTGGGCCAACTCCGCCGCGCTGAGCGTCATTACGTCGGGCTCGCGCAGTGCCCAACGCAGGTGGGTGTACTGCGTGGTGGTATGCAACCCGCGCTCAGCACTCCATCGCATGAAGCGCTTCACCCGGGCTAATACCTTGCCTACGGTGTTATCGGTTAAATGGGCGGGTCCGACGAGGTAGGCTGTGAACTTGTCGCCGAAGGTTGGGGTAATGGTGTCGAAGTCGACCGCGTAACCGGTGCTCTGGGCGAACTCGCGGAGGTGGCGGGCCGCCGTGGCGTAGGTTCGGGCGGTGTTTAGCAGCCCGGCGGCGCGCTTTTGTCCTTCCCAATCGGCCAAGTGCTGCCAGAAGCTAAGCGCTGGAGTGGGGAGGGGTGCGGGCTCAACCGGGGAAGCGGGTACCACGGCAGCCCGTAGCGCTTCAGTTGTGGGGAGTACCCCTTTAGTCCGGTGGTCGCTGTAGCAGGCCAGCAGTTGCTCTTCGATGAGCTCGAGCGTGTCGTTCAAGGCACCGTTGTCAGGATAGCCGCGTACTTGGGCTCGTTGGTCGGCTTTGAGCCATTGCTTGGGCCGAACGTTCAAGCCGGTGGCAACCTTGGCACGTTGACCATCGAAGCTTAGAAAGGCGAAGATGGGAGTCGTCTTGGCGGCATTGGGTTCCTTGAGCAAAAACGAGACTGTTGCCATGTGCGGGGGGGATAAAAGGTATCGTTTCAAAGGTAAACATTTGTCCCCCGACTGGGGAAGGTGGGGGGACAAACGGGGGACAAAAAAGAAGATTCGAACCGTTTCAATACGTCTTATTCCGACAAGGGCAAAAAGCAATATGCCCACACAGCCTGCAACAGGGCTTTTTTCGCCATAACCGTGTCGGGGCGAGTCGTAGGGTGAGATTCCTAACGCGGCCACGAAAAACCCCGTTTCCATCTCGGAAACGGGGTTTTTGCTTGTGCTCGGGTTGGGAAAGGGAGGATGGCGCGGGGCTGCCTTGGCAGTAAGGCATCGATGCACCTTGTCCTCCGCCTTGGCCCGAATAGACCCTTAGCCGGCAAAAGGAGCAAGGCTATTGCTGGCCGGTTTTAGGTGTGCACAGAAGTAGAAAAACCTTGTTTTCAGATTGAGAACAAAGTTTTAATTTTTTTTGGGCGGCCTCTACAATGTCATTGGTGCCACCCTTTCTGGCCCGATTCCCAACCATAGGAACGGTTATGTCCGTATAGATGGGCCAAACACTACATTTTTTCTCACCCCACACTTCCCAGTTATGAACACCAAACCCCTCTTTGCCGCTGTTGCTTTTGCTTTGGCCTGCACCGCCCCCGCTTTCGCGCAGGACATGAAAACCAAAAGCACTGACGAAAAAACCAAAACCACGGCCGACGGTATGACCACCAAAACCAAGATGGGGGACGACGGCAAGATGAAAGTGAAAGGCAAGTCGGATGCCGGCGACCGCATGAAAGCCAAAACCCAACCCCGCAAGGGCGACATGGGCATGGGTATGGGCATGGACAAAGGCGTGATGGTAGGCGGCGCGATGATGACGGCCGATAAGGACATCGTCGACAACGCCGCGGGCAGCGCCGACCATACCACGCTGGTAGCGGCCGTGAAAGCTGCCGGCCTGGTCGAAACCCTGAAAAGCGCCGGCCCCTTCACCGTATTCGCGCCCACCAACGCGGCTTTCGATAAGCTGCCCGCTGGCACGGTGAATTCGCTGGTAACGCCCGAGATGAAGCCCACGCTCACCAAAATTCTTACTTACCACGTAGTGCCCGGCCGCCTGATGGCCGCCGACCTGAAAAACGGGCAGACCCTGACCACCGTGGAAGGCGAAACCCTGACCGTGATGGTAAGCGGCGGCAAGGTGATGCTCAAGGATGCCAAAGGCGGCATGAGCACCGTCACCATCCCCAACGTGGTATCGAGCAACGGCATCACTCACGTGGTGGACACCGTGCTCATGCCCGCCAAGTAGTCTTTCACGAGACTAATTAGCCAATGAAAAGGCCCGCCGGATAATCCGGCGGGCCTTTTTCGCGTGCGGATACTTCGTGATTATTTCAGCAGCAGGCGTTGCGTAACGGCTTGGCCGTCGGGTAGCGTAAGGCGCACTAGGTACATGCCCGGCGGCAGGGCGGGCAGTGGCAGGGTGGCGCTGCCCGCCTGGGCGGCGGGCTGCACCCACACCACGCGGCCCACGGCATCGAGCACGGCGGCGCGGGCAAAGGCCGGGCCGGCCACCTGCACCAGGCCATGCGCCGGGTTGGGGTAGAGGACGAAAGCTTCGGCAGTAAGCGTTGCCGGGGTGCTGGCGGTGGCCACGTTATTGGTCATCACCGGTCGCATCAGCAGGGCCCCGTTTTGGGCCACCGACACTGAGTCCCACACGTTGGCATTGTCGCGGCGCCAGAAGTGGCGGGCGGGCACGCGGCTGTTCAGGTCGAACCCATAGTGCAGGGTGCGGCCCGTGGAGGGCTGCGAGAAACCCACGAAGAACGAGCCGCTGACGCGCACGGGCTGGTCAAAATCAATCTGGATGTACTTGAAGCCGGCCGGGTAGGCCGCGGGAATAGTGGCGGTTTTGGTGGCCAGGGTGGCCGTGGCAGGCTGGCCGCCATTGTTGGCCCACACGCTGATGGTAACCGAGCGGCTGCTCGCATCGGAGGCCGTGAACACGGGCACCAGGCGCAGACCGCGCACGTAGTCGGGCTGGTTCAGGTCGATGAGGTAGGCGAAGGCCGAGGACTGGCCGGTGGGGTAGGGCAGCAGGTTCACCACGTTTTCGGACGAGCCGTCGTCGTAGGCGTAGTAATTGTTCAGCTCCACGTCGCGCGCGATGGTATCGTTGGGCAGGGTGCGGGGCGTGGTTTCGCGCGAGTTCAGGGCCAGGGTGTAGCGCAACAGCTTGGGCGCGGCTGTGGCGGGCAGCGGTGCCGCGGCGGCCGAGCCGACCAGGGGAAACTGCCGCGTGTTGCCGGGCACCAGGCCCTGGCCCGAGCTCTGGCTTTGCAGCCAGAAGCCGGATACGGGGCCGGCATTCAGGTCGCGCACGGTGCCGGTGGCATCCAGCGGCAGCGGGGCGGCGCTGCCGCTCAGGTTGGTGATGTTCACGCCCAGGTCGGGGTTCAGCTCGCCGGGAGCCGGGGCGGCGTTGAACTGCCACACGGGCAGGGCCGTGAAGCGGCGCAGGGGGCTGCGCAGCCCGCCCGTGGGCTGGGTGCGATACCCGGCCCCGGTGGCCACGTCGATAAAGGTAGTATCGGTGAGGCCCCGGCTGCGGCCCCGGTCGAGCAGCACGTAGTCGACGCTGAAATTGTCGCTGTTGTCGGTGGTGCTGCCGCTGGCCACGAACATGAACTGAAACGTGCCGTGCAGGTATTTGGCTTGGTTCAAGTCAATCACCACCTGCCGGAACGGGGTGCGCTGGCGCACGGCGTTGTACACCCACTTGCTTTCCCAGGCCCCGGTGGTGGTTTTCACGAACAGCTCCAGGCGCACGGGGTCGCTGGGAATGCTCGAACCCGGCGCGCTAACGAGGCTGCCTGCCTGCCAGGCAAAGCTCAGGTACACCTGGTCGCCGGTGCCGAGGCCGCCCAGGTTGATGGGCTGCGACACCAGCGAATCGAGCACGCCATTGGGGCTGTTCACCTGGCCGCTGTACGTTTTGCCATTGGCCAGCAGGCCGTCGAGCGTGGCTGCCCCGCGCGTGAGCGGGCGCAAAGCCAGGCGGTTGCTCACGAAGGCCCCGCCCACAGGCTGCCAGCGCAATACGCTGGGCATTCCTTCGAGGGGCGTGGTGAAGTCGTCGAAAAAGGGCAGGACCAGGGCCGTGGGGCGGTGCTGGGCAGCAGTAGGCGCGTACCGGGCGCGGGCCGGGTCGGCGCTGAGCGGGGCCGTGGGCAGCGTAACCTGGGCGGCCAGGGGGCCGGCCGTGAGCAACAGCAGGAGCAGCGGCCAGGCCCGGAGCAGCGAGCACAGCAGCCGGCGCGCCCGCAGGCGGAAAAGAGTCAGCATAAGGCGAAGGTTTGGGGAGCTAACGACGGAGACAAGGTAAAAAGTGCGCGCGGCACACGCGGCGTGGCACTCCGCCTTTGCCGCGTGTTAAAGTGACTTGCTTTGCTACGAAACGCAGCAAAGGCGGCGTGCTACGCCGTACGAGCTACTTGGCAATCCAGATATCGACCAGTTGGCCCATGCGGATGGTGGCGTCGGGGCCGGCCACGGGGCGCTGGCGCACCACGGTGCCGGGCGTCTGGCCGTCGGCGGCGGGCTGCTCGAACACCTCGCCTTTTTGGAGGCCCTGGCCCACGAGCAGGGTCATGGCCTCGTCCTCGGGCATGTTGATGAGGTTGGGCACGGCGAAAGTCTGGTTGCCCTGGCCGTCGCCCACCACCAAATCCACGCGAGTACCCTTGGCAATGGGCGCGCCGGGCGCTATTTCCTTGCCGTTTACCAGCTGCTTCAGCACCGCGCCCGAGGCCAGGTCGGGCACCAGCTGAATCTGGCCCACGGTCAAATCATAGCTCTTCAGAATCAGCATCGAGGCCTTCGAGGAGTTGCCCACCAGCTTGGGCATCTTGATGACCGGCGGGTGCTTCATGCTCACCTGAATGTAGATTTTGCGGCCCTGCTTCACTTTTTCGCCCGGCGCGGGGTCTTGCACCAGCACGGTGAGCGGCGCGATGTTGGGCCGGTAGCTGCTGTCGTCCACGAAGTAGGCGAGGTTGCGCTGGTCGAGGTAGTCTTCCAGGGCCGCCACGTTCATGCCCGTGATTTTGGGCACCGTGATGGTTTCGCCGTGGTGGGTGCTCACCGGCAGGTACACGTAGAAAAAGCCCAATACGAGCAGCAGGCCCACCACGGCAATGAGCACGAGGTGCTTCACGACATCGAGTGGGGAGTTGGAGGAGAGGAAAGCCATGCGGTAATTCAGATGCTGTTTGAGATAAGAAAGCACGTCATGCTGAGCGCAGCCGAAGCATCTCGCGTGTAATAGTAACCCAATCGTTCAACGATTGAATTAGTGGTAGCACACGAGATGCTTCGACAAGCTTAGCATGACGTTCTATTTGGTGGTGCTGAGCTCCATCCGCGCCTTGCCGAACTCCAGAATCCGGTCGATAAACTCGTAGGGCGTGTAGCCGGCCAGGGCCGTTTGGTGGAAGATGCAGGTGGCGGGCGTCATGCCTGGCAGCGAGTTTACCTCGATGATGAGCACCTCCACCTCGCCTTCCTGGCGCACGCGCACGAAGGCGTCGATGCGAGCGTAGCCCTGAATATCGAGCACCTCGGCCACGCGGCGCAACACGGCTTTCACCTCGTTCGAGATGCGCTGGCGCTCCACGGGGTCCGCGTCGTAGCGAGCGGGGGTGATGTTCTGGCCTTCGCCGGCCAGGAACTTCTCCTCCAGGCTCAGCACCTCGCCGGTGGCCAGGGCCTCGCTGGCCTCGAATACCTCAATGTCGAGCAGCCCGTCCTCATCATAAGAAGTAAGCAGGCCGCCCGTGATTTCGAGGAAGTGCGCGGCTCCGTCGCGGCTAATGAGGGTTTCGACCAGGAAGGCCTCCTTGCGCGGAAACTCCTCCTTGAAACCCAGGCTCAGTACGCCGGCCGGACCGGAGAGCAGGTCTTCTTCGGTGCGGAAAATCAATTGACTGAAGGCCTCCAGCTCGGCGCGGCTCTTGATTTTCTTCACCGCCGACGAGCAGCCGTCGTCGGCTGGCTTGGCGATGAAGGGGTAGGGAAACTGCGTTTCGAGGCTGCGGTAGAAGCTTTCGGCGTCGGCCTGCCACTCCAGCTTGGGGGCCATGCGGTGGCCGGCCACCAGCAGGCCGGCTTCGCGCAGGCGCTGGTTGGTGGCGAACTTGTTGATGGTGACGCTGCTGCTGGCCACGCCCGAACCGTTGTAGGGCAGGTTGAATTTCTCTAGCTCCTGCTGCAGCGCGCCGTCTTCGCCGGGGCGGCCGTGCAGGGCAATAAACACCTCGTCGGCCATGCCGGCCAGCTCTTCGAACGAGATGCGGCGCGGCTGGGCCAGGGCCTGCCCGGCGTAGGTGCTGGTGATGGCGCTGGCCTCCTGCCGGATGCGGGCCAGGATGGGGTGCGGGGCCTCGCCGGCCTCGGCGTGTTCAATCTTCTCGCGGATGTCGTCGGCGTTGTCCTTCAGCATCACGTTCACGGGCAACACGTACAGCTGGTGGTCGTTGGCCGAGCCGGTGAGGAACACCGGCACCGGCGCGTACTTGGCCGACGAGCTGAGCTTCTCGAAAATGTTGCGCCCGCTTTCCACCGAAATGTGCCGCTCCGACGAGTAGCCGCCCATAATCACGGCCACCCGAATGCGCTCGGTGGCCTCGTGCTGGCGGCCGGCCACCGCTGCGTCGAGCAGGGCCAGCAGTTGCCCCAGCTTCACGGGGCGCAGGCCGGCGCGGCGGCGGGCCGCCAGCGAGGTGCGGATGAGGTAGGTGAGGAACTGGCTGGGGTTGAGCCCGATTTCGGCCGCCTGGTGGAAGAAGAACGAGGCCGGCAGCATGCCCGACGTCGTGTTGGGGTCGTTGAGGAACAGGCGGCCGTCGTGGCCCACAAACCCATCGAGCCGGGCGTACACCTGAAAGCCAAACGTGCGGAACATCTCCTCACAGGCGTCGCGGATTTCCTGAATTTTCGCTTCCGGTAAGTCGATGGGCGTGATTTTGCGGGCCAGGCCAGGCAGGTATTTCGAGCGGTAGTCGAACATTTCCTCGCCCTTCACAATCTCAGTGGGCGGCAGGGCCAACGGGTGGCCATGCTCGTCTTCAATCACAATGCAACTGAATTCCCGGCCCGCCACGAAGCTTTCGATTAGCACCTGAGTTTCGCCCGTGGTGCTGCTCAGAAATACAGTATCGGTCCCCGTTTCAAAGCTCCGGTTGAGGAAGTCCAGCAGGGCCTCGGGGTGGTAAATAGTGGTTGGCTGACTG
>JANXMN010000279.1 GCA_025354605.1 Hymenobacter sp. | reverse complement strand
CAGAGTAGCGGCAAGCCGATATTTTAGATGACCTATAAAATAATGGATAAACTGGTATATTTTATTGATAAACTGTGGATTGTTGTAACGACAATTCACCCGCTGACTTACTTGATAATTTTTATTGTATCAAGAATTTTGTTTTTAATCACAAAGCGGTCGATTCAAAAAATCAGGCCGCATACAAATAGCAAAAATATAGTTGCAGTTTTATTGACAATTCTCGTAGGACTACCTGTTTTGGGAATAATTCTGTTTTTTATTGCCGGGCTATTACTGAAAGACCAACCATTTTGACAACGCCGAGACACTAACGGCTGTATAATTGAATTATAAATGCTTCAAGTGCTGAAAACATTTATTATTTTCTTGTCCAATATAGATTTTCATGCCTTGAACCTGTTGAGGAAGTCAAAAGAGCGGCGAGCTGAGCTTGTCGAAGCATCTCTACCGCTTCGTTGACAGTTCATACAAAGCGGTATAGATGCTTCGACAAGCTTAGCCTGACGTTCTCGCGTACTGCAAATGAATTCCTAAATAGCTTCATCAAAAACAGCTTCATCAAATCAAGCTTTTCTTAACTTTTATTTCGACAGACAGCTCTTGAGTTGCCATGCAATCGCAAGTGCTCTTACCTTAAGTAGTAATGCAGCAATACGGCCTCTTTACCTCTGTTGCTTAGTATAAACGCCCCGCAACTAACCAGTTGCGGGGTATTTATATTTCGCATCAGCCGCCTTCGCCGCCTTAGTTGCTACAGCAGCTTGTCAATCGTAATCGGCAGGTCGCGGACGCGCTTGCCGGTGGCGTGGAAGATGGCGTTGGCCACGGCGGCAGCCACCCCAAGCAGGCCCACCTCGCCGAGGCCTTTCACGCCGATAGGATTCACGATGGTATCCTCCTCGTGCACAAACACCACATCGATGTCGTGGATGTCGGCGTTCACGGGGACGTGGTATTCAGCCAGGCTGTGGTTCATGTAGCGGCCGAAGCGGTGGTCCATTACCGATTCTTCCATCAGGGCCATGCTGATGCCCCAGACCACCGAGCCCAGCACCTGGCTGCGAGCAGTTTTGGGGTTGAGGATGCGGCCGGCGGCCACGGCATTCACCACCCGCGTTACCTTGATGGTGCCCAGGTCGGGGTCCACTTTTACCTCCACGAAGGCGGCGTTGTGGGCGTGCATGGAATGTTTCTGCTGCTTGGCCATATCGGGCTTAGCAGTGGCCTCACCTTCGATTTTGCTTTCACCGCTGGCCTGCACTAAATCGCGCAGCACGATGGCGGCATCGGGGTTAACGTTGAGGCGCAGCTGGCCGTTGGCGAAGTAAACGTCCTCGATTTGCGCGTTCTGAAAGACGGATTGGTCCATCTTCTTCGCCTGTTTCAGCAGGGCTTCGCCCAGCGCGGCGCAGGCGTCGGCCACGGCGGTGCCCACTGAGGAGGCCGTCCAGGAGCCGCCCTGCAGGGGAGAAGCGGGCAGGGTGGTATCGCCCAGCACGAAGGTGACGGCTTCGAGGGGCAGGCCCAGGCACTCGGCGGCAATCTGCGTCATGATGGTGTAGGTGCCGGTGCCGATTTCATTGGTGCCGCTGCTCACGGTGAGGTGGCCGTCGGCGTCGAGGCTGGCTTTGGCGGCGGTTTTCTGCTGGGTGGCATCCCAGAGGCCGCCGCCCATGCCCCAGCCCACGAGCAGGTTGCCGTCGCGCATCGAGCCGGGCGCGGGCGTACGACGCTCCCAGCCAAATTTCGCGGCGCCTTCGCGGTAGCATTCGCGCAGCTTCTTGCTGGAAAAGGGCTTGTCCTGGGCCTGGTCGCGGTCGGCGTAGTTGCGCAGGCGGAATTCGAGCGGGTCGAGGCCGGCGGCGTAGGCCAGCTCGTCCATCGCAATTTCGAGAGCAATGGAGCCCGAGGCCGCGCCGGGGGCGCGCATATCGAGCGGTGAGTAGATGTCGAGCTTGGCCAGGCGATAGTCGAGCTTCACGTTGGGGCACTGGTAGAGGGTGCCGCTCCAGCCCACCACGTTTTCGGTAAAGTCTTCGAACTGCGAGGTTTCAGCTACCGCTACGTGGTTAATACCTGTGAGTGCCCCGTAGGTATCGGCGGCCAGGGCCACGTGCTGCAGGGTTGCGGGGCGGTGGCCGAAGCTGAACATCTGCTGCCGGGTGAGCGATACCCGCACCGAGCGCTCCAGCTCCAATGACGCCATCACGGCCAGAAACAGCTGGTACTGCGGGCGCAGGCCCGAGCCGAAGCCCCCGCCAGTGTATTTGGAGATAACCCGCGCCTGCTCGGGCTTCAGCCCGAAAACCTTGGTAACGTATTGCTGACTGTTAAACGCGCCCTGGGTTTTATCGTAGATTTTCAGGTTCTTATCGCCCAGCCACTCCACGGTGGTGGCGAAGTTTTCCAAGGGGTTGTGGTGCATGGCATGGTGCGAGAACTGCCCTTCCATGTGCGCCACACCATCTTTCCAGCCTTGGTCGAAATTGCCGCGGGATTTGGGCGGCTGGTAGCCGGTTTTGCCCCGGCCGGGCTTGTAGGTCTGGTCGAGCTGGGTGGGCAGGCGGGTTTCGTGGGCTTCCTCTTCGTATTCGATGTGCAGGATGGAGGCGGCGTAGCGGGCCAGCTCGAAGGTGTCGGCCACGATGAGGGCCACGGGCTGCTGGCTGTACTTGATGGCCGCGTCGTGCAGGGGGCGGAAGGGCGCGCCGCCGGGGGCCACGTCATCCTTGTAGCTGCGGTCGAGAAAGGCGAAGCGGGGTACGTTTTCGTGCGTGAATACCTCGTGCACGCCGGGCAGGGCGCGCACGGCCGCGTCGTCGATTTTCGTGATTTTACCCTTGGCGATGGGGCTGCTCACCACATAGCCGTAGAGCAGGTTGGCCACGTTGTATTCGGCCGCGTACTTGGCCGCGCCGGTCACTTTGGCCGGGCCGTCGACGCGGCTGGTGGGTTTGCCGATGTAGTCAGTGGAGTGGCTCATGGGTTGGAGTTTAAAAAGACGTTGGCCGCAAAAGCCTGATTCATTTCGGTGGCCTGCCCCAGGGCGCGCACGATGGCGCGGCGGGCCAGCTCAATTTTGAACGTGTTGTGTACGTACCCTTTTGCGCCTTCGAGCACCTTGCTGGCGGCGCGGCGGAAGGTATCGGCCGTAGCAGGCTGGCCAACGAGCAGGGCTTCGGCCGCCTGGTCGCGCCAGGGCTTGTGGGCCACGCCGCCCAGCGTCAGGCGGGCCGCAGTAATGGTGCCGCCTTCGAGCTGCAGGGCCGCGGCCACGCTCACCAGGGCGAAGGCGTAGCTGCTGCGGTCGCGCAGTTTGAGGTAGCTGAAGTGGTGGCTGAAATCCTCAGCGGGCAGGTCGATGCCGGTGATGAGCTCGCCGGTGGTGAGGTTGTTATCGAGGTGCGGGGTGCTGCCGGGCAGGCGGTGGAAATCCTCGAAGGCGATGGTGCGCTCGGCGTGGGGGCCACTTACGCGCACGGTGGCCCCGAGGGCGGCCAGGGCCACGCACATATCGGAAGGATGCGTGGCAATGCAGCTCTCACTGGTGCCCAGAATGCCGCAGACGCGGTTGAAGCCGCCAATGGCCGAGCAGCCCGAGCCGGGCTCCCGCTTGTTGCAGGGCGTGGCCAGGTCGTAGAAGTAGTAGCAGCGGGTGCGCTGCAGCAGGTTGCCGCCGTCGGTGGCCATGTTGCGCAGCTGGGGCGAGGCCCCGGCCAGAATGGCCTGGCTGAGCAGGGGGTAGCGGGCCTGCACGGCAGGGTGCCAGGCGGTGTCGGCGTTGGTGGCCAGCGCGCCCAGGCGCAGGCCGCCATCGGGCAGGGCTTCGATGGTGGCGAGGCCGAGCTTTTTGAGGCCGATGAGGTGGGTGGGGCGGGCCACGTTTTCCTTCATCAGGTCGACGAGGTTGGTGCCGCCTCCGATGTAGGCCGACTCGGGATGGTCGGATTTGTCGCGCACGGCCGCTTCAATGGCTGGGGCTTGGGTGAAGGTGAAGCTGTTCATTTTGAAGAATTATGAGTTATGAATTATGAGTTGTGAATTAGAGTCTTATGAAAACTCATAACTCATCATTCATAACTCAGAATTTCCCAGTACTTCCATCACGGCGCTCAGAATGTTGGAGTAGGCGCCGCAGCGGCACACGTTGCCGCTCATCAGCTCGCGTACTTCGGCTTCGGTCTTGGCTTTGCCCTCGTTGAGGAGACCCTGCGCCGAGCAAATCTGGCCGGGCGTGCAGTAGCCGCATTGGAAGGCATCGTGGTCAATGAATGCTTGTTGCAGCGGGCTTAGCTGTTCGGCCGTGCCCAGGCCCTCGATGGTCGTGATTTTGTCGTCCTCGTGCATCACGGCCAGCGACAGGCAGGCATTGATGCGCTTGCCATCAACGAGTACGGTGCAGGCACCGCACTGGCCGTGGTCGCAGCCTTTCTTGGTGCCGGTCAGGTCGATGTACTCGCGCAGCGCATCCAGCAGCGTGGTCCAGGGCGCGAGGTGCAGCGTGTGGTCGAGCCCGTTGATATTGAGCGTGACGGGCTGTGGCGGGGCCAGGGTACCGGGCGGATGGCCCAGCGGAGCTTGAATAATTTGATTCATATCGGGAAGGGGGGCTGAGAATTGGCTGGTACTGGCTGGGATTACGGGGAGAAATTCGTGGGTGTTTTGCCGGCGGCCCGAATAAAGGCTCCGGGACCACTCGATAAGCTCAACCTTTGCCCTTCTTGCTTCTGGTAATCAAACTTTAGACTATCCATAGTGGCGTTTTGATGATTTTTGATTTAGCGCTTTTCCCTGTCGGAATTCGGTTGTATTGTCAGAAATACAACGCTTTGCCTACACCAACGGACCACATGGCCAACCCGGCTGCGACCGTTGGCAGTGCGGTGGTGAAGCCGTGGTTTCGCCGCTGCCGCCCTACCTTCCGGCCCCATGAAAATTCTGCTAGTTGAAGACGAACCCTCGGTGGCGGCCTTCCTGCACCAGGGCCTGAGCGAGCAAGGCTACGCCGTCGACCTGGCCGCCGATGGGCTGCTGGGCCTGCACCGTGCCCAAAACACCCACTACGACTGCCTGATTCTGGACCAGATGCTGCCCGGCCTCAGCGGGCTCGATGTGTGCCGGCAGGTGCGCGCCCACGATGCCGGCGTGCCTATTCTCATGCTCACCGCGCAGGGCGAAACCGACGACAAAATCCGCGGCCTCGACGCCGGGGCCGACGACTACCTCGTCAAACCGTTTGCCTTCGACGAGCTGCTGGCCCGCCTGCGCGCCCTCGTGCGCCGCCGGACCGAAGCGCCCGCCCCGGCCGCCGTGCTTCACCTGGCCGACCTCACCCTCGACCCCACCGCCAAGCGCGTGGAGCGCGCCGGCCGACCCGTGCAGCTCACCGCCCGCGAGTTTGCTTTGCTCGAATACCTGCTTCGCAATCAGAACCGCGTAGTGTCGCGCGCCGATTTGCTGGAGCACGTCTGGGATTTGCGCTTTGATACCGGCTCGAACGTGATTGACGTGTACATCAACTTCCTGCGCAAGAAAGTAGACAAGGGCTTCGAGCCAAAGCTGATTCACACCTTGGTGGGCATGGGCTACGTGATGAAGGTGGAGGGGTAGCCGCTTGTCATTGCGAGTGGAACGTAGCGAAACGCGGCAATCCTTCCTCATCAAGCGACTAGCCCTGAGTTGTGACGCAGCTTTTTTATCGCCAATAGCTGCTTTGGGCATATTACCAGTTTTAACGCGTCTGGATTTTAGAGAAAGGATTGCCGCGTTGCGCTGCGCTTCACTCGCAATGACAGGCGACAATAAATTCACGCTTTAACATATCCATTCGTCTTCGTTTGGCGCTGCAATTCGGCACTGTGCTCGGGGTGACGCTGCTGCTGTTTGCGCTGGTCATCTACTTGGCCACGCAGGAAACGCGGCGGCGCGACTTCACGCAGAGCCTGTTTCGGCGCACGCTGGTGGTGGGGCACGCCTACGCGGCCGGCCAGAACGAGCACGGGGATGCAGGGTCCGAAGTCGCCTATCGCAACTACCTGCGCCAGCTCTACCGCACGCTGCCCGCCGAGCTGGGCCGGGTATATGATGCCCGGAACCAACTGGTGTTTCGGGAAGGGCAGGGGCTGGCCCGAGCAGCGCCGCCAGCCTGGCTGGCCGAGGTGCGCCGCGCCGGCCAGGCCGTGCTGGAGCCCGAAACTAATTTCCACGAAACAGTGGGCTTGCTATACCGGGATGCCCGCCTGGGTCCGCTGGTGGTGGTGGCTTCGTCGGTGGATGAGGACAGCCGCCGGCAGCTCCGCGAGCTGCGGCAGCTGCTGGCCCTGGGGCTGCTGGGAGCGGTGGCAGTGCTGGGGGCGGGCAGCTGGTTTTTTGCCGGGCAGGCCCTGCACCCGCTGCGCCGGATGGTGCGCGAGGTTGACGGCATCACGGCGACCGACCTGAGCAAGCGCCTGACGCAAGCCGACGGCAGCACCGACGAAATCGGCCGGCTCGCTCAGCGCTTCAACCGCCTGCTCGATAGGCTGCAGGCCGCTTTTGCCGGGCAGCGCACCTTCGTGCGCGATGCCTCGCACGAGCTGCGCACGCCCCTCACCGCTCTCATTGGCGAGCTGGAAGTGGCCTTGCTGCAGGCCGAGCGTCCGCCCGTCGAATATCGGCGGGTGCTGCAAAGCACCCTCGACTCGGCCCGGCAGCTCAACAGCCTCACCAACGGCCTGCTGCAGATTGCCCGCGCCTCCGACGACCCCTCGCAGGTGCCCATGGCCCCGGTGCCCCTCGACGAGGTGCTGCTGCTGGCGCACGAGCAGCTGCTGCACCGCTACCCTAACAGCCGCATCGACCTCGAGCTGGCCGACGCCGACGACCCGGAAACCTACGTGGTGCGCGGCAATGAGGCGCTGCTGCTGGCGGCCGTGCTCAACGTGCTCGACAATGCCTGTAAGTTTTCGGCCCCGACGGGTGGCGCGGTAAAGGTGGCGCTGAGCCGGCACCGCACCCGCCTCACCCTCGCCGTGGCCGACGAAGGCCCCGGGCTCAGCCCGGCTGATTTGGCGCAGGTGTTCGTGCCGTTTTTCCGGGCGGCTACAACGCGGGGCGTGCCGGGCCACGGCATCGGGCTGCCGCTGGCGGCACGCATTATGGCCTTGCACGGCGGCACGGTGCGGCTGGAAAGCGAGCCCGGGTATGGCACCCGCGTATGGCTGGACTGGCCGATTTAGCGCTGAAGCTGTTTAGAAGCTCCTGTTTGAGTTAGCAAAAAGTGCCGTTAGCGTGGTGTAGAGACGCAAGGATGCGTCTCTACATCATTCGAGTGGCCAAAATTACTAACTCAAATAACCTCTTAGGAAGTCGAATTTGGGGCGGGCGAGCTGGACTTCCTAAACATCCTAAATATGAACTTTCAGCTACCAATCGAGAGCCGATTAAGAGCTCTCGAACGGGGAATTATACCATTCGAACGGTGATTAGGAGGCGTAAGAGGCCGGTGGGGAGCGGGAAGCAAGGGAAATTGACACGACAGGGGGCGGGATGGAGGCGACGAAAAAGGGCTTAAAGGGGTAGTGAACGTGGTTGGGGTGGGCAGCGAGGGCTTGGGAGCGGGCGCGGGGCAGTGTGAGGGAAAGGAGAGGCGGGGAGGCGGGATAGTTGACTGAAAAGCAGGGGTAAATAGCAGAAAAGCAGGATAGGTCAATCTGACAAATTGAATTTTTTAATGAGATATGAAAAGTTGAGAGGCGAGTGGATGTAACAGGGTCTTTCTAAACAGCGTCACTGGCAGCAAGGCTTTTCGGGGTTTTAATTTCCTTTTAATTCGCCTTTAATGCCGCTTTAATAGTGGCCGCGTACCCTTGTGCCAGCATTCCGCCCGCCGCTGTGGGGCGGGCGGATACTTAAGCACTATGACGCAGGTAACATCTTCTCTGGCCCGCACGGGCAACCCCATTGCCGTGCCCGTGCCACCGGCGGCCCCACTTCCTTCGGCCGGCCCCGCGCGGCGCGGCGGCTCATTCAGCACCATTGGGCAGGATGCCCCGGCGGGGCTGGTGGTGTTTCTGGTAGCGCTGCCGCTGTGCCTGGGCATCTCGCTGGCTTCGGGTGCGCCGCTGCTGGCGGGGGTTATATCGGGCATCGTGGGCGGCTTGCTGGTGAGCTTGCTAAGCGGCTCGGCCGTGAGCGTGAGCGGGCCGGCGGCGGGCCTCACCGTGGTGATGCTCTCGGCCATTACCACGCTGGGCTCGTGGCCGGCGGTGCTGGCGGCCACGGTGGTGGCGGGGGTGCTGCAGCTGGGGTTCGGGGTGGCCCGGGCCGGCATCATCGCGCTGTATTTTCCGGCGGCGGTGATTCGCGGCATGCTGGCAGCCATCGGCATCATCCTTATTCTGAAGCAGCTGCCGCACTTTCTGGGGGCCGACTCG
This sequence comes from Hymenobacter sp., assembly GCA_025354605.1. Taxonomy (GTDB): domain Bacteria; phylum Bacteroidota; class Bacteroidia; order Cytophagales; family Hymenobacteraceae; genus Hymenobacter. Next base: position 5,832 of record JANXMN010000279.1, on the reverse strand, counting down.
GACTTCTTCGAGGACCTGGAGTTTCTGCAGTTCAACGGGCAGAACACGTTTTCGGCCATCGGGGCGGCGGCGCGGGCCCTGAGCCCGGGCTCGGTGCTGGTGGGAGCGGTGTCGCTAAGCGTGCTGCTGCTCTGGAACAGCGGGCCGGTGCGGCGGCAGCCCTGGGCGCGGCTGGTGCCGGGCGCGCTGGTGGCGGTGCTCACGGCCGTCGCCCTCAACCAGCTGCTGAAAGCCGTGGCCCCGGCCCTGCAGGTGCGGCCCGAGCACCTCGTGAAGCTGCCCGTGCTTTCTTCGCTGGGCCAGCTGGTGGGCGAAATCTCGTTTCCTGACTTCGGCGCCCTGCGCCAGCCGGCCACTTACGGGGTGGCCCTGACCATTGCCATCGTGGCCTCCCTCGAAACCCTGCTCAGCGTGGAAGCCGTGGATAACCTCGACCCGCAGAAGCGCCACACGCCCACCAACCGCGAGCTGCTGGCCCAGGGTGCCGGCAACGTGGTGAGCGGCCTGCTGGGTGGGCTGCCGCTCACGGCCGTCATCGTGCGCTCGTCGGCCAACATCGCGGCCGGCGCGCAAACCAAGCTGTCCGCTTTTATCCACGGGCTGCTGCTGCTCACGAGCCTGCTGTTTCTGGGGGCCGTGCTCAACCTGATTCCGTTGGCGGCGCTGGCAGCGGTGCTGCTCCTGGTGGGCTATAAGCTCACGCCCCCGGCCCTCTACCGGCGGCAGTGGCGGCTGGGCTGGGCGCAGTTCGGGCCCTTCATCATCACGATTGTGGCCGTGCTCTTCACCGACTTGCTCAAGGGTGTGACCATCGGGCTGGTGCTGGGCTTTTTCTTCATACTAAAAGACAATGCCAAGGCTGGCTCCTACCTGCGCCGCGACGAGCTGCTCGACCGGGCCGAAGCGCCCGATGCGCCGCTGCACCTGCGCCTGCCCGAGCACGTTTCCTTCCTCAACAAAGCCAGCATCGTGACGACTCTCGACCAGCTGCCCGCCGGCAGCCGCGTACTGCTCGATGGCTCCCGCTCCGACGTTATCGACCACGACGTGCTTGAGGCCATCGAGGCATTCCGGCTGGCGGCCCCGGCCCGGGGCATCGAGCTGGAGCTGCGCGGCATCCGGTCGGTGGCCGTGGGCGAGCATTAGGTGCTTTCCGTTGCCGAAATCACAAACCCCGTACTTCCGCATTCAACCCTAACTTCGTAGTCAAATCGGCCCCTGGCCTTTTCCTTTTTCTTATGGCTGGCATCAGCGAAATTCTCGAAAACAACAAGCAGTGGGTAGCCTCGAAGAATGCCGAGGACCCCAAATTCTTTCACCGCCTGGCCAACGGCCAGAAACCAAAGTATCTTTTCATTGGCTGCTCCGACTCGCGGGTGCCGGCTTCGGGCATCACGGGCACCGGCCCGGGGGAGATGTTCGTACATCGCAACATTGCCAACCTAGTGGTGCATACCGATATGAACCTGCTGAGCGTGCTGCAGTATGCCGTGGAGGTGCTGGGCGTGCAGGACATTATGGTGGTGGGCCACTATGGCTGCGGCGGCGTGGCGGCAGCGGCCAACAACAAACAGTACGGCCTGATTGACAACTGGCTGGTGAACATCCGCGACGTAGTGCGCCTGCACGAAACCGAGCTCCTGCGCCTGAAGGACGAAGAGCAGCGCCTGCGCCGCCTGGTCGAGCTGAACGTGGTGGAGCAGGTGCGCAACCTGGCCAAAACCAACATCATTCAGAATGCCATGCGTAGTGACAACCCGCCCCGCCTGCACGGCCTCGTGTACGATATTGCCGATGGCGTGCTAAAAGACCTGAACGTAGACGGCGACCAGGTTTTCACCCAGATGGAGCACATTTACGCCACCGAAGCCCCCGAAGCCGAAGCCACCAGCGCCGCCACGCCCGCGCCAGCTCCCCGGGCAGACCTTAAACCAACGCCCAAACCCACGCCCAAGCCGGCGGCCGTCGGCGACAATGGCCAATAGTCTTTCCGTTTTCCCCGAATAACTGCCACCACCCACTAAAAAAGGCCCGCTGCATGATGCAGTGGGCCTTTTTTAGTGGAAGCGAGCGGAATTATTTGCTGGCTTTTAACTCGGCAATGGCTTTGTCGACGGCCGTCTGGGCTTCGGCGGCGTGGGCACGGGTGCTTTGGGCTTTGGCCGCGTCGGTTAGCAGCTTGATGGCGTACTGGTCGGCGCCATACGACTTGAACTTCGTACCCAAGTCGAGCAGCAGGGCCACGCCTTCGCCGAAGGCTGCCGGGTCGTCGAGGCGGCCCATCATGCTGACCAACGGCTCCACGAGGTCGAACTTGTTCTGGGGCCGGGCCTGGGCGAACTGGTCGCGCACGTAGGGCCACTGGGCCGCGCCGCCGGCCTGCACGTAGGTCGCGACCACGGCTTTGGTCAGGGCGCTGTGGCTGTCGTTTTCGAAGGCTTTGGCGCGGGCCAGGGCTGCGGCGGGCTGCACGGTGGCCAGGCCACTCAGGGCCGCGCCCTGCACGCTGTACGACTGGCTGGCCAGGCTTTGCGTGAACAGCTTTTCATCCTTCTTATCCTTCAGCTTGGCCAGCGCCTTCAGGATACCGGCCGTCACCGGCGGTTCCTTTTCGGTGGCGGCCAGCTTGCGCAGGGCGGGGGCTGCCGCTTTGGCCACGGCGGCATCGTCGAGGTTCAGGGCATCGAGGGCCACCAGGCGCAGGTTGTAGAACTTGTCGTTGAGGCCCGCCAGCAGCAGGGTGCGGGCCGCCGCGCTGCTGGTTTGCTCCTTGGCCGCCGCTTCGAGCGCCTCGCGGCGGTCGACGTAGCGCGGGGCGTGGGCGTACTGGTAGACATAGTCGGCCAGGGGCTTGCTGTCGGTTTTCAACCAGAGGAGTTTCTTGCGGGCATCCACGTTCACGAGCTCCGGCTTGGCGGGCAGGGCCATGCTGAAGGTCTGGCTGGCTTCGGTCATGGTCACGGCCTGGTGCAGTACCTGGCCTTTCACGTAATAGTCAATCACGAAGGGCAGCTGGAACGCCGGGCCGGCCTGGGTCTGCTTCACGGTCACGGCCTGGGTCTTTTTGGCGGCGTCCCAGGCGTAGTCGATGCTCACCACGGGGTGGCCGGGGGCGTAGTACCACTGGTTCCAGAACCAGTTCAGGTCCTGTCCCGACACGGCTTCGAAGGCCAGGCGCATCTGGTGGGCCTCGCCGTTGCCGAATTTGTTATCGGTGAGGTATTTCTGTAGGCCGGCAAAGAACACGTCGTCGCCGAGGTAGGTGCGCAGCATGTCCATGATGGCACCGCCCTTCTGGTAGCTCACCAGGTCAAATACTTCCTCCTGGTCGGTGTAGTGAAAGCGCACGAGGTTTTTGGCGGCATCGCGGGGCGAGCTCAGGTAGCGCTTCAGGTAGCGGTGGTAGTGGGCATCGGCGGCATCGGGGCCGTACTTGTGCTCGGCGTAGAGGCCTTCCGAAAAGTCGGCCATCGTTTCATTCACGGTGATGTTGGCCCAGCTTTCGGCCGTCACGTAGTCGCCGAACCATTGGTGGAACAGCTCGTGCGCAATCACCGACTCACCACTGTACTCGCGGTCGAGCAATTCGCGGTCGGTGAGCTGCACCTGCTCGCCGTGCAGGGTGGCGGTGGTGTTTTCCATGGCCCCGCTCACGTAGTCGCGGCACACAATCTGGGCGTACTTGTTCCAGGGGTATTCCACGCCGAGGCGGGTGGAGTAGAACTCCAGCATGTCGGGGGTGTTGCCGAAAATCTGCTTGGCGAAGGGCGCGTACTTGGGTTCGAGGTAGTAGTTCACCTCCTTGCCGCGCCAGGTGTCCTTGAAGATTTTGAAGTCGCCCACGGCCATCATAAACAGGTAGGGGGCGTGGGGCTGCTCCATCTTCCAAACGTCGGTGCGCAGGCCGGGGCCGGCGGGGGTGCTGCTCACCATCCGGCCGTTGCTCAGCGTCACGTACTTGCTGGGCACGGTCATCGAGATTTCATCGGTGGTCTTCTGGTTGGGGCGGTCGATAGTCGGGAACCAGGCCGACGAGCCCTCGGTCTCGCCCTGCGTCCAGATTTGCACCGGCTTGCCCTTCACGGCCGAGTCGGGGTTGATGAAGTACAGGCCCTTGGCGTCGGTGATGGCGGCCGAGCCTTTCACCTTCAGCTCGTCGGGTTTCGACACGTAGTCGATGTACACCGTGTACTCTTCGCCGGGCTTGATGGTGCGCCCCAGGTTGATGCGCAGGTTCATGCCATCGGCGTAATCATACTTGAGCGGGGTTTGCTGGCCGCCGCTCATCAATGCCACCGCGTTAATGTCCATGCCTTTGGCGTCGAGGCGGAGCGAGTCGGTGGGGTAGGCGTGGGGCTTGAGCGTGACCCACTCCTTGCCCAACAGGTGGCGCTTGGCATAGTCGAAACGCACATCGAGCTTGGTGTGCACGAGGTCGTTGATTTTAGTGGCTGAGGGGCGGTAAGGCGACTCGGACTTGCCGGCCGACGGCGGGGGGCCTTGCGCCAGCGCCGCCGTGGTAACCGCCAGGCCCAGCAGGCCCAGCGCGAAAAGGTGCTTCATGGAAAAAACGAAAGTGAGAGAATGATGAGTTGTTGCGAACGACGCCGGCCCCGGGCTAACGTTGCCTGCCTGGGCAAATGTAGCGGTAGCGGGCAGCTATTTGCTACGCTGCTTGCCCTTCGTTAGGGCGCGAAATTAGGGCGAAAGGCCTCGGGACCCGAGCGGGAGGAGGCCTCTTTCGGCAGCCGTCGCTTTTGTCAACTCCGGGTTCCCGGCTGGTACTGGCTGGACGGGGGCGACGTGGCAGAATCGAATCAATTCGAGGGAAAATACATAAAGGCTGCGGGGCGGGCGGAAGTTGGCGTAGCTTTGCAGTGTTCAACAGCTTCGACTGGCTGGCTCCGGCGGGGCTGGTGGCTGCTTGCCAACCTTTTTTCCTTTCCCAAACACCCTTTACATGCGGCAAAATATTCTAACCCTGCTGATGGCAGTGGCCATGCTGGCAGCGGCCCCGGCCCACGCCCAATTCAAAGTCAATACCGGCAGCATTGGGGCCGGCCTCAAAGCAGCCAAGGCCCTCACTCTCTCCGACGAGGAGGTGATTGCCCAGACCAAGGAATTCGTGACCTGGTCGGATGAAAATAACCCGGTGGCCGACCCCAAGTCGCCGATGGCGCTACGCCTGGCCAAAATCACCGCCAACCTCAAATCCTACGAGGGCCTGAGCCTGAACTACAAAGTATATGAGGTGCGGGACGTGAACGCCTTTGCCTGCGCCGATGGCAGCGTGCGCGTGTGCGCCGGCCTGATGCAGCTGATGAGCGACGACGAAGTGCTCGGCGTGATTGGCCACGAAATCGGCCACGTGAAAAACCACGACTCGCGCGACGGCATGAAAACCGCTCTGCTCTCGGCCGCTGCCAAGGAGGGCGTCAGCTCGCAGGGTGGCGTAGCCGGCACGATGAGCAACTCGCGCCTCGGGGCCGTGGGCCAGGCCCTGACCACCGCCACGTTCTCGCGCAGCCAGGAAAGCGCTGCTGATGATTTTGGCTATGAGCTGCTCAAAAAGCAGGGCAAGAACCCCTACGCCATGGCCTCGGCCTTTGGTAAGCTAGTGGCCTCCGAACAAGAGGGCGGCACGAAAAGCAGCAAAATGCAACAGCTTTTCTCCTCGCACCCCGATACCGAGAAGCGAATGAAAACGGTGGAAGACCGCGCGGCCAAAGAGGGCTTCAAAAAGGTTTAGCATGGGGCCACGGCCGCCAGTTGGGCCGGCTCCCAGGCCAAAAGCCGGTGCCTAAAAAGAAACGACGTGCTGCATTATGCAGC
>JANXMN010000250.1 GCA_025354605.1 Hymenobacter sp. | reverse complement strand
CTTATCACGGCCGAACTTATCGTTCAGCCGTGATAAGGTCCTGCGCAAGCTCAGGATGACAGTTTTTTTAAGCTCAAACTCCTGCCGCCATGCCCGCTACCGCCTGCCGCATCACCGACCTGCGCGACCTCGACGCCGCCTTCACCATCCGCTCCAACGTGTTTGTGGAGGGCCAGGGTGTGCCCGCTGCCCTCGAAAACGACGTGCACGACCGCACCGATGCCCGCCACTACCTGGCCCGTACGGCTGACGGCACGCCCGCCGGGGCGGCCCGCTGGCGCGAAACCGAAAACGGCGTGAAGTTGGAGCGCTTCGCGGTGCTCGAAGCTTTTCGCAACCAGGCCATCGGGGCCACCATTCTGCACGCCGTGCTGGCCGATGTACGGGCCGAACTGCCCGGTGCGCGGGTGTACCTCAACGCGCAGATTAACGCCGTGCGCTTCTACGAGCGGTACGGGTTTCACAAGGCCGGGGAGGTATTTGAGGAAGCCGGCATCCAGCACTTTCAGATGGTGTTATAGCGCACTGACTTTATTGCGTCGGGCTAGCTGCCCGGACTGCCCAACGACTGACGCAGCAAAGGCTGCGTGCGACGTGGCCCGGTACCTGTGCTACAGGAGCGCCGGCCGCTGCGTAATCTCGTGGTAGCAAATGTGGGCCCGGCTGAAGTAGTGGAATACCATGCTTTTGCGGGTCTGAGCCGGGTCGCGGTGGGGTTCGCCCCCGTGCAGCAGGTTGGCGTGCCAGATGAACACATCGCCTTTCCGGGCTAAAAACACCTGTTTTTGTAGCCCCTGCGCTATTACCTGGCCCGCGATAAACGCCTCATATTCGGCGTAGTCCTTGTCGCCAATGAGCCAATCGGTGCCCTCGTTCTGGTAGTCAGCGTTCAAATAATAAGGGAGCTTGTGGCTGCCGGGGTAGTAATGCAACGGGCCGTTGTCGGGGGTAATGTCTTCGAGCGCCACCCAGGCCGCCGCCATGCCGCCCAGCGGGAAGGTGCTCATGTGAATGCTGTCGGAATGCGTGTGCTGCTCGCTGCCGCTCAGGAAGTTGATGCTCTGAAACAGTGTCGCCTCGTGGCCCAGCACCGCCGAAACCAGTGCCCGCAAACCGCTCTCGCCCGCCGCCGCAATGGTGGCCGACTTCCGGAAAGCAAACATGAACTTGTTGCGGTAGCGCAGGCTGATTTTTCGGGTTCTAACCAGTTCGGCCAACGACTGATTGATGCCCGCGACTTCCCCGGCAATGAAAAAGCCGGGCAGCACGGCAAACCCCTGCTCGTCGAAAGCCCGCAGGCTGGCCTGGCTGGCGGCCGGCAGCTGCCGGAAGGCCGGGCAGGCGGCCAGCCGCTCGGCCAGCGGTGGCACGGCTGGCCGCCCGGCAGTAGGTGCAAGGCCCACAAAGTCGCGGCTGCTGATGGGGGAGAAGTAGCTTTTCCGCAGCCCCAACTGCTGGTAGATGGGCAGGTTGTGGGCCAGGCGGCGGCGCTGGAACAGATTATAGGCCGCGTAGCTGAGCTTGAGGCGGCGCAGAAAGGAAAGCATGAACAAAGCCGGTTAGGAGGCCCCAAGATACGGCCGGCGCGCAGGTAGCCGGCGCGGGCTTTGTTCTGATGATGCTAAACCGCTATATTGCCGGGCGGCTACGCTTCATCCTTCTACCACTTGCATGATACGCTGGGCTACCTTCCCCTTCGTGCGCTACACCCCGGCCCTGATTGCCGGTATCGTCGGCTACCTCTACCTGGGCACCACTTGGCCCGAACTGTGGCCGGCCACCCTGGCGCTGGCTCTGCTAAGCATCGGGCTGCTATTCGCGGGCGTGCGCCAGCCCCGGCCCGTTTTCACCGACGCGGCCGGTCTGCTCTCGCTGCTCACCATCGTGGCCCTCGGGGCCACCCTCACCCAGCGCGCAACCGACAGCCGCCGCGCCGACCACCTGTTTCGTTTCGGCGATAAGGTGGAAAGCTACCAAGCCGTAGTCGACGAAGCGCCCGTGGTGCGGGCCGCCACTTATGCCACCACGCTGCGGGTGCGGGCCGTGCGCGTGGGCGGGCGCTGGTGGCAGGCCACGGGCGGCGTGCGCGTGTCGCTGCCCCGCGTGGCAGGCATCGCCGAGCCAGCTTACGGCGAAGTCTGGCTGATTCGTGGCCACCCCGACCCCAGCAAGCCGCCTCTTAACCCCGGCGAGTTCGACTACGCCCGCTACCTCGAATACCGGCAGGTGTACCACCAGCAGTACATCCACCCCGACCAGTACTGCCGCCTGGGCCTGGCCCCGCCCCATCTGCTGGTGGCCTTCAGCCTGCGGGCAGCCAAGGTGCTCGATGGCGTTTTTCGACAGTACATCCACGCCAAGCGCGAGTATGCCATCGCCTCGGCGTTGGTGTTGGGCATTAAGGACGACGTGGATTTGGCAACCAAGCAGGCTTACACTGCTACCGGCACCACGCACATTATGGCCGTAAGCGGCCTGCAGGTGGGGCTGCTGTTCGCGGCCATGTCGTGGGTGCTGCGCAAGCTGTTTGGGCGGCTGAAGGGTTTCGCGCTGTGGTCGGCGCTGGTGGGGCTGGCCGTTATCTGGAGCTACGCGTTTCTCACGGGGCTGTCGGCGTCGGTGCTGCGGGCCACGGTTATGTTCACAGTCATCATCGTGGGGCGGGCGCTGGGGCGGCAGGATTCCATCTTCAACACCCTGGGGGTGGCGGCCTTCGCGCTGCTGGTCTGGAACCCCTTTCTGGTGGCCGATGTGGGCTTTCAGCTCTCGTTTCTGGCTGTGCTCAGCATCGTGTACGTGCAGCCGCGCATCGCCCAATGGCTCGATGTGGAAGCGTACTTCTACGTTCGCCGCCGGCCCTGGCAGCCCAAAGCCGTGCAGTGGCTGTGGAAAGCCGGCGGCTGGTCGCTCGATAAAGTGTGGCAGGCGGTGGCGCTGTCGCTAGCCGCACAAGTGGCTACGTTTGGGCTGGGGCTCTATTATTTCCATCAGTTTCCATTCAGCTTTCTGTTTTCCAACCTCGTGGCCGTGCCCATTTCGAGCGGAGCCGTGTATGTGGGCCTGGCTTTATTAGCCGTGAAAGGCATTGCCGTTGCAATCGGCCTCCTGCTGCCCGCCGGCGCGGCGTGGTGGCTCGACTTGCTGCCCCGCGCCGTGGCGCAGCTTTTCGAACGGATGGTGTGGGCGTTCAACGAATACATCTTCCTGATAAGTCGCTACTTCTCTAACTGGGTCGTGCGCGATATCCACCTGTCGGCCCTGCAAACGGCCCTGCTTTTCGGTATGATTGCCGCTGGCCTGGCCTGGCTGAGCACCCGCCGCCTGGGCTGGCTGCGCGGTCTGGCGCTGCTGCTGCTAGGCTATGTCGGCAGCCGTGTGGCCGAAGCCCGGGCCGTGGCCCCCACCGAAGAATTTATCGTGTACAGCATTCCGCGCCGCTCGGCGGTGGGGTTCTGGCAGGGCGCGGTGGCCGAGTTCGTCACGCCCGACTCGCTGCCCCTCACCGAAACCGAGCGTACCTACCGCCTGCTGCCGGGCATCATCCGGCGGGCCGCCCGGCGCACGGCCTACTGCGTGGGCTGGCGCGGCTGCACGGTGCCCGTGCAGCGCCTGTCCGACCCCGACAGCGCCAACCAACGCCGTTATTTCCGGCCCGGCCCGGTGGTGCTGGCCCGCTGGCGCGGCCTGCGCGTGGCTTTCGTGTCCAACCGAATTTCCGCCGCCACCCAGCCCACGCCGGTCGACGTGCTGGTGCTGCGCCGCAATGCCCGCGTGAAGCCCGAAACCGTGGCCGCCGTATTCGGCCCGCAGGCGCGGGTCGTCTTCGATTCGAGCTGCAAAATCTGGTACGTGGCCCGGCAGGACTCACTAATGCGCGCCCAGGGTTTTCAGACCTGGGACGTGACGGCGCGGGGCGCATTCATCTGCGCGCCGCCGCTGGCTACCCGTTAAGCTCGGGCAGGCAACCATCCGCCGCAGTTGTGCCGAATAGAGCTCAAATGTCCAATGGTCCGGTTGTCAGTGGGTTTCGACGGCCCAGCCGGGTTCTTGGCCGAGTCGGGGAGTCCATCCGGCCATTTTTTGCGTTAATTGCCGCAGAGGCTGCCACCATTTCCCCGTCTGGCGGTATCCTTAGTTACAACCATTCAGCCGCGCCGTTCCCCCGCCCCTCATGGAAAACCTCCTTACGCCCGAGCTCGAAGCGCTTCGCTACATTCAGTATGAAGCCCAGGACCGCATCGGCTACATTACCCTCAACCGCCCCGATAAGCGTAATGCCCTGAACGCCGACGTTGTAACCGAGTTGAAGCAAGCCTTCGAGTTTGCCGAAAACGACGAAGCCGTCAAAGTCATCGTGTTGCGCGCCGCAGGCGACGTGTTCTGCGCCGGGGCCGACCTGGCTTATATTCAGGATTTGCAGGGTTTCGGTTACACCGATAACCTGGAGGACAGCACGCACCTCATGCAGCTCTTCCACCAGATTTATACCCTCAAGAAGCTGGTTATCGGGCAGGTGCAGGGCCACGCGCTGGCTGGCGGCTGCGGCCTGGCCGCCATTTGCGACCTCACGTTTGCCGTGCCCGAAGCCAAGTTCGGCTACACCGAAGTCAAAATTGGCTTCATCCCCGCCATCGTTAGCGTGTTTTTGGTGCGCAAAATAGGGGAGGCGCGCACCAAGCAATTGCTGCTTAGCGGCGACGTGGTTTCGGCTCAAACCGCCCTCGATATGGGCCTCGTCACCTTCCTCGCCTCCAAAGAAGAGCTGGCCGAAAACGTGCGCACCTACGCTCAGCGCCTGTGCCGCGAAAACTCGGGCCAGAGCATGGAGGTAACTAAGGAAATGCTGGCCCGTTTGCCCGAAATGGGTCTCGAAGACGGCCTGCGCTACGCCGCCCAGCGCAACGCCGAAGCCCGCGGCTCCGACGACTGCCGCCGGGGTATCGCCGCCTTTCTCAACAAGGAAAAGCTGGTGTGGTAGAACCGTAATACGCCGCCTTAGCGGCGTTTCACTGCTGAGCGAAAGCTGGTGTAATAGGCCGCCCCGGGCCTTACCGCCTGACCAGGCCCGCCAAAGTGTAGTATCTTGAATGCCGCTTTGGGCTGAAATGGGCCGAAGCGGCGTTTTCGTGTTTTCGGCAAACAAC
>JANXMN010000242.1 GCA_025354605.1 Hymenobacter sp. | reverse complement strand
ACAACTGAAGCATGTACAATAACCTCGAACCCGCTCTAGGGTTGGCCACCAAGTCGCCAGCCGCCTGGACCTGCGAACCAACGTTCCCCGCCGCCCAAGAAGGGCTGGTAGTAGCCCAGCTACCGTTGTACTTTATAAGAGCATGCACCCGTTGGGGGTAGCCGACCGCAAATTCCACAGCCGTATAGTATATACGGTTGTCGGCCGGGCAAATGAGGGCACCCGCCGTACGCAAGCCCTGCTGGGCCATAAGCTGATTAGTCGGCATCGCTCCATACACATAGTGCCAGTCATCTGTAATTTGAAACTGATAAATGAAACCATCAACGCCACAGTAATAAAGCACGGTGCCGCTAGGGTTGGCCACCAAGCTGCCAGGCATATTGGACGCCAGTTCCTGATTATTGAAATTGCCAGCCGCGTACGAGGGACTGGTCGTTATCCACGTGCCGCCGTTCTTGATGTAGCCATGCACGCGGCTGTCGGTGCCGATGTAATACATCCGGTTGCTTCCCACAAAAATCAGGTTATTAGCCCCGATGCCCGGATTTGGCGAACCGTTGACCTGTTCATCGCTAAAATTATGTCTCACCCAGTTTGTGCTGGGGTTAATGGAACCATCCCATATTTGCTTGATAGTTGCCTGTTGATTATCGTTGCCTGTATTGGCCCGATACAGGAAGGAGGGCTGGGGCTGATTGTTGCCAGGCAAATTGTTGCCAGGCAAAACGCCCCGCATACCAGGCATCTCGAAGTGCCCATTCGGGTCCATGCATTTCACCTTGTTGTAGGTGTAGCGTAGCACGTCGTTACGGTATGGTTCGGGCTGGAGGGCAAACCAACTAATATCATCCCAGCCATAGGTAGACCAGTCACCACGGCCTCGGATGTAGTTACAGCCTACGTTGCTTTCCACCCCACCATTGTCCAGTTCCACCAGAAAAGGGTTTCGCTTGCAGTACCAACCCTGTGGGTTCAGTCCACCGAGTCCTCGGCGATATAAGCCCCTGTCAGATTGTGGTTCCAGGGTGATTTGTTGCTGGGAGCAATTGTAATTATTAAAATCCTCAATATAGTACACCGGTGACGACGTGAAATCCCAAAGCAAAGCCTTGTTCCAAATCTGTTGAGGTACATACCATTGCCACTCATTCTGCGTGATGCTCAGGTTAGGTTCGTAGTAGGTGCCGATGGCGTTAACGTGAGCATCGCAAAGAACCAAGCCCCGGCGGCTGTTTCCCCGTACTTTGGCATAATTGCGCACAAGGTCAAGCAGTTCCCACCAATGGCGGTTGCCAACGTCGGCCCGGCTCATGATTTCGGTTTGGCCGAAATGAATAGCCTCGCAACCCATTTCGATGTAGCGCGTAGCCAGATAGTAGAACCACATTCGGGTTTCGAGCTGCGAAATGTCGGGTATCTCCGCTCGCATGTCTGCGGTCATATGCCCACCATAAATAATATAATCACTTAGCGGTCCCTGGTATAGCATATCATTATATCTAAAATTGCGCGAGGGGTAGGGTGGGAGAATTCCAAACGCGGCAAATACCCGGGCTGGAATTGGTACAAAATCTACCGAGCTTGATACGTGTTCAAAAACAGCACCCTGGCAAATCACGTCGGGGTCGTTGCGGTGAATATCATCCGCGTTCACCTTTACCTTAGCAAAATACATATCGAAATTTGTCGTAGTCGATGTCTGTCCTGAAAGAGGCTGCGTGTACGCATTATCCCACCAACCACCAACCCGGCCAACAAACTTGGCCCCAATGTCATTTAGCATAGCGATGTTCTTCTGTCGTTCCGATTCGCTCAGCATTTGGCTGCCTTGAACCTCAGACTGACCTTGCATGGTAATCGAACGGTCGAGGTAGTTTTCCAATACTTCTCGGCTTATAGTGCCATTAGTAAATTGATAGTTCTGAGCTATTGCCTGCGTCGTAATCAGGAGATATAATAGGCAAAGGAAAATTTGTTTCATGGAAAAGAAGAATCAAGCAATGGAGCAGTTGAAAAGAAAATACCAACTAAATGAAAGCCGGCAACAAAAAAAGGTATGTAAAACTAGTATTTGACAATGAGGAAAAACCAAAAAAACGAAATGTAAAATTTAGGGAAATTATCATTCATAAAAATTAATCTACGTACTTATCTCTGTTCTTGAAGCTAGGGTTGAGAGCAAATTACCAGCGCAACTATATAGATTTTTTGCCTGAAAAAGCCCCGGTGAAATATTATTTTACTCCTTTATAATTATAAATTTTTGACCAAGATGAACGCATAATATCACAAATATATGCAAAAAATAATAAATGGTCAAATGATAATGCTAAAATGTTATGATTCATCAGTTTTGCATAGTTATTCGATGGGTTGTTAACCTGTCCAAAAAAGACATGGTTGTTGCCAGTTAGTGTTGGCTTTCACTTGGTCCGTACTATGGCAGGTCTTAAGATAATTTCAATAGAGGAAGCCTCAAGCCAGCAGTTGCACCAACCGACTGGTTCATAATTTGCCTGAAAACCCCAGCGTGGGTCAAGCATGTGAGTAGTTGTGGTTGGTGAAGGCAGCCTTAAGGCAACGCTGTAGTGCTTTCCACTGCATGTCGGTGTATAAAAATCAGTTCTGCTGAAAAACATTCGGTGGTTACAGGCTAGGGGCGGCCCCGCTTACGTGAGCCCAGAGCCAGCTTGTACAGCAGCGGTTTGACGGCGGCGAGAAAGTAAGGGGAGAAAAAATGGTGTGAATCGTAAGTTTTAGTGTGTAGTTTGTAGTCGAGCGCAAGGGTAAGTTTGTCAACTATGTAAATCCCAAAATGCTCGCCTCTGGCTACATTTTTTTGTTTTTCTGACACATTCCAAGAGTTTAGCGGAAGATACTCCGGCCTCATAAAGTCAGTTTCTTGCTCTACTCTTTCTTGCCGCGAATTCTCAATCCCGGCGCATATAAATTCATGATTCCCCTAATCTCATCACGCACACCAATGCACCTGACTGACTCCCACGCCCACCTTTACGCCGAACAGTTCCGGGCCGACCGGCCCGAGGCCCTGCGCCGGGCCCAGGAAGCCGGCGTGCGTACCATCGTGATGCCCAACATCGACCATAGCAGCATCGACGCCATGCTGGAGCTAGAGGCACTGGCTCCGGAAGCCTGCTTTGCCATGATGGGGCTGCACCCCTGTTCCGTGACGCGCGGCTTTGAGCAGCAGCTGTATGAGGTGGAAGAATGGCTGAACCGCCGGCCGTTTGCCGCCGTGGGGGAGGCCGGGCTCGACCTGCACTGGGACAAAACCCTGCTGGCCGAGCAGCAGGAGGCCCTGCGCATTCAGCTGGCGTTGGCCAAAAAGCACCAGCTGCCCATCGTGCTGCACACCCGCGAGGCCTTTGCCGAAACCGTGGCCCTGGTGCGGGAAGCCCAGGATGGCACCCTGCGCGGGGTGTTTCACTGCTTTTCGGGCACGCCCGAGGAGGCGGCCCAGGCGATTGAGCTGGGCTTTATGCTGGGCATTGGCGGGGTGGCCACCTTCAAAAACGGCGGGGCCGACAAGGTGCTGCCAGGCATCGGACTGGAACACCTGCTGCTCGAAACCGACTGCCCCTACCTGGCTCCCATACCGCATCGCGGCAAGCGCAACGAGCCCGCCTACCTGCCGCTGGTGCTGCGCCGCGTGGCCGCGCTGCTGGGCCGCCCCGAAGCCGAAGTTGCCGAAGCCACCACCCGCAACGCGGCGGCGCTGTTTCGGCTATAATCAGTATAAATACACGCTGTTAAACGCCAGTCGACCCGCTCAAGCGGCCTGTAAGGGGCGTTGGGGCGGGTCGAATTGATAAACAGACGGCGCTAACAGGGTAGTGGCCGCTAGGCGGCGGTGCTTTCAAGGCTGAGCAGGAGGCGCTCAATCTGGTCGGCGAAGGCATTCACCTGGTCGAGGCCAGCGCGGGCTTCCTCAATCTGGCCGCGCTGGTAGCGGGCGGCCAGGTCCTGGCCGGTGCGCAGCATCTGCTGCAAGGCACGTTCGAGCTCGCCCACGGCGGGCTGGCGGCCCAGGGCCGGCTTCAGCTCGGTCTGAATCCACTGTCCAAGGGGGTTGTCAGAGTAAGAAAAAAGGTTGGGCTCGGCTGCCCGCACCCCGTAGAGCACCGAGCGCAGGCGCGACTTAAAGAGCACCTGCTTGACGCGGGCCTGCTGAAAGTCGAACGAAGAAAGGGGCATGGGACGGGGAAAAATGCGGTAGAAAGCGTCTGCGAAGTTACGTCCCGATTAGCCCGCTGAGGCATCGCCCAAAGCCTGAGCGGCATCATTACGTACTTTTTCGAGGGCCCGGCGGGCCAGCACCAGGTCGGTTACTTCGAAGGCGAAAGCCAGCAGGCCGGCGGGCTGGTTGTTTTCGCGGTACTGCTGGTAGATGAAGTTGAAATAGGTATCGTGCAGCGCGCCACTGGCATCGCGCTCCAGCTGCACCTTCAACTCATCTCCCCGAAACGTTTCGCCAGTCTGGTACACCTGGTCGAGAATCTGGATGAAGCCCTGGGGCTCTACTTCGGGCACCGCTTCGAGCACGGTGCGGCCCACCAGCTGGCGGTGCGGAAACAGCTGCTGGTAGGCGGGGTTCACAAATTCATAGCGGTGCTCGGGGCCGCGGGTAATGGCAATCATGGCCGGGGCCTGGGCAAACAGGGCCTGGAATGTTTCGCGTTGGCTTTCGGCCTGGCGGTAGCTCTGCACGGCCTGGTCGGCCAGCAGGGCCTGCTGCTCGTTGGCGTCGAGCAGCTCCTGCACCATCAGGCGCTGCTCGTGGATGTCGTTGCCGGCACCTACCCACATGGAAATCCGCCCCTGAGCATCACGCCGGGGCACGTTGCGAATGAGCAGCCAGCGGAACTGGCCATCGTGCCGACGCAGTCGGTACTCGTACTGGAACGGCTCACCAGTGGCTTGGGCCTTAGCCCAGCCGTCGAGCAGGCCGGGACGGTCGTCGGGGTGGGTAACTTCGGCCCAGTCAATATTCTTCATCTCCTCCCGGCTTTTACCCGTGAACTCCAGCCAGCGGGTGTTGAAGTAATCGGGAGTGCCATCGGGGCGGTTGGTCCACACCAGCACGGGCAGGCTTTCGAGAATGAAGCTCGTGCGCTGCTGGGATTCGTCGAGGGCCTGTTGGGTGGCGGTAGCGACTTGGCTGGCGCGGTGGGCCTCGGTCACGTCCTGCGGAATTTGGAGGATGTATTGCAGCTGGCCTTGCTCATCGAGCAGGGGGAAGTGGGTAATCTGCCAGTAGCGCTCCTCGGTGCCGCCGCCCAGCTCGGCGGGGCGCTCCAGGTCGTAGCGCAGCAGGGGCATGGTGTCGGGGCGTAGGGTGCGGCGCACCTGCTCGTGCGAGGCGGCCAAGTCGCGCTGGCTGTCGGGGGCCGAGGGGTAGGCCTCGAAGATGTCGCGGCCCACGGCTTTGGCGCGGGGCAGCAGCGAGGCGGCCACGTGCTGGTCAGAGTTATCGATAATGGTGCCATCGGGGGCCAGCAGCAGGTAGGAGCCCGGCAGCGCGTGGAACAGGGCGCGGTAATCGACGGGGGTAAAAGTATCAGCCATGAGGAAGCGTTGCGAAGTCAGGTGCGCGGGCACGGACGTGGGTGCCGCGTGCAGTACGGCGGCAAAAGTAGGGGCTACCACGATAGGGTTCAAGCCAGGGACGGGCGGCTGCTTTGGCGGCTAATACTTTACGTCGAACCGGCCATCCGTCACGACCAGCGAATCGGGACCGTAGTTCTGGTAAAGTATTCCCTGAAATGTGCCGCTCACCGTGCGCTGCTGGCGGTTCAGCTTGCGAATGGCCAAGCGCACGGGACGCCGGGCGCTGCTCACGAAACTGCGGCCATCGATGAAACTGCTCGTGGCCATGTGCTCGGTTCGGAGCAGGTAACGGACCGAATCGGTCCCGAGCAGGTGCAGCCCGCCGAGCGTATCGGTGAGCATGAAAACTAGCTGGACATCCGTGTCGTAAAACGCCTTCGAGTCGCGCACACCCGTCATGCGGCCGCTTATTTCCACCGTGGAACGTCCGGCATTAGGGCCGGTGCTGAGATAGGAGCCATTTATTCTCAGGGTGTTGGCTAGCCATACGCTGCCGTAGTGGCGGGGTTCCAGGCTACTGCCCAGCACCGTCCACGTTTGCGCGCCCAGCACGCAGCCCAGGGTGTTGGTCCCGGTTTCGGTGTAGGGCGGCAGCTGGGCGCGGGCAAACTCTTCGTTGTTGTCGTAGGCTTTGCAGCGGGTGCAGGCGCTGAGTGGCAGCAGGCTGAGGTAGGTGAGAAGGGTATGCAATTGCATAAGCAAAGGGAGGAAAGGTGCAGCCCCATGATACGGCCGGGGGCCAAATGGTTGCGTCGGCTCATCGGCAATCGCGACGCTTCATCCGCCTCATCCGACGCTTCGGCAACAGCGGGTTGAAGCGGGGGGCAGGGTGCCGTCACCTTTGAGCCATTCAACCCCCTCCCCGCCATGAAAACTTCGCTACTCCCGCTGCCCCTGTCGCTGCTACTGGCCCTGCTGCCCGCCCCGCGCCCCGCCGCCGCCCAAACGCCGGCTCCGGCTCACGCCCCCATTGCCAGCGCCACCCGCCTGCACGGCACCGTGCGCGACCAGGCCGGCCAGCCCCTGCCGGGCGTGAACGTGTTTCTGAAAACCACTTTCGACGGGACCAGCACCGACTCGCTGGGGCGCTTCGACTTTCGCAGCAGCCACCCGGCCGGGCCGCTGCTGCTGGTGGTGAGCTTCATCGGCTACGTGCCGCAGGAGCTGCTGGTGAGTCTGGGTGAAGGCCCCGTGGCCCTGCCTAACATCCGCCTCAAGGCCAACCCCGCCGCTCTGGGCGACGTGGTGGTGACGGCCGGGGCCTTCGAGGCCAGCGACGACAAGCGTGGCACCGCCCTCAAACCCCTCGACATTGTGACCACAGCCGGCGCGCTCGGCGACGTGGCCGGGGCCCTCAACGCCCTGCCCGGCACCACCCGGGTGGGGGAGGACGGCAAGCTGTTCGTGCGTGGCGGGGCGGCTTCCGAAACCAAATACTACATCGACGGCCTGCCCGTGCAGACGCCCTACGGCGGCGCGGTGCCCAACGTGGCGGCTCGGGGCCGGTTTTCGCCTTTCCTGTTCAAGGGGCTGGTGTTTAGTACGGGGGGCTACTCGGCCGAGTTCGGGCAGGCCTTGAGCGCGGTGGTGGTGCAGAACTCGACCGACCTGGCCCCTGAATCGCAGACCGGCTTGTCGCTGATGAGCGTGGGCGGCAGCCTCTCGCGCACTCAGCGCTGGCAGCGCACCTCGGTGGCCGTGAGCGCCGACTACACCAACCTCGCCCCCTACTACAACCTCGTGCCCCAGCGCCTGGGCTGGGACCGCGCCCCCCTGGCCCTGGGCGGCTCGCTGAAACTGGCCCACAAAGTAGGCGAGGCCGGCATGCTGAAGCTGTACGCCACCTATAGCCGGCAGCGCCTGGCCCTGCGCCAGCCCGACGCCAACCCCGAATACCTCGACCGCGGCCACCCCGTGGACCTGGCCAACGACAACCTCTACCTGAACACCACCTTCCGCGCCCCCCTGCGCCGGGGCTGGAGCCTGAACACCGGCCTGGCCCTCACCCGCGACGACAACACCATCCGCCCCGACGTGCAGGCCATCCACGACCTCGACCATTCGGCCGTGGCCCGCCTCGTGCTCACCAACGACTCGGCCAGCACCTGGTTCAACCTGAAAACCGGCGTGGAAGGCTACGCCCAGCGCTACCGCCAGCAATATCAACCTACCGCCACCGCCCCGGTGCGCACCCTGGGCTTCGACGAACAGCGCGCAGCTATCTTCGCCGAAAGCGAAATGGCCCTGAGCCACCGCCTGGCCGCCCGCGCCGGCCTGCGCGCCGAGTACTCGGCCGTGCTGGGCCGCTACAACCTGGCGCCCCGCCTGGGCCTCGCCTGCAAAACCGGCGATAACAGCCAGCTGGCTGCCGCTTGGGGCTACTACTACCAAACGCCCACCACCGACCTGCTGCGCATCAGTCCGGCCCTGGCCTTCGAGCGGGCCGAGCACTACCTGCTCAGCTACCAGCGCACCGCCCACGACCGCACCCTGCGCGCCGAGCTCTACCAGAAAAACTATGCCCACCTGGCCACTTTCGATGCCGGCCAGCCCTACAACCCCACCACCTACCACAGCAGCGGCAGCGGCTATGCCCGGGGCCTCGACGTGTTCTTCCGCGACCGCCACACCTTCAAAATGGCCGACTACTGGGTGAGCTACGGCCTGCTCGACACCCGCCGCCAATACCGCGCCGACCCGGTGGCGGCCATCCCCACCTTTGCCGCCCGGCACAACTTGAGCGTGGTGGGTAAATACTACGTCCAGCGCGTGCACACCCAGCTGGGCTTCACCTACAGCTACGGCAGCGGCCGCCGCTACACCGACCCCAACCAGCCCGGCTACCAGCAGGCCTCCCTACCCGACTACCACGACCTGAGCTTGAACGTGAGTTACCTCACTCACTGGTTCAACCAGTTCACCATCGTCTACGTGTCGGCGAGCAACGTGCTGGGCCGCCAGAACATCTACGGCTACACCTACGCTGGCACCCGCGATGCCAGCGGGCAGTTTGCCAGCGCCGCCGTGCTGCCGCCCGCCCCGCGCATGCTCTTCGTGGGGGTGTTCATCTCGATAAACAAGACGACCAAGGTGGATTTGGACAAGCGGCCGGACTAATGACCTGATGGGCTGAGGTACTGCTCCGTGTCATCAAAAGGCAATTGCGAAAAAAGCCGTTTCCGGGCAGGAAATGGCTTTTGCATTTATTTGGAGCGCTCCACGCATAATTTTAGAAGCGGGGCTCGTTACTCCCTACACGAACCAACCATCTTGCTTCAAGTGCTGCCTGATGCCCAGGCCGAGGTAGCGGCCGGAAAAGCCATCGTGCCTAACTAAGCCTCTACTCGCCCGGCAGCAAAAAGCGGCCGCTCCCGAACCGGAAGCGGCCGCTTTTTTGGGCTGCCGGACGGGAGACGTAGCCGCTACCTACCGGCCGAAGTGGTAGCGCAGGCCCAAGGCGTGGCTGGTGGTAAGGACGTTGCTGCCGTAGGGTGCGGCCTCAGTGGTCAGGGCCTTGTTCACGGTGAAATCGTAAGTGAAGGCCAAGCGCGAACACAGGCGGTAGCGGGCACCCACGCCGCCGGTGAGCAGCAGCGTGTTTTGGGCGAAAGTGTTGTCGTACGGCTTGCTGACCGCCGTGGCTGAGGAGCCGTCGGAATAATAACCCTGGGTGCGGAAATTGCTGTGTTCGAACGTGAAGCCGCCGAGCGCATCGAATTGCAGGCGGTGGGCCGGATTGGCCGTGAGGGTGTAGCGGCCCAGCACCGAGGCCGCCACCTGGGTTTGGCGGCTGGTGCCTTCGGCGCTATTGAAGGGCGAGGGCGTGCCCGGTGTGAGGGAGTTGTACACGTAGGTTTGGGCGTACTGGGTGGTGCCCGTGCTGTAAGCCAGGCCTACCTGCACCGCCACCCGGGGGCTGATGTGGTAGCCCGCCGTGAGCTGCACCGGCAGCCGGAACGTACTGCTCCGAATAAAGTTGGAATAGTAGGGTGCTGTCGGATGGCCGATGGGCTGATAGAAGCTGGTGTAGGCCGCCAAGCCCACATAGTAGCGTGGGGTGGGCGTGGTGGGCGAGCTGGTTTGGGCCAGGGCCGGGGCGGTGGCGAGCAGTGCCAGGCCGAGTGAGTGAAAGGGGAGGCGCATGAAAGGCTAAAAGGGAAAAAAGTTGAACAGAATGCCCGGATGAGGCTGTCCGGACGGTTTTGGTTGCAGGCTGGGTAAAATTTACCGGCCGCCCCGGCGCGGCTCGCGGCTTATCCGGGCGGGCCAACACTTCAGCAGTAGCAGCCGCCGCTTCGATATGGGAGTTGAAGGACGGGGCGCCCGTACTGGCGCGCGTCTGCGAAGCGCTGCCGCCTGAGTGCGAGCCGGTGGCTGGGCCTGAACGACTCGCGGCAGGACTTTTCAACGGACCCTCCTCCGCAAAAAAAGTCGTTCCCTCCTGGGCACGGCCCTTTTGATGCCCATAGGGGCAGGGCTAGTGCCCAAACCGGTAGCGCAGGCCCAGGGCCGAACTGCCGTTGAAGGTGTTGTAGGGAGTCGGGTGGGTGAGGTTGTAGTTGGTGCTGAAGTCGAAGTTGAGCGCTAGGCGGGAGCAGAGGCGGTAGCGCAGGCCCAGGCCCGCCGTCAGCAGCAGGTCGTTATAGCTGCGGCTATTAGCGAAAGAAGTAGTTTGGGGGCTGCCGGAAAGGTTATCGGTGCTGGCACCCCGGGAGTCGAAAGCCTCGTGAATGAGGGTGAAGCCGGCCAGCGCCTCGGCCTTCAGGCGGTGGGCGGGCTTGCGCGTGAAAGCATAGCGGGCCAGCGCCGAAACGGCAGTAGTGCGCTGCGTGAAGCTGGCGGCGTAATGAGAGTATAAGGGGGGGGCGCCGCTGGTAGCAGCATAATAGTCATCGTAGACGACGTCGGAGGTATGGCCCCGGTAAGCCACGTCCAGCTCCAGGGCCAGGCGCGGTCGCAGCTGGTAGCCAGCCGTGAGCTGCACCGGCACCCGGAAGCCGGTATCGCCCGGCCGCCAGACGGCCAGGTTCAGGTAATTACTGTGGTAGGCCCCCAGCCCCACGTAGAAGCGGGGCGCGGCGGCCGGTTCGACGGGGAGTTGGGCGTAGGTTTGGGCGGGGCTGAGCAAGGGCGAGGCCCACAGGAGGCCGCCCAACGCGAGGCGTGCGTAACGCATAAGCTTGACTGGGAAAAGAGGAACAGAATGACCATGGGAGGCTGCAAAGGTGGCCAGCGTTGCATGGTGGCCAACCCAATTTGTCCGGCAAAGTAGCACCCGGAGGGAGGCCGCCGGTTCATCGGGCAATCCGACGCTTTATCCGCCTCATCCGACGCTTCGGCAACTTGGAATTGGGGCCGGGCCAGCCGGCGGCCACCTTTGAATCATCAACCACGGCAATTCCGCCTTGTCATCACCTCCAACCCCCGCTCCCATGAAAACCGCCCTGCTCACCCTCGCCTTCGCCGCCGCCTCGCTGGCCGCCACCGCCCAGTCGCAGCCCGTGGCCCTGGCCACCACTGCTAAGCCCGCCGTCGCCGCGTCGGCCCCCGCTCCCGATGCCTACACCAGCATGATGGTGGCCACCATCGCCGAGCAGAACGCTGCCAAAACCCCCGCCGAGCGCCAGGCCGTGCTGGCCAAGCTGGAGCGGGCCGCCGCCGCCGCCCCCACCGCCTGGGAGCCGCGCTACTACCAGGCCCGGGGGTATCTGCAAATGGGTTTTAGCACCGACGGCAGTGAGGCGCAGGACAAGCTTTTCGACCAGGCCCAAACGGCTCTCGACCAAGCCCGCAAGCTGCCCCAGGCCGACGCGGCCGAGCTGAACGTGCTGCAAGCTTACATCTACCAGGGCCGCATTATGGTGGCCCCGATGTCGCGCGGCATGGTGTACACGGGCCGGGTGGCCGAGGCCCTGAGCGCGGCCAAAGCCCTGGCCCCGAACAACCCCCGCGTGTACCTGCTGCTGGGCAACGATGCTTTCTACAAGCCGGCCATGTTTGGCGGCGGAGCCCTTAAGGCCAAGCCCCTTTACGAGCAGGCCAAGGCCCTATTTGCCGCCTTCAAGCCCGCCAACGCCCTGAGCCCGAACTGGGGCGAGCGCACCAACGAGGCTATGCTGGCCAAAGTGAGTGGGGCTATTTCCAGTAACTAGCGCCGCACGCGGCCGGGGCGGGCGGGTGGCGTTAGGCCGCCCGCCCGCTGGCGGTTGGCCCGGCCGGTGGCCCGCCCGCCCGGGCCAGTGTCCCGGCCGGCGCGGGCATGAGCTTCTTTCGGCGCGTACTTTTAGCCTTGTCATGATTCCCATCTATTCTGCTGCCCCGCCCGCTACGACCGCACCGCTGTCAGCGCCTCCCTCGGGCACCCCGATACTGCGGCCGGCCCTCACCGACGGGCCGCAGCCCCGGCAACCCTGGGTGACGACCATCGAGCCTTCGCAGCTGCGCAGCATCTGGGAGCGGCGCTGGTGGATACTGCTGGGGTCGGCCGGTTTCGCGTTTTCCAACGAGCACCAGCCGTGGCTGCACCCCGTCAACTACGGCATCAGCTTCGTGATTTCGCTGGGCTACTTTGTGGGGCTGTGGCTGGCCAATGGCTACACCACCGACTGGCTGAACCGCCGCCTGGGTTGGACCGAGCGGCCCGTCCGCCGGCTGCTGCTCACGCTGGGGGCGTCGCTGGTGGCCTCAATGACCGTGATTGTGGTGATGGTCGAAGCCATCCTGCTGCTGCTCTGGCATAGGTCGCCGGGCTACATTTTTCAGCCCAACGTGATGGGGCAGATGGCTGTTCCGCTGGTGGTGACGGTGATTATTTCGCTGTTCATGCATTCGCGCTCCTTCCTGCTGGGCTGGCGCGAGGCTACCGTGCACGCCGAGCGCCTGGAAAAAGAGTCGGCCGTGGCCCGGCTCGACTCGCTGCGCCGACAGGTCGACCCGCACTTTCTGTTCAACTCGCTCAACGCCCTTACCTCGCTGGTAGAGGAGCAGGACCCGGCCCGGGCGGTGCGCTTCATCCGGCAGCTGGCGCAGGTGTACCGCTACGTGCTCGACAGCGAAAGCCGCGAGCTGGTGCCGCTAGCCGAAGAAATTGCCTTTGCCGAAAGCTACCTCTACCTCCAGCAAACCCGCCTCGGCGCGGCCCTGGCCGTGGAAATGGACCTGTCGCCGGCCGCCGTGGCCCCGTACTCGGTGCCGCCGCTGGCCCTGCAGCTGCTGCTCGAAAACGTGCTCAAGCACAATGCCGCCTACCAGGCCGACCCGCTGCGCCTGCGCGTGGCCCTCGACCCGGCCGCGCACACCCTGACCGTGCGCAACACCCGCCGCCCGCGCCGGCTGGCCCCGGGCGAGTCGTCGGGCCGGGGCCTGGCCAACCTGGCCGCCCGCTACGCTTTTCTCACGGACAAGCCCCTGACGGCCGGCGAAGAAAGCGGCGAGTTCGTGGTTACGCTGCCGCTGCTGGTCATTTAACAATTAACATTTATCATTTAACACGCGGTAGGTTTGCAGCGGCGAGGGTTGGCAACCACCGCGAGCTGCCGCTATCGGGATGTTAAATGTTAAATGATAATTGTTAAATGAAACTGACTGCCCTGATTGTTGAAGACGAACCCCTGGCCGCCCGCCGCCTGGCCGACCTGCTGGCCCGCCAGCCCGCGCCGCTGGAGGTGGTTGGCACGGCTGAATCGGTGGCCCAGGCCGTGCAGCAACTGCTAGCCGGCCCGCTGCCCGATGTGCTCTTTCTCGATATTCACCTGGCCGATGGGCTGAGCTTCGAAATATTTGAGCAGGTGCCGGTGCGCTGTCCGGTCATCTTCACCACGGCCTACGACCAGTATGCGCTGCAAGCCTTCAAAGTGAACAGCGTGGACTACCTGCTCAAGCCCATCGATGCCAACGAGCTGGCGGCCGCCCTGGCCAAGCTGCGCGCCCGGCTGCCGGCCGTCGCGCCCACCCCGGCCGCGGCCGCGCCGGCGTTCGACCCGGCCCTGCTCACCCAGCTCATGCAGCAGATGCAGCTGGCCGCCCCGCCCGCCGCCAGCTACAAAAGCCAGTTCGTGGTGCGCGTGGGCGAACACCTTAAAGTGGTGCCCGTGGAGCAGATTGCCTATTTCTTCAGCCTCGAAAAGGCTACTTTCCTGCAAACCGCCGAAGGCCGCAAGTTCGTGGTCGACTATACCATGGACCAGCTCGAAACTCTGCTCGACCCACGCCAGTTCTTCCGCCTCAACCGTGCCTACCTGGCCCGGCAGGCCGCCATTCACGACATCATCCACTACACTAACTCGCGTCTGCAAACCGTGCTCAAGCCCCCCGCCCCCGACGCCCAGGTGTTGGTGAGCCGGGAGAAAGTTAACGTATTCAAAAGCTGGTTGGACCGGTAGCGGTGCGCGGTGAGTAACAGAACGTCATGCAGAGCGCAGCGAAGCATCTCGCGTGCCACCACTAATCATGACGGTTGAGTTACTACCACAGGCGAGATACTTCGCTACGCTCTGCATGACGTTCTGTTACTCACTACTCACTACTCACTGATTCCGCAGCCGGCGCAGCTCCAGCGCGAAGCCGGGCAGCACCGGGCCAGCCGCCAGCACCTGGTCGAAGCCCACGACGGGGCGCACCGGCTGGCCGGGCTCAAAAATATAGACCGACTCGGTGCCCGGCGCGATGAGCCAGCCCAATCGGGCACCGGCTTCGAGCCAGTGCTCCATTTTGCGCATGGTGTCGGTGGGGCGGTCGGTGGGCGAGAGCAGCTTCACCACGAAATCGGGGCAAATGCGCGCAAAGCCGCGCCGGTCATCGGGGCTGAGGGCATTCCAGTTTTCTTTGGCAATCCAGCTGGCATCAGGCGAGAGCATGGCCCCGGTATCAAGCGTGAAGCCGGCCGATGAATCGAAGGTTTCGCCTAATCCGGTTTCCACGTTCCAGTTGGCCAGTTGGCGGCTTAGCTCGTTGTTTGATTTTCCGGTTTCAGAATTGGTAGGGGGCATAATCGTAATCCGGTGGTTGGCGTCGCGCTCAATCCGCTGGTCGCGGTTGTCCATGCAGAACTGATAAAACTCCTCATCGGTGAGGCGTTCGAGCACGGGGCTTTTCAGGGTGATGGCAGTCATGGCGGTGGTGGTTTAGTGGTTCCAAGATACGACGGAAGCTACCCTTCGAGCCAGGCTTTCACGGCCCCGGCTTTCTCGCGGCTCACCAGCACTTCTTCGGACGGGGCGGGGTGCAGCTCCACCAGCAGCTTGCCGCCGAAGTGCGGGTGCAGGCGGCGCACGGCCGGCAATTGGGCCAGCAGCTGCCGGTTGAGGCGGAAGAACTGAGCCGGGTTGAGCAAGGCTTCGAGCTGCTCCAGCGTGTAGTCGAGCACGAAGCGGCGGCCATCGAAGCACACCAGCGTCACGGTTTCGTGGCGGCTCAGAAACCAGGCCGCTTCGGCCACGGGCAGTGGCAGCAGCTGCTCGCCCAGCCGCACCAGAAACCGCGCTTTGTAGGGCCGGGGCAACGCATCGAGCAAACGCTCGATGCTTAATGAAGAATGAAGAATGAGGAATGAAGAATTAGGGGCAGAAAGCGGTAATTCTTCATTCCTCATTGGCTCACGCCTTCCTCCGGTTCTTAATTCTTCATTAAGCCAAGCGTCGCGTGTAGCGTGCAGCTTGGCGATAGCGGCCTGCAATTCGGCCAGCTTCACGGGCTTCAGCAGGTAAGCCACACTGTTGGCCTCGAAAGCGCGGATGGCGTAGGCGTCGAAGGCGGTGGTGAAGATGACTGGGCTGGGCACCACGGCCTGCTCCCATATTTCCAGGCTCAAGCCATCAGCCAGTTGAATATCGCTCAGAATCAGGTCGGGGGCGGGGTGGGCGGCCAGCCAGGCCAGCGCCCCGGCCACGGTGTCGAGCACGGCCAGCACCCGGGCTTCGGGCGCGGCCTGGGCTAGCAGGCGCTGCAGACGTTCGGCGGCGGGGTACTCGTCTTCGAGGAGCAGGATGGTCATGGGTGAAGAAGCGGGCGCAGACGGGTGTTTGCCGAAATCGAGCCCAATCTTGTAAGAAATGAATTGAGTTTTACCAAACCGGAGTTCGTTTTCGACGAAATCGAACTCGATTTACCAGAAATGAACTCCGTTTTGCCAAACCGGAGTTCGTTTTTGGCAAATTCGAGTTCCGATTTGGCAAAACTGAACTCCGATTTGGCAAAACTGAACTCCGGTTTGGCAAAACTGAACTCCGGTTTGGCAAATTCGAACTCCGATTTGGCAAAACTGAACTCCGGTTTGGCAAATTCGAACTCGGAAATGCCAAAGCCGAGCCTATACTAGCCATCCGCGGCTTGCGAGGTAGCAAGCAGCGGCAGCTGCACCCGAAACTCATTCGCGACGATGCCCGCTTCTACCGGCTGGGTCGTGCCGAGCAGCTCGTAGCGGCGGCGCACGTTGGCCAGGCCCGTGCCCGTTCCGGGCGCGAGCCCGGCCGTGCGGGGCCGGAGGGTGTTTTCGACCACCAACGCATCGGGCGCGCTGGCAGTAACGGTTAGCCGCAGGTGCAGCGGGTGCTCGCGCGAGGCCACGTTGTGTTTCAGCGCGTTCTCGACCAGCAGCTGCACGCTGAGCGGGGCTACGTGCCGGGCCAGGGCAGCCGATGCGATACTTATTTCCACCCGCAGATTTTCCCGAAAGCGGGCTTTGTGCAGCGTCAGGTAAGCTTCGACGAAGGCCAGCTCCTCGGCCAGGGGCACGGTGGCGCGGCCCTGGGCCAGCAGCACGTAGCGGTACACGTCGGCCAGCTTCTCCACGAACTGCTGGGCCGGCGCGTTGCCCGGCTCGATGAGGGCGGCCAGCGTGTTGAGGTTATTGAACAGAAAATGCGGGTCGAGTTGGCTTTGCAACGCGTCGAGCTGCGCCTGGGTGCTGGCCCGGGCCAGCTGCTCGGCCCGTTGTTGGCTCAGCTTCCACTGCTGAAAAAAGTAGACGCTTTCGTACAAGGTATTGACCACGAGGGTAGGCAGCATGTTGAAACCGATGGCCTGCAGCTGCTGGGGGGCTTGGAGGGAGAAATAGGCGGGGAGCAGCCCGTGCAGCGGCAGGCGCAGCAGCAGCGTGGCCCCGGCCGTGAAGCCCACCGAAAGCCCCACCAGCGCCCATAGCCGGCGGGCCGTTTGCTGCGGCTGGGGCAGCCGCCGCAGCAGCCACGCCCACAGCGCCCGGTTGCCCAGCCACAGCGCCGTCGTGAAATACAGCGAAATAGCCCAGTTGCTCAGGAATTCGATGCCCGACCCCCAGCCGTGTGACAGCAGCGAGAGCAGAGTAATGAGCAGGCTCAGCACTGGAATGCCGATGAGCCGGAAGTGGCGGTCGTTCATGCGGGAAGTAAGTGGCACCGGCCGCTACGCCACGGTGGCGGAGGGGCGCTGCCGGTACGCGGCCAGAAAGAAGCCCACGGCCACCGCCGTGCCCAGCAAAGATGGCACGAACTGGCTGTAGGGCTGATAAGCTCCCAGCACCGTGCCCGAAAAGGCCGAAAGCAGGGCCGAGTAGGTGCTCACCATTTTCCAGATGTGCTCGTAGCGCCAGGCATTGCCCCGGTGCCACCGGGTGCGCCAGAAAACCCGGCTCACATCATGCCCTGTCACGGCCAGCAGTGCCCCAAGCGTGCTGTACATCACCACTGGCGACCACACCAACCTGATTCCCGGTAGCAACAGCCAGAAAGTTAGCCCACCCGCCAGAAACAGGGCCGCCAGCAGGGTATCGCGCCGCGTTGGCCCGTGCTGCCGGAGACAGGTTCTACCTGGACCAGGTGCAGCGGTACCGGAAGAAGTTTCCCAAGGCCGCGCCCTATTTCCCTAATTACGTGGCCCCGGCTGCCCCGGTCCCAATGGCCGAGTAGCTTTTCACGTGTTAGAAATGTTTACAGTATGCAGCACTTATTCTCAGATGGCTTTCATGGCGATGATGTGCGCTGCCCTTGACTTTTATTGCACACTTGCCGTATCCTTGGCCAATAATATTTTTAAAGCGCTGGCAGAAGGCATTACTGGACCCAACACTTGGGCTACTATCCCTCTCCTAACAACGATGGCTAAGGGCACATGGTAGGTGATGGCGTACAGGGAATCACGGGCTACGGTGCGCAGGTAAAACGGCGGGTTGAAGCGTTGTATGTATCGTTGTTGCTCTGTTGCGTCGATGGGCGGGTGCAAGGCAACAATGCGTGCAGCAATGCCTGAGGTGCGATAGCTGGCCACCGTGGGTGTCATGTCTTCGCAATGAGAACACGCCGGGCTGAAGATAAACACGACATAGGTTGAATCAGACGTAGCGGGCACATAAGGAGCCAGTAGGGAAGTGCGAAGCAACTGACCACGCATTACGCCCACTTTTGAGGAAGAGTAGCGGTGCGCGTAGGCAGATCCAGAAATGGCAAAAGCAATTCCTGCTGCCCCGAGCGCGATTCGAAAGCGCCCACGTACCGTTGAGGTGCTATCGGCTGGAGCGCGCTGGTAAAGCCAACTCATCACGCCCATGAGGAGCAAATTGCGCACAAACGAGAGCCACGGGGGTAACTGAACTGCTTCCAGAGCACCAAAGCACCCGCATGATGTGATGCCGCGGGTTAGGTATCCGTAAGCGAAGAAAGCTGTAAACGTACTTAGTAGAAACAAACTAAGGAGTGCCATTTTTTTTAGATATACCCGGAGTAGAAAGGCAACACCTAGCCCTATTTCAAGGGCAATGAGAACTGGAGCTAACGGTTCCAATTGTGGTAGACCATAATTGGCAATCGTGGTGGTGAACTGGGCAATATCAAGGGCCTTGCCCAAGCCAGACAGTAGAAAAAATACCCCCAGGAGAGTCGTGACGATAGGTAAATATTTGGGTGACTGCATGAGGTAAAGGTTATTCGGCCAGAATGGTCAAGGAAACGTCTATATTCTCTGTCTTTTCCGAATTGTGTTCTTGCCGCTTGATATGCCACGGCTTGTTGTAGCCCAAACGCGTCACAGTTTCCACCTCGGTGATGGATGCAGTCCAAGAAATGGCTGGATAATCGAAGGCAGGAGTTTCGCGGAAGGTAGCAGGATTTTGAGGGTCGGAAGCCGTCACAATGACATATGAGTTTTTACCCTTGTTGCTCAATATTTTATCAGTCACGTAGGTCTCCCCGGGAATGGTGGTCAAACCCTCTATCAGTACAAAGAAGCCGGTGGCTGGAAGCCGGATGTTGTACGAGGACAGGTCAATAGTGAGCAAGTGGTTAGGTAGAACGTCCAATTCCGCAGCGGTAAAGGTTGCGGCAACAGGCAGTAGGTCATGTGCACTAGGTGTCATCGAGGAACCGCGTTCCAGAGCCACTAATCGTACCCTAACGCGACCTGAAAGGACATGAGATTGTTTATTGAAATGAAATTTGACGTTGACTTGCTGCACCACTGCCGGAAGCATGTTGGCAGTTGGCTGGAATAAAATACCAAACTGGGTACCCGGTACAATCATGGTACCGTGTGGCTTGCCAGCTTTGGTGCCTAAACTGGATAATACCAGAGGTATGGAAGGACGGACACTGACCTCGGACAATAAAATGGCTTCTGGCAATAAGCGCAGAGTATCCACTTGGCCGGAGGCCAAGGCCGGGCGGGTAGTCTCTAAGTCTGCGAAGCCCAAACTGCGCAAGTGGAAATGGGCGACAGGACCTGGTAGACTAAACCGACCGTACTGGTCGGTAGCAGAACTGGTTTGGGCTTGCAAGTCGACTACACTTACACCAACCAATGGCTTGCTGTTAGTCGCATCTACAACAATCGCTTGATAATGGTTAGTAGGAGGATGCTGAGGAAATAACGCCAGCAGCAAGGATATAAGCAGTAGCATAAAGTTAGACAAAAAATAGACCATTCAACTAGATTGTTGTGACCTATAAAAAAAGCGCTTGGC
>JANXMN010000237.1 GCA_025354605.1 Hymenobacter sp. | reverse complement strand
GGCTGCTCCAGGTACGCGAGGTGGCCGCTGTGCTCCAGAAACAGGGCCGCGGCCAGCGGCGGCAGGGCGGCCTGCCGCACGGCATCTTCAAAATGCACGGCCACGTCGTGCTTGCCGGCCACCAGCAACACCGGGAAGGCGGCTTGGGCCAGCACGGCGGTGCGGTCGGGGCGGGCGGCCATGCCGCGCAGGGCACCCACAATGGTGGTTTCGGGGGTGGCCTTGCCGATTTCTTCGAGCAGGCCACGGGCCTCGGTGAGGCGGTCGCGGTTGGTGGGGGCAAACAGCGGACGCACGAATGACTCCATGAACTTGCCCACGCCGTGCTTCTCGACGAAGGCGATGTTCTTCTCGCGGTTCTGGCGCTTCTCGTCGGTGTCGGCCAGGGCCGAGGAGTTGATGAAGGCTAAGCCGGCCACGCGCTGGGGCCAGCGCTCGGCCAGGGCCAGGGCCACGTAGCCGCCCATGCTGTGGCAGACCAGCAGCACCGGTTCGGGGCAGCCCTTCTGGTTGAGATACTCAATGACGTAGCGGGCCTGGGCCTCCATTGAGAAATCGGGCACGGGGGCCAAGCTGGTGCCGTGGCCGGGCAGGTTGGGGGCCAACAGCCGATAGCCGTCGGGGAAGGCGCGGGTAAAATCAGTCCAGACCTCGCGGCTTTCGGCGAAGCCATGCAGGAAGACGATGGTGGGCGGCGTAGTGGTGGGCGTCATGCGGGTAATTACCTTGCGAAACAATTGGGCGGCGGCTTCCAAGCAGCGCTTTTGGCCGCCTGGCACCCGCGTTTCCGTTTCACCAAAACTACTCATGAAGATTCCACGGCCGCGTGTTCCTTATTTACTGGCCATCGGCGTTGGGCTGTTGTATTCGTTGATAGCGCGGTTTGTGCTGGGCGAAAACTATATCAGTTCAAATGGTCTGCTCACGGCATCGTTTCTGCTAGCTACTCCTGTGGCAATTGGTGCGGCCACCGCTCACTTCGTGCCCACTGGCCGCAATTGGTGGCGGTTGGTCTGGGCCCCTTTTTTCGCGGTGATGCTCTTTTTAGTGGCCGCGCTGCTCTTTCATCTCGAAGGACTTATCTGCATTATCATCATTGGGCCGCTGTATTTGGTGCTGGCTTTTTTCGGTGCATTTGCCTACTCTGCCATCGCCGACCTGCGGAATAACCGCCGCGACAAAACCCTCGTTGTCGCGGCCTTTGCCCTCCTGCCTTTCATCGCTGCTCCCCTCGAAAACTACTTCAGCAACCCTAACGACTTCCGTCGCGTCGAAAACGCGGTTGTTATCAACGCGCCGGCCACCGTGGTGTGGCAGCACATCATTCGCGTGGCCCCCATTCCGGCGCGGGATTTAGGGCATAGCGTCATTGATGACATCGGCTTCCCGCGTCCCGTCGAGGCCACGCTCACGCGCGAGGGCGTGGGCGGCGTGCGCCACGCTACCTTCGAGCGCGGCGTCGAGTTCATCGAAACCGTGGATGAATGGGTGCCGCGGCAGCGCCTCTCGTTCAGCATTGTGCCCAACACCGCCACCATTCCGCCCACCACCTTCGATGAGCACGTTATCGTGGGCGGGAAGTTTTTCGACGTGCTGCGCGGCACCTATGAGCTGCAACCCGCCGGGGCCGGCCGCACCCGGCTGGTGCTGCACAGCCAACAGCGCCTCAGCACCCACCTCAACTGGTACGCCGGGCTGTGGACGAGCTACGTGATGAGCGAAATTCAGGAGCGGATTCTGACGGTACTTCAACAGCGCTGCGAGGCATCGCGTGTTAATAATTCGGGGCGAGGGGCATAATTATTAACAGGCTGTTGTGAATAATTATGCACGGTGGCCATAATTATTCACAACAGCCTGTTAATAATTCGGCACAGGGGTCGTCATTATTAACGGTGGCCTTTTCAGGATGAGGAGGGGATGTCCCCGGCCTGACGGCCAATGAGGCTCCCTCCAGAAAGTCCCCGAATAAGCTTTTCCCCCACTTTTCGCGTACACGCATTGAAAACAATGCTTCTCATTCCGGACCTTTGGGCCCTCTGAACCAATTGCGACTCCATGAACCCTCTCGTTGACATCCGCCAGTTCGACCAAAGCCTGTGGCTGGACTTTATCAGTCGCCCCATCATCATCGACGGCAAGCTCCAGCGCCGCATTTCCGACGAAGCCCTGCGCGGCGTCACCTCGAACCCGGCCATTTTCGCCAAGTCCATCGGCGACACGGCCGACTATGATTCGGCCATCAAGGCGCTGGCGTTGCAGGGCAAAACCACCGACGAAATCTACACCAACCTGGCCGTGTCCGACGTGCAGGCCGCTACCGACCTGTTCCGGCTCCTCTACGACGGCCCCGACCACGGCTCCGACGGCTACGTGAGCCTCGAAGTTTCGCCCGAGCTGGTGAACGACACCGAAGGCACCATCGCCGAGGCCCTGGCCCTGTGGAAAGCCGTGGACCGTCCCAACGTGATGATAAAAGTGCCGGCCACGCTGGAGGGCCTGCCCGCCATCCGCCGCCTCATCTCGGAAGGCGTGAACGTGAACGTGACCTTGATTTTCGGTCTGGAGCGCTACCGCCTGGTGGCTGAAGCCTTCATCGCCGGCCTCGAAGACCGCGCCAAAGCCGGCGAACCGCTGGCGCGCATCGACTCGGTAGCCAGCTTCTTTCTCAGCCGCATCGATGTGCTGATTG
>JANXMN010000196.1 GCA_025354605.1 Hymenobacter sp. | reverse complement strand
CAACGCCTGGCGCCAGGCCTACCACCACAGCACGCACTCGCTCATCAACGGCTTCTACCAGGGCTGGGACCTTAACCCCGCGCAGCTGCCGATGCGCTACGCCGCCACCTACAATTTCTTCCTCAGCAGCTACGACGACGCGGTTTTCCGCCTGAAAACCTTCGTGGAGCGCGCCGCCATTTCGACCCTCACCGGCGATATTTTCGACGACGCCGCCACCGGCCAGGGCCTGCTCAACTTCTTCCTCAAAGCCTTGAACTGCGGCGCGATTTCGGAAGAGGAAATCCTCGCCACCGGCCTCACCCTGGAAGAGGTGCAGACCCGCTCGTTCTTCCGGATATTGGCGGGGCGGCGCAAGCGGTAGGCCTCACCCCCGCCCCTACATTGCCCGAAGTTACCGGTACTGCCTCCGGCCCATTGCCAGTGAGAGGGGAGCCTGACGGGCTTCAAAAAGAAGGGCCAGTTGCTCAATGCAATTGGCCCTTCTTTTTTTAATCTGGTTGCTAGCGCAAGCCCGGAACAGACCCTTCTTTCCGCACGGGTAGGGGCCGGCAAACTGCTACAAATCGAACCGGGCCATGACGCTGCGCAGCTCGGCTACCGTCACGGGCCGAAACTGCAGCGGTGGCTCCACGCGCTGGCGCACCACCACGTCGCGCAGGCCCAGGTAGAGCTGGCCCTGGTCGCGGCGAATAGCTACCAGCGTGGCCACCGTGCTGTCGGCCAGCCCCTCGAACGTGACGCGGCCCTCGTTGGCGTCGCCGCGTATCACGCAGCGTTTATCGCGCAGCACCAGGCTGATGTCGGCGGGCTGGGTGGCGGGGTACTCCAGGCCCAGGCGCACCAGGGCCAGCCGGGCCAGGCCTCCCTTGGGCGCGCGGATGTTGCTGGACTTGGTGAGCCTGCTAACGCGGACAAGCAGGCGCTCCGACAATGGCCGGTCGCAGTTATAAGTGCCCAGGGTGACAGCGGACTTAGCTGCCTGCACCCGGAACACGGCCAGCTCCTTTACGTAGTTGAGTTGCTCGCCCAGAAAGCTGCCCACCGAATACCGCTTGGCATTGCCCTGGCGCTTCTTGAACAGCTCGTCGGTGAGGGCTTCCACCGGGGCGGCCTGCAGCTGGGCATCGGTGAGGTGGCCTTTGCCGGTGGCTTTGCGCTCCACGTCGGCGTGGTAGAGGGCGGTGGTGGTGGCGCGGTCCCAGCGCAGGTGGTCGACCAGCACGCGTCGGTCGGCGGTGAAGCGCACGTCGACTTTCATCAGGCTGCGGGTGGGCCGGCTGCGGCCGCGCTCACCCAGTAAGGTGGGGCTGGCTTTCAGGCGGCGCAGGGCCAGCGCCACGGCCGCTTGCAGGGCCGAGTCGGCCTGGCCGGCATTGCGGAAGTAAACATCGTTTACCTGGCCGGTTTCCGAGAGCTCGAAGCTGGCCAGCACCTTGCCCACCAGCGGGGCCCGCTGGCCCTCGTGCCGGAGCTGGCGGCGCAGCTGGTCGGGGGCCTGGTAGCCATTGAGGCGCATGGCCGTGGCCTGGTCGAACACAATGGCCTTGCTGAGGCGATGGCGGGCTTTGGCGTAGCCGCCCTTAAAGTGGGGTTTGCTCCACCGCTGCTTAGCGGTGGGCTTATTAGTCACCGCTGGTTACGTTGCGGGGCCAGCTTCCAGTTGAGGCCGTGCCCGTTGGTGGACTGCCCATCGTAGAGCTGCATGCCCTCGATGGACCGGGTGGCCGGGAAGCCCAGCTCAAAGTCGCTGCCGGGTTTCAGCTTGCATTCCCGGCCGTCGGCGGTGGCGGCGCTCAGCTGCACCATGCCACCGGTTTCGAGCAGTTTGGGGCCGGCCATGGTGCTCAGGCGCTCCAGCAGAATGTCGGCCATCGAATAGAACTCGCGCAGTCGGATTTCTATCGGCTCCTTCACCTCGGCATCCGGGCTGCCGCCCTGCACGAAAGTGCCCGCCGGAATGCGCATTACCGTGCCCTCGGTGCCGTAGAGCACGGTGTCGCGGTCGGGCCGAATCAGGAACACCTGCGCTTTTTTGGGGGCGTCGTCCGGGGGAGTGGTGGCGGCGGCAGTACCCGCCGGTAGCGGGCTGGCCGGGCGTGCGGCCGTCCGCGCCGTGTCGGCCGAAAGGGGAGGGGAACTGAGGGCCGTGGGCAGCCGGCGTAGCTGACGCCGCAGCCGGGCCAGCTGGCGGCGCGTTGGCTGCGAGGACGCCGGGGCCTGTTCGCCCAGAGGCGGGGTGGCCGGGGCCAGCACGGTGTTGCGCCGGGGGCTGGCGGCATCGGGTTCGTCCGGCCGGTTATCGGCGGCGGCGTTTGGCCGTGGCTGGCGGCCGGTGTTGGGGTTGGGGTTGGGGGCGGCGGCGTCCGCCAGGGCCACCGGTGGGTTACTCGGGCCGGTGCGGGATTCCGAGGTGGTGTCCGTCGGCGCGCAGGCTGTTAGGCTTAGCAGCAAGCCCAGGCCGGTCAATAAAAAAGGGTAGTGGTACCGCATAA
Organism: Hymenobacter sp.; assembly: GCA_025354605.1. Classification (GTDB taxonomy): domain Bacteria; phylum Bacteroidota; class Bacteroidia; order Cytophagales; family Hymenobacteraceae; genus Hymenobacter. The sequence goes on along the minus strand of JANXMN010000196.1, from coordinate 7,440 downwards.
ATCGAAGTGGGATTCAGGAAGGAGAGCAGGCACGTTGGGCCTGCTTAAATAGATTGGCCGGCGCGTGGCTGATATGCTTCAGCAAGTTAGCGAGGGTGGGGCAAGTTCCTGCTACCAACCCGTTCTAGCTTGGCTGTTTCCTCTAGATGCCGGACCGCGGGGCGTTTCCGCCCGCCAGGATTCCGGCCCCGGCCTCGCGCGGCAACGGGGGCGGCGCGGGCCGGTTGCGGCCCGCGCGGCACGCTGGGCCCGGAAACTCCCGGATTCCGGCTACCTTTGTGGCAGCCTATGCTGAGGCTCCCCTATCGCGCGCATTCTTGCGGCTGCTCCCCGGCGCGCGACCCTTTTATTTCAATCGTAAAGAAGACCTCGTGAAAACAGTCTATTTTACGGATAGTAGCGTCGTGGAGCAGAACGCGCTGCAGTCCCTTCTCGCCTTCGAGGAAAAAGAATCTATCGGCCGAATCGCCGTATTTCCGGATATCCACTACTGCTCCGAGCGGTCCATCCCGGTTGGGGTGGCGTTCCAAACCACCACCGTTTTTTATCCCCTCGTCACCGGCAAGGACATGGGCTGCGGCGTGGCCTACCTGCGCATTCCCCGGCAGCAGGTGCTCCGCCCGTTCGACAAAGCCCGGCACTACCGGGCCTTCGAGCGCGAAGTGCATGGCATGACGGATGAAGGCTTGGGCGGCGGCAACCACTTCCTGGCGCTGAAGGCTTCGGCCGACTACTGGTACCTCATCGTGCACACCGGGAGCCGTAACCTGGGCATCTACCTGTACCAGCAGAACTGCGCGCTGTTGGAACAGCACAACCCGGGCCACGACTGGCTCCCGATGGAGCTGGCCACGGACGACTACCGCCGCGAATACGGCCGGGTGCTGGCCTACGCGGCCAGCCGCCGGCAGGAGTTCGTTTACAAAGCCTACGACTTCCTGCTCCGCAACCACTACGTAGCGCCGGGCACGCCCGTGTTCGCCGACAGCTGCCACAACCTGCTCGAATTTACGCCGGATGCGGTCATTCATCGCAAGGGCAGCACGCAGTTGCTCGGGGAAGGGGAGGTGGTCATCCCCCTGTCCATGAGCCGGGGTTCCCTCATCGTCAAGCCCAACCGCTGGGATGCCTCGCTCGAACAGGCGCTCCGGAGCTGCGCGCACGGGGCGGGCCGCCAGCACAGCCGCACCGATACGCTCAAGTTCTGGCATTCCCTCAAAAAAGCGGAAAAGGATGCTTACCGCCAGCGCTTTCCGGAGCTGCTCAACCGGCAGGGCGATTTCGATAGCAGCATTCTGCAGGAGTTCGACTTTGCCTACAAAGACTCGACCGTCCTGCTGGCCACCCAGCCCTACCTCATCCGCTGCGACGAAACCCAGCCCATTGTCACGGTGAAATTCACCGGGGTGTAGCTGCCAGTGTGCTTAGCGAGGCCCCGCGCCGGCCCAACGCCTGCCCCAAAACCCTGCGCTGCGGCAGCAACGAGAAGCGGCGGAAGCTACGGGAGCTTCAGCCGCTTCGGTGCTAACTTGCGGCGTGACGAAAGCCGCCCACATTGCCTACTGGATGGATGCCGCCGCCCAGAACTGGCAGGAGGTCGGGGCCATGTTTGCGGCCGGTACTTATGTGCCGTGTCTATTCTGGGCCCACCTCACCATCGAGAAGCTTGCCAAGGCGCTCTGGGTGCAGGACAACCCTGGCGACACGCCGCCCTTCACGCACAACATTGCCCGGCTGCTGTGGCCGACGACCGTGGTACTGACGCCGGCCCAGGCCACGTTTGTGCAGCAATTGAACACCTTTTAACTGGAAGGGCGTTATGAAAGCTACACGGCCAACCTGCGCCAGCAAGCTACCCCAGGCTTCACCCAAGCGGTATTGCAAGACGTAACCGACCCCCGCCAATGCTTACTCAATCAGTTGCCTTAGAACGGGTCCAGGCTTTCGCCGAAAGCATCCGCAGCCAGCATCTTTCGCTGCGGAAAGTCATTCTGTTCGGCTCTTACGCTCGCAACGAGCAGCGGGCGTTTTCGGATATCGACGTGGCGCTGGTCGCCGATGAGTTCACCGGGTTTGGGTTTCAGGACGTGGGCCTCATCAGCAGCGCCACCATTCAGAAGCGGTTTGTGGATATCGAGCCGCACACCTTCTCGCCCGAACAGTTCACCGACTGGAATCCCTTCGTGCAGGAAATCAAGCGTACGGGCATTGTCATTGGCGAATGGGAGCCCACCGCCCCCGAGAACCGCGCCAGGCAACTGTAAAGCCCTGCGCCGCGGCATAAACAAGAAGAGGCTGAAGCTACGGGAGCTTCAGCCTCTTTTCGTTGCTGCGTTAGAAGTGGAGTTATTCTTTAGCTATTGGCTTGACCTTCAGTTTTGAGGAACTGATTGCCTTGCGTTTTGCGGATGCTTTCACAGCCTTGTCACTCTCTGCTTTTATAGCCAACTGGCTTTGACGATGTGCAGCAACAAAATTCATGGTCGGCAGGAGCACCGGGGGTACGTTGGCTTTCATCGTGAGGTTTGCAATTACCTCTCGTGCAAATGGGTATAGGATGGCTGGTGCATTCACGTTACCAAACGATTTGATGGCATCAATATCCAAGTTGCCGTTGATATGAAAAATACCAAGCATCGTTGCGGATGCCGACATTGGCTCATCCTCAATACCTGTAGGCACGCCGACGCTGACGGATAAGGAAACAATGAGTCTAGGTTCGGGCTCATCTTCTGTGTAGAAAGAAACCTTGAATCCAGTAGTGGTAGCAACTTCTTCTTTAATGAAGTTTAACTCAACTGGACGCTGAAATTCCGCTTTTGTTAACGCAATTGATACCAATTCAAAGCCAGGTCCTGCCATCGGATATTTTAATTAGACGCCACAAAAAGAATCAGTTCCGACAAGCGTCAGAACTGATTCAATAGTGTTGTAAGTCGATTCATTAGTTTGGGCAATGCCCCGTCTTGCGAGGACCTTTCTCTTGCGCTTATCACTAGGTTTGGTTAAGCTCTCGTAAACATAGCGTACTGGCTTATCTATCCAACTATAGGGAGATGCCTCACCGGTAGGCGAAAAGGGTACAAATTGCGGATGGATTATTTTGTCCGCTTTCTTAGAATTGATTCGCACCAATGAGCCTTCGCGGACAAAGAGTAAAGAGTCATCGTCAAATTTTGACTCGAAACCATCAACTAAGTCGTTATAGACATTCACCCAATCATCCGCACTGAGCGCCTCAATACTTTCCCCGCGCAAGTCAACAATGTGCATCTTTCCCGACTTGGAAAAGGCATAATGAATGAGTGCTGTTGGGAATTTTGTAGATAGTGCCACCAGCATGGATTCAATGTAGGTTGCAATTTTCATGTGATAGAAAATGTGTCTTTGATTAGGGTATTTACTTGCTCGGACATTCTTCGAGCTTCCCTGCTTTCTGTTTCGTTGATGCGCAGGTTTAAGTAATCGGCATCTGTTCTTACTTGCTTCAACTCCTTTAGCGTCGTATCAAATTCAGCGGCGTCCGTTTGGCTGACACCAAGTCTGAGGAGTTTTCTCTTCATCTGCACCCGGAGATACTTATGCGTTCCCCCGTCATCATTCATGTCATCATAAAACTGCTGCTGAGTGGTATTAGGAGCTACAATATGATGAAGGAATGTGTGTATCAAAAGCTGAATGCAACTGTAATAAGCACAATGCACAGATGCTGCATATAGCTTGTCCCTGTCAAGCAAGGTTTCGGCAGCCTGACAGCTTTGTTCATGCTTCCTTAGTAACTCGCTCATGTATTAAAGGGTCACAGGTAGAAGGTCTATCAGTGTTGCCTACGCGAAATGGGGGTGCAAAGGTAACACCAAAGGCAGCCCAATCGTGCCTTGCCCGTGCAACCTACGCAACAGAACATACCTGCGCTACGGATATAGGGTAAGCAACCAAAATATCAGTACTTATACGGATTGGCTGGCGTTAACTTGCACTCATCAATAACCTTGGTGTTCATAGGTATGTTATTGCCTAAAAATTTATAGCGCTTATAAAGCACTGCTAACGAGTTCCAGATGTTCGACGTAGCGCAGTCCTAAATTCTCACAACCCACACCGCACTAACCCCGGGCCGCCATTGCTTCCCCCGTCCCCACAAACACCGGATACAAGCTCACCAGCACCTTTTCCGGCGTCAGCGGGGCCGAAAACGGCAGCGCGGTGTGGCCCTGGAAGGCCCGCACCGCGTCGCGCAGGGCGAAGTAGGTGCCGATGCCGTACATGAGCGGCGGCTCGCCCACGGCCTTGGAGCGCAGGATGGCGTTGGGGTGGCCCGGCGTGTCGAGGAAATGCACGTCGAGCACCTTGGGCGCGGCGTAGATGTCGGGTATCTTGTAGCTGTTCAGCGAGTTGCTAAGCAGGTGGCCTTCGGCGTTGTAGGCCACTTCCTCCATCGTCATCCAGCCGATGCCCTGCACCGCGCCGCCCTCAATCTGGCCTCGGTCGATGACTTCGTTGAAGCTCTGGCCGAAATCGTGGGCAATCTGTAGGGCGTCAACGGTGTAGGTGCCGCGCAGGCAGTCCACCGTGACGGTGGTGAGGGCCGTGCCGTACACGTGGTAGGCGAAGGGGTGGCCCCGGTTCACGGTGGCGTCGAAATGCAGGCCGGGCGTGGCGTAGTGGGCGTTTTCGGTGAGGGCCACGCGCTTCCAGAAGGCCGACGATACCAGCTTTTCCCAGTTGGTATCGGCGGGCACGCCGGCGGCCAGCACCTGCTCGTCGCGGATTTCGAGGCCCTCGTAGTTAAGCGTGTACTCGGTGCTGGCGTGCTGGAGCAGGCGCTCGCGCAGGGCGCGGCAGGCCATTTCGGTGGCCTTGCCGTTGAGGTCGGCGGTGGCGCTGGCGGCGCTGGGGGAGGTGTTGGCCACGCGCGTGGTGTTGGTGGTTTCCACCTTAATGCGGTTCACCGAAATGCCCAGCGTGCGGGCTGCCACCAGCGCAATCTTGGTGTTCACGCCCTGGCCCATTTCCACCGCGCCCGTGCTGATGCCCACCGAGCCGTCGGAGTAGATGTGCACCAGCGCCCGCGTCTGGTTCATGGGCGTTTTGGTGAAGCTGATGCCGAAGCAGATGGGCATCACCGCGAGGCCTTTTTTGCGGAGCTTGTGGGTTTGGTTGAACTGCGCGACCTCGGCCCGAATGGCGGCCAGGTCGAACGCCCGGGCGGCCGTGTCCCAGGCCTGCTCGGCGTGGCAGCCCTCGGCCGTCTGCCGGTACGAAAACAGGTCGCCCTCGCGCAGCAGGTTTTTGCGCTGCAGCTCGTGGGTGGGCACGCCCAGCTCCTCGGCCGCTTTGGCCAGCGCCGACTCGATGACGAACATGCCCTGCGGCCCGCCGAAGCCCCGGAAGGCCGTGTTGGGCGGCAGGTTGGTGCGGCACGAAAAGGCCGTGGCCGTCACGTTGGGTACGAAATAGGCGTTGGTGGCGTGGAAGAGCGTGCGCTCCATCACGGCCGGCGAGAGGTCGGCCGCCGCGCCCGCATTCTGGAAAAACTGCACCTCGTATGCCACGATTTTTAGGTCCTTATCGAAGCCGATTTTGAAATCGGACGAGTAGGGGTGGCGCTTGCCGGTCATGCGCATGTCGGCCATGCGGTCGAGCACCAGCTTCACCGGCTTTTTGGTGATGAACGCGCCCAGCGCGGCCATCGCGCCCCAGGGCGTGGCCTGGTCTTCCTTGCCCCCAAAACCGCCACCGAGGCGCGTCACGTCCACTTCCACTTGGTGCATGCCCACGCCCAGCACCACGGCCGTGTGGCGCTGCACGGCCGTGGGGCCCTGCGTGGAGGAAATCATCCGCACGCCGCCCATCTCCGTCGGGAAAGCGTAGGCGCCCTGCGTTTCGATGTACAAATGCTCCTGCCCGCCGCTCTCGGCCACGCCCTCAAACACGTGCGCGCACGCCGCCCAGGCGGCTGCCGAATCACCGATGCGGAAGGTGCGCGGCGGCACGATGAGCTCGCCCTGCGCCGCGGCCACCCGCGGGTCGGTGATGATGGGCAGCGGGTCGATTTCGGCCTTGATGAGCTTGAGGGCGGCGTGGGCCTGCGCCTCGGTGCGGGCCAGCACCAGCGCCACCGGCTGCCCCCGGAAATGCACGTGCCCCTCGGCCAGCAGCGGCTCATCGGGCACGATGCCGCCAATCTGGTTTTCGCCGGGAATGTCGGCCGCCGTGAGCACGCGCGCCACGCCCGGCGCCGCCAGCGCCGCGCTGAAATCGAGGCTCCGGAGCACGCCGTGGGCCAGCGGGCTTTCAAACACGGCCGCATACAGGGTGCCTTGCTGCACCGGCACGTCGTCGAGGTACTGCGATTCGCCGCGCACGTGGCGGTGGGGGTCGAGGTGGTTCATGGTTCTAAACAATCAAAATTTAGCGAGCTGGAAGCGTTGCGAAGCCCTTTTTCCATTTGCGCTCCCACGAATTCCACGTCAGATAAGGGCCATCAACGCCCTCCACAAATAGTAATTCGTAAGCGTCGTCGTCGAGTTTATGGTATTCGGGGTAAGCTTTTTCTAACTCCTGGCTGGTAAAGCCGACTTGTATCAGCTGTTGCCAGGCATCATCATCATGGAGGGCGTGATGTTGGCTGAAGTAGCTACCTAAACGTTGTCTTAAAACATTTCCGCGACTGACTTCCGCATAATTAGTAGTAGAAATTGGTAAGAGCCACCAAGCTACTCCGGCCGCTAAAGCCACACTCAGTACCCACTTGCTGCCGGTTTTAGAAATTCTATTTGCCATGCAAGTGAGGGAATCAAATTGATGCCAGCAGACGCTAAAGTTTAAATCAATTTGAAGTGACTGCTAAAATGTGGCATAACCCGACAGAAGATAAGGCCTGATTGAGTCCGTTTTCTGAACGCCAAGGTCTTTAATTAAAGCCTGTCGGATTTGCTGAAATTTTGCAGCGTTTGAGCTGTCATTAGCCTTAAATGGGAAAAGCTTTTTGTTTAAGATAACGAGGTACTGATAAGCGTAGAAAGTGCCGTTTGGACGTCTGAATGTCGGGGTAAGCCAGTATTCGGAGCGCAGCAAGTAATAATAGATACCGTCGCATTCCTGTTGGAATTTTATCGCCGGCACAACCTTGGAAATGACTTCAATCCGCTTGAGCGTATCAAGTCGCAATTCCGGATGATTCGGCATCAGCTCGCCCGCATCTTGATTACACAAACAGGATGCGACGAATTTCTTTGCTTTTTCTTCCTTCGGCAGGCGGAATACCACTTTCGGTTTGTTCTGGCTGAACGCACTGTAAAAGCCCAGCGAGAGAAGAAAAATCAGCAAATACCTCATTGCCTTAAATCAATTCATCCACCGCCAGCTCCGGCGCGAACTCCAGGAAATGCGCCCACAGCAGCTGACGCAGCAACAGCCGCTTGTAATCGGCCGTGC
>JANXMN010000190.1 GCA_025354605.1 Hymenobacter sp. | reverse complement strand
GTGCTCGACGCCAACGACCTGCACCTGACCCTGACCAGCCGTGGCAGTCTGGCCTACGACGACCTGAACGCCACCATCGGCGCGGGCCTGAGCTACCGGGGCAGCGGCAACCTGCTGGCCGAGGGCGGCCTGCTGCTGGCCACCACCCCCAGCCGGGTGTCCGACCGCCTGCGTAGCGCGCGGGGGCAGTCGCGTCAGTCGTTTTTCAGTTTGCGCCAAGCCACGCGCCAGCAGCCCGGCCCCCGCGCCGACCAGGAAGCCCGCCTGGCTTTTCAGGACTCGATTCCGGTGGCCGGGGCTGCCGCCCGCAGCGTGGGCGTGGCCGTGCGCGTCCGTGCCTACGCCTGGGCCACGCCTAGCCGGCGCGACTTCGTATTGCTGGAATACACGCTGAAAAACCTCACCACCGACACGCTCAAGCCCCTTTACGCCGGAATTTACGCCGACTGGGACCTACCCACCGCCGACGGCGCCGGCCACAACGTGGCCTCCTACGACAGCGCCCACGCCCTAGGCTACTGCTACGCCCTGGGCCAGCTGCCGCCCCCGGCCACGCCCGCGCCCGGCGCATTCGCGGGCATCCGGCTGCTGGGCGGCGGCGCGGCAGCCGTGTATTCCATCGACAATGCTGCGCCCGCCGGCAGCCCCGTGCGCCTCGCCGATGGCTTCTCGCCGGCCGAGAAATTCCGGACCCTGAGCGGCGGCACGGCCCGCGCCCAGCGCAGCGCCGGCCTGCCCGCCGGCACCGACGTATCGCAGGTGCTGGGTACCCGCCTGGCCCGCCTCGCGCCCGGCGACTCCGTTACCGTGGCCTTCGCCGTGCTGGCCGCCCCTACCCTGGCCCAGTTGCAGGCCGCCGCCGATGCGGCGGCGCAGGTGTACGCCACCGTGCTGCCCACGCGGCCCGCGGCAGCCGTGGCCGGGTTCAGCGTATACCCGAATCCGGCCACAGACCGGGTGCGGGTGGAAGTACCGGCCGACTTTGGCCTGCGGGAAATTCGGTTGACGAATGCGCTGGGGCAGTTGCTGCGGCAGCAACTGGCCACCGGCTCCGGGGCCGGCGTGGACCTGCGCGGGCTGAGGCCGGGAGTGTACTGGCTCAGTGCACATGGCAGTAGCGTGCTACGCCAGCCGGTGGTGGTGCGATAAACCGAATAAGCAAAAAAGGGTACGTCCCGCGACCCTACCCCACCTGCCACAACTCGTCCCAGCCCGTGGTGTAAAGCGGAGAGCGCATGGCCGCGCGCCCGGCCCAGGCGTCCGGCTGCGGGTGGCCATGCGCTCGGGTGGGTACGCCGGCGGCAGCCGTGCGCACCAGCTGCCGGCCGAACCGGGAATTCAGGCCATCGAGGGCAGCCATGAGCTGGGTGCGCTCGGGGCGGGCCATTTCGGGCGCGGCCTTGAACAGGCCGAGTTGGGCTTGGCCGGGCCGCTCCAGGCCGCTGAGCACGATGCCGGCCCGGTGGTAGGCCACGCCCGCCCGCCGCAGCTGCGCCAGCCCCTGCAAAGCGGCCTGGGTGATATGAACGGTATCGGAGGAGGCGAAGGGCAGGTGAATGACGGCCGTGCGGGTGCTGGGCTCGGCCCCGGGCGTGAAGCGGCTGGTGCCCAGCAGCACCGTGACGAGGTGAGCCACCCGCTCGTGCTGCCGCAGTTTGGCAGCGGCTTTGGCGGCGAAGGTGGCCACGGCTTCGGCCAGGGCAGCGGCCTCGTGCTGGGGCCGGCCGAAGGAGCGGGTATAAGCCACGCTGTGGCGGCGGCCAGAGGGGTCGTCCTCGTGGCCCTGGTCGTCATCGTCGGCCGGGGCGGGGTTCCATTCCAGGCAGGGCTGGCCATGTAGCTCGCGCCACAGGCGCTGGCCCACCACGCCGCCAAGGTGGCGGCGCAGCCAGGCTTCGGGCAGGGCGGCCAGCTCCGCGCCCGTGGTCACGTTCAGGTCGAACAGCTTGCGGGCGTAACGCCGGCCCACGCCCCAGATGCTGTCGACCGGGGCCGCGGCCAGGGCGGCCTGCCAGCGGGCGGGCGTATCGAGCAGCACCACGCCGCTGCCGCCCTCTTTGCGCGCCTGGCGGTTGGCCAGCTTGGCCAGGGTTTTGGTGGGCGCGATGCCCACGCAGGTAGGAATGCCGGTGTGCTGCTGCACCCGCGCCCGCACTTCCGCCCCGTAGGCGTGCAGGTCGGGGGCCAGCAGGTTCATGCCGTGAAAATCGAGAAAGGCTTCGTCAATGGAATACACTTCGATGCCGGCCGCGAAGCCGGCCAGCACCTGCACCACGCGCCGGCTCATGTCGCCGTAGAGACCGTAGTTGGACGAAAACACCCGCACCTGCTGCTGCTCCAGCAGCGGGCGCACCAGGTGCCAGGGCTCACCCATCTTCAGCCCCAGCGCCTTGGCTTCGTCGGAGCGCGAAATCAGGCAGCCGTCGTTGTTGCTGAGCACCACCACGGGGCGTCCCTCCAGGCGCGGGTCGAAAACCCGCTCGCAGGACACGTAGAAATTATTGCAGTCGACCAAGGCGTACATCGGATGTAAAATAACTAAGTGCAGCCAGCCGGGATTCACCAATTAGCGGAGTAGCTGCTACCGCATTTTTCGGCACAGCCCAGTCGGCTGCTGGCCAGTATAAGGCTGCGCAATGTAGGTGCAATGCCCGACCATAACGAGACAGTTCTATTCTTACGACAGAAAATTAATTATTGGAATGAAGGAATGCCCCATGGCTGCCGTTCCCGCATCCCTATCTCCGATGATACTGCAGCGGCACCTATTGCTGCTTGAAGCGGGCCAGTATGGTCTTTATTTCGGCAGTTCACTTTTTTTGCGCGGCCAGGCGGCGCACTGCCTATGGCAAGATTCTGAGGCCACCACCGCACTCAGAGTCACTAAAGCAGCTCCCGTGACCTAATCATTCAGGCCCTTGCCGCTGAGAATCAGCAGCCGGCATTTTGCAACCCGGGCTTCGCGGGTTTTGGCTTGTTTGGGAGCGGCAAAATAAAGGCTGTAAGCGCGTTGCCTCCCAGGCGTCAATGCTTCAAAAGCAGCTCGCAGGGCCGAATTTTCAGATAACTCGTGTTGAAATTCCTCCACCAGGACAAGCTCCTCTGGTTTTTTGAAAGCCACTTTCAAGCCGGCTTGCTCCGCTTCAATTGCTTCGTGAATATAGGCCTTCAGGACAGGTTCCAGTTCCGTTATTTCCCGCACATTGGTGAAGCGAATCTGCCGCGCCGCCTGCGTGTCCTTCGTTTGCTGTATCAGAAGGCCGCGCGCATCCTGCAGCAAAGCCCCTTTGACAAATAAAATCGCGGCGTATTCTTTGAATTCGTGGATTAAAACGACGTTCCTGCTTTGTAGGGTGTAGCACGGCACGCCCCACTTCAGTTCTTCCGTCAGGCCGCATTCCAGAATGAGCGTGCGTAGCGTTTCCAGCTCCTCCTGCCACTTTTTAGATTTACTGAAGTACCAGTCAACCTTGGGATTTATGCTGCCATTTATCATGGTAGATTAGTTTATTTACGGGCGTTTTACCTTTCTAATGCAGGCATCCGACATAAATATCGGATTTTATTTTAAATGCTTCATTGGTGGACTTCCGCAGCAAGATTAGTGCGCTATCTGCGCTATTTCCCGATTCATAAATCTGCTGACAAAAGCCACCTGGTAGCTTTGGCTACCAAGGCTAGAGCCGCAATTTAGCAACTCTCCGATATCTTCCTGCTACGTTGTCTCAGCAACGAAACGGCCCACGCTTGCGAAGCAGCAAGATTTCTTCCCCACTTGTGGCCGCAGCTGTTTCCCAGCAACTGAAGTTACCATCGGTTGCTGGCCGATGCCGTTACCCCGCTCCTGCCCGTGAACCTGGCTGCCGCCCCACCAGTGCCCCAAGGGCTGGACCGCAGCTGCCATTACGGCTCCGGGCAAAGATTTTTTACCGCTGCCCCGGCAGGTTCATCGTCGCCGTTGGGCTTTTTAACGGGTGGATGAGAATGGCCCGCCCGGTTCCAACGCCCTTTTCAATTGCAAACGCAAACTTTTGGGCGAAATTTGCCTTTCAGTAATCCGAAGTAAAACTCCCTATCAAGATGCATAACGACCTAGGAACCCCGCCCCCCGAAAATTCCATCCTCTACGAGTTGAACGACCCGGCTACCCAATGCCCTTTCCTCAATGGCGAGATGAAGCAGACCGCCGGTAGTGGCCGCACCAACCGCGAATGGTGGCCCAACATGCTCAAGCTGGGCATTCTGCGCCAGCACTCCGAGCTGGCCGACCCCATGGGCAAACATTTCGACTACACCAAAGAATTCAACTCGCTGGATTTGAGCGCCGTGAAGCAGGAGCTGCACGAGCTCATGACCAATTCGCAGGACTGGTGGCCGGCCGACTACGGCAACTACGGCCCGTTCTTCATCCGCATGGCCTGGCACAGCGCCGGCACCTACCGCATCACCGACGGGCGCGGCGGCAGCGGCGCGGGCACCCAGCGCTTCGCCCCCCTCAACAGCTGGCCCGACAACGCCAACCTCGACAAGGCCCGCCTGCTGCTCTGGCCCATCAAGCAGAAGTACGGCCGCAAAATCTCCTGGGCCGACCTCATGATTCTGGCCGGCAACTGCGCCCTCGAAGCTATGGATTTTAAGCCCTTCGGCTTCGCCGGCGGCCGTGAGGACGTGTGGGAGCCCGCCGAAGACGTGTACTGGGGTGCCGAAACCGAATGGCTCGGCGATAAGCGCTATGCCGCTGGCAAGCGCGAACTCGAAAGCCCTCTGGCCGCCGTGCAGATGGGCCTCATCTACGTGAACCCCGAAGGCCCCGACGGCGAGCCCAACCCCGCCCGCTCGGCCCACGACATCCGCGAAACCTTCGGCCGCATGGCCATGAACGACGAAGAAACCGTGGCTCTGATTGCCGGCGGCCACACCTTCGGCAAAACCCACGGCGCGGCCTCGCCCGCCGAGTACGTGGGCCACGAGCCCGCCGGGGCCGCCCTGGCCGAAATGGGCCAGGGCTGGCGCAACAGCTACGGCAAGGGCCACTCCGAGCACACCATCACCAGCGGCCTCGAAGGCGCCTGGACGAGCACGCCCGCCAAGTGGAGCCACGACTACTTCAACTACCTGTTCGGCTACGAGTGGGAGCTGACCAAGAGCCCCGCCGGCGCCCACCAGTGGCGCCCGGTGAACGGCGGCGGCGCGGGCACCATCCCCGATGCCCACGACCCGGCCGTGAAGCACGCTCCCTTTATGCTCACCTCCGACCTCGCCCTGCGCGTCGACCCCGCATATGAGAAGATTTCGCGCCGTTTCCACGAGCACCCCGAGCAGTTTGCTGATGCCTTCGCCCGTGCCTGGTACAAGCTCACGCACCGCGACATGGGCCCCAAGGAGCGCTACCTCGGCCCCGAAGTGCCCGCCGAAGAGCTGCTCTGGCAGGACCCCATCCCGGCCGTAACCTACCAGGTAATTGACGACCAGGACGTGGCCGCGTTGAAAGGCAAGCTGGCCGAATCCGGCCTGTCGGTGGCGCAGCTCGTATCCACCGCCTGGGCTTCCGCCTCCACCTACCGCAACTCCGACAAGCGCGGCGGCACCAACGGCGGCCGCCTGCGCCTGTCCCCGCAGCGCTACTGGGAAGCCAACAACCCCGCGCAGCTGTCGACCGTGCTCAACAAGCTCGGCGGCATTCAGCAGGAGTTCAACACGGCCCAGACCGGCGGCAAGCAGGTTTCTATGGCCGACCTCATCGTGCTGGCCGGCGTGGTCGGCATCGAGCAGGCGGCTCAGGCGGCCGGCTCGGCCGTCACGGTGCCTTTCACCCCCGGCCGGGCCGATGCCTCGCAGGAGCAGACCGACGTGGTGTCGTTCGCGGCCCTGGAGCCCACGGCCGACGGCTTCCGCAACTACCTGCACTCGCGCCACCGCGCGGCCGCCGAGGAGCTGCTGATTGACAAAGCCCAGTTGCTGACCCTGACCGCGCCCGAGCTGACCGTGCTGTTCGGTGGCCTGCGCGCCCTCAACATCAACACCGACGGCTCGGCCAACGGCACCTTCACCGCCCGCCCCGGCACGCTCAGCAACGACTACTTCGTGAACCTGCTCGACCTGGGCACCACTTGGGCCAGCACCTCCGACGCGCAAAACCTTTTCGAAGGCCGCGACCGCAAAACCGGCCAGGTGAAATGGACCGGCACCCGCGTCGACCTGATTTTCGGCTCGAACTCCGAGCTGCGCGCCCTGGCCGAAGTGTACGCCTGCGAAGATTCGCACGAGAAATTCGTGCAGGACTTCGTCACCGTCTGGACCAAGGTGATGAACCTCGGCCGGTTTGATTTGGCGCAGGCATAATGCCACAAGCTACTTCCTTCCGCCCCGTGAGGAGCAGAAGTAGTTAGTGCCTCGAAAGAAACGCCCCGCAACGGATTCGTTGCGGGGCGTTTTTGTTTTGAGTCAGAAGTTAATTTCTGCTAAATATTTTTCCATTTTCCTTCTCTTAACATCATATAGAGCCCTGTTTTATAGGAGGCAAATTTGTTGTTTTCTCTTTCCATCACGGTAAACGTACCCTCCAAATAATGCTGTTCAAAAAATTCTAGGTCCTCAATCAGCTTTTTTTCAGATTCATAAACCACTGGCTTTTCGTTTCCAAGCGAGTTGATTGTCACTTCGTGATTCTCCAATGCACTTGGGAAAATAATTCTAAAACTATTTGTTAGCACAACTAACGGCTGTCCTTCGTAATCATATTCAATATCTTCGACAATAGTTTCAGACGAACCAAAAAAAGTCTTTGCCATATCTCCTGGCTGACCTAATAATCTGAACCTTAATGAAACGTGTTCAAATTGGTCTTCATACAAATACTTTTCCAACCAAGGATAACCATAGGTTGCATCACCATATTTATGGAATTCTTCGGCAAAAACCGATGGCCTTAATTTTATGATATCGCCTATTTCAATCATTTCCTTACTTGCTTTTGAGTTGACTTAGTGTCAGCTTCAAATGCTTCCCGAAGCCCTCCCACACAATGCGCATGAGCGTGGATAAGCGAATGTCGTTGGCGTTGTTTTCGATGCGGGAGATGTAGGTTTTCGTTGTGCCGCACTTAGCGGCCAGTTGCTCCTGCGTCATCTTGTTTTCCTTGCGCATTTCCTGGGACATCGCGCCTAGCTTGAAGGCTTCGTAGCCGCGTTCGAAGGGTTTAACGGGCGGTGGTACCACGGGCACCATATTGGTTGTTGATGAAGTCATCGAGGTCAACCAGCCTATTTTGCTGCGCCAACTGAATTAGCTGAATTTGGGGATGCCAATTGTTTTCAGAATGTGATTAGCCCGGTTCACCTTGTCTTCAAACAAGGGTTGGTCGTCGTACTTGCCTTGCAGGGCCGGATTGATGGTGTGGTCCATCGACCTTTTCTTCTTTTTGGTCGGCGCGAGTTTGGAGGCGGATTTCATAGTTGGTCAAATTTACGATTTTCTGCGAACGGAAAAGGCATGATAGACAGCGTCTTTGCGAAAAGGCTCCCAATCGGTTGCCGTCAGGCCGAGCACCACGAAGTCCTGTTCGATGCCGGATAGATTATTGGCAATGCCCATGCGGTAAAGCCGGGTTCGGGCCAGGCTGCTGCCAGTGGCTAACACAATCGCCTCGGAGTAGCGTTCAGTGAACAGGTAGAGGGTGCGGGCTACGGTAGCCAGTACTTTCTGGCTGTCGCTGTTGTTGGTCACCGTCAGGTCGCTGATGTAGCCCGACTGCGGGTCTTTGTCGCCAAACCCCAGGTTATAGAAGCCCCGGACGTTGATTTCGCTGTA
>JANXMN010000158.1 GCA_025354605.1 Hymenobacter sp. | reverse complement strand
TACCACGCGCGGACTCGCAGAGTCCACGCTACAAACGTGTTACTTCCGCTTCAGCGGCGGCCGGGGCTTGGCTTTGGGCTGCTTCACGGGGTCGGTGACCTGCTGGCCGTTGCGGTAGGTCACGGTGCGCTCCACGCTGCTGCCGTTGGGCTGGTAGTAGGTCCACACGCCGCTTTGGCGGCTGTTGCGGTACTGCCCGCTTACGGCCAGGGTGCCATCCTCGCGCAGCTCGCGGTAGGGCCCCTGAATCTGGCTGCGCACGTAGGTGGTTTCCTTGCGCAGCTTGCCCGAGGGGTAGTATTCCTGCCCCACGCCGCCCAGAAAGCCGTTTAGGTAGGGCTGGCGGTTCTGCACCTGGCCGTTTTCGAAATAGGTGGTGCGGTCGCCCACCAGCCGGCCGCTGGGGCCGTAGGTCTCGGTTTTGCGCACGGCCTTGCCGTCGGGGTAGTAGTCGCGCCAGGTACCGGCAGGGCGGTTGTTTTTGAACTGCTCCTCGGCCTGCACCACCTTGCCGGCCACGTCCTGGTAGCGGATAATTTTGCGGTCCTTGCCGGCGTTGCCGTAGTCGGTATCCTCGTGCGGGTTGCCACTCACGAAGTATTCCACGCCGTGGCCCGTCGGGATGCCGTTGCGGTAGGTGAGCTTGCTCTTGATTTGCCCGCTCTCGAAGTAGCTGGTGGCCGGGCCGTCGAGGGCGGTGGTGCCGGTGGGTGGCAGCACGCGCTTGGTCAGGTCGTCGCCCAACTGGTTTTTCACCGGGCGCTGGGCCAGCGGGGCGGGCGCGTAGGTGCTCTCGGTTTGCAGCTTGCCGCTCTGGTAATAGCTGCGGTAGCGGCCGCGTCCGTTTTTGTCGGCCAGCACCTCCACCTCAATCTGGTTGTTGGGGTAGCGCGTGATGTATGGCCCCGACAGCAGCCCTTTCGTGAAGGTGCCCTCACTCTGCACCACGCCGTTGGGGTAATAAAACTTCACCGCTCCGTTGGGCTGGCCGTTGTCGTAGTTCACCTCGGCCTGCACCTTGCCGTCGGGGTACACGGCCCGCAGCGCGCCGTTGGGCTGGCCCTTTACCAGCGTGGTTTTCAGGCGCACCGAGCCGTCGGGGTGGTAGTAAATCAGCTCGCCGTTGGGTTCGTCGTCCACAAAGTAGCCGGCCTGGGCCACCTTGCCGTCGTCGTAATAGGTTTTGAAAGGCCCCTGGCGGATGCCGTCCGCGTAGGTCGCCTCCAGCCGCCGGGTGCCCGTGGGGTGAAACTCCACGTAGGCCGAGTCGCGCTTGCCCGCCCGGAAACTGGTTTGCTGCTCCGGCTTACCGTTGCGGTAAAACCGCTTGTAGCTGCCCTGGGGCACGGTGTCGGCCGCTACCAGCGCCGTATACACCTCGTGCAGGTGCACCTTGGTCGAGTCGTAGTACGTAATCAGGCGACGGAGCCGCTGCCCGTGCGAGGGCAGCGCCAGCAGCAGCAGAAAAAAGGGCAGCAGGTATTTCATGGGCGCAAGAACGCAGGTATTCGCTTTTCCGTGTGACTGCTGGGGCTGCTAAAATTCAGGCCAAAAAGAAAGCCCCGCTGAATCACATCGGCAGGGCTTCTTTTTAACGGGGTAACTGCGGTTACGAAAGCGCCGCCAGCATCTGGAGTTTCTGGTTGCTCGTTTCTAGTCGCTCGTTTCTGGTTCGGCCAATTGCCTGAAATCACGCTCGAACAAACCGACCAGCAACTAGCAACCAGAAACAAGGAACCAGCAACTCCCTACAGCGCCTCCACCACAATGGCGCTGGCTCCGCCGCCGCCGTTGCAGATGCCGGTGACGCCGATTTTGCCGCCCTCGTTCTTCATCACGTTCAGCAGCGTGGTCATGATGCGGGTGCCCGACGCGCCCAGCGGATGGCCCAGGCTCACGGCCCCGCCGTAGGCATTCACCTTAGTGCCTTCCAGGTTCAGCAGCTTGTTGTTGGCCAGGCTCACCACCGAGAACGCCTCGTTGATTTCGTAGAAATCTACGTCGGCAGCCGTTTTGCCGGCGTTTTTCAGGGCTTTCGGAATGGCCAGGGCCGGCGAAGTGGTGAACCACTCGGGTGCCTGCTCGGCATCGGCGAAGCCCAGCACGCGGGCAATGGGGCTGAGGCCCAGCGCGTCGGCCTTCTCGCGGCTCATCAGCAGCACGGCGGCCGCGCCGTCGTTCAGGGTCGAGGCGTTGGCGGCCGTCACGGTGCCGTCTTTCGTGAACGAAGGCTTCAGCACCTTCAGCTTCTCGAAATCTACTTTCAGGTACTCTTCGTCGTCGGAAATAACGGTGGTTTTGCCGCGGCTCTCGATGGTCACGGGCACGATTTCATCCTTCTTCTTACCGGCCTTGGCGGCGGCGGCGCTGCGGGTGTAGCTCTCCACCGCAAAAGCATCCTGCTGCTCGCGGGTGAAGCCCATTTCCTTGGCCGTATTTTCGGCCGCGTTGCCCATGGCGTAGTCGTTGTAGGGGTCCCAGAGGCCGTCGCGCACTAGGCCGTCAATCACTTGGCCGTTACCGTACTTCGCGCCGAAGCGGTTTTTGTCGAGGTAGTAGGGCACGTTGCTCATGCTCTCCATGCCGCCGGCCAGAATCACGTCGGCCTGGCCGAGCATAATGGTCTGGGCCGCCATCATAATGGCTTTCGAGCCCGAGGCGCACACTTTGTTCACGGTGGTACACTCCACGGTATCGGGCAGACCGGCCTTTTTGGCGGCTTGGCGGGCCGGGGCCTGGCCCAGGTTGGCCGAAATCACGTTGCCCATAATCACCTGCTCCACTTCGGAGACGGCCACGCCGGCCTTCTCCAGCGCGCCCTTTAGGGCAATGGCTCCCAGCTCGGTGGCCGAGAGCGAAGCCAGGACCCCGCCAAACGAGCCAATCGGGGTGCGAACGGCCGAGATGATGACAACTTCTTTGATTTGCATAATCAGTTTATAAAGAGGGTTGGGGTGGGAGGTTGAATCTGGCCGCAAAAGTACGGATTTGCCGTCGGCCGGGCCGCGGTTGGGGCCGCCTGGCATCCTGAACGCAGTGAAGGACCTTATCAGGCCAGAACGACGGGCAGTAATTGCCTGCTTCGCAAACGTGACAAGGTCTTTCACAGCGATGCGTCGCTTGATGCGCGGACTGTTCAGGATGACACCCAACGCCCAATGCCAACTACCAGGTCGGCCGGTTTGGGTCGGGCTTTTGCGCCGCTGGGCGCGCTAGCTGCTGCAGGTACTGCTGCTCCTGGGCGCGGAGCGTTTCGAGCAGCTGCCGCGCCTGGGCGGGGCTCAGGCTCATGGCTTCGAGGCGCTCGCGCTGGGTTTGCAGCTGCACGTCCGCGGTGGTGGCGGCCTCGGTGCCGGCGCGTGGGCTGCGGCCGGGCTGGCCGGTGCCGGGAGTGGCCGAACTGCGGTCGAGGCCGCGCTGCTGGCCGGGCGTGTCGCCACTGGCCAAGGGCTGCTCGGGGCCAGCGCCGGGCTGCCGGCTACCGAGCGCGGCCGCGCCGGAGCCACCGCTGGGGCGTTGCGGGTCGGGCGCGCCCGGGGGGTTGTCGCGGCGGGCGGGCGGCGCGGTGGGGGAGGGGGCGGGCTGGTCTTGGTTTGCCTGACCCTGGTGGTCCGGGCCGGTTTTCTGGCCGTTTTGTTGGTTATCGGAGGGATTTTTGTCCGGGTTCGGCTTCGGCTTTGCGGCGGCCGGAGGCGGCGACGACGGCCCGAGTTGCGGGCGGTTGGGGCGGCGGGCCAGATACTCGCTCACCACCTCATAATTGTAGCGCGCCCCCGCATTGGCAGGGTCCAGCAGCAAGGCCTGGCGCAGCAGGCTGGCCGCTTGGGCCAGCTCGCTGCGCTGGGCGGCCAGCACCGCCAGTTGCTGCCGGGCAATGCTGCCAAACTGTGGCGTACTGCCCGTCAGCAGGCGGCCGTAAGTGGCGCGGGCGGCGTCGGGCTGCCCGGCCCGGGCCTGGGCGTGGGCCAGGTTCAGGATGAGGCGCGGGTCGGGCTGGCGCGTACCGCCGGCCGCCAGCGCATTTTTAAACGCCAGAGCAGCCAGGCTTGCCTCGCCCCGGCGGTAAGCGGCCGTGGCATCCGCCACGGCCGCGTTGCGGTCGTGCACCATCGTCAGCAGCCGCCAGCCCGGCGTGCCAGCCAGCAAAACCCCCAGCAACAAGGCGTATTTCATGGGCGAATAATCGTAATGGTAAGGGCCACGTCCAGCGCCAGCAGCAGCAGCGCGGCGGCCAGCGGGTAGCGGTAGCGGTTGTCGGCCACGGCCACCGAGCGCACCTGCTCGGCCGGGCCGGGCATGGTGCGCAGGGCGCGCAGCAGGGGCTCCAGACTAGCCTGCTGGTTCGACAAGCCAAAGTACTGGCCCCCGGTTTGAGCCGCCAGTTGCAGCAGCGGGGCCTCGCGCAGCCGCGTCAGGGCTGGTCGGCCCTGCCCATCGGTCACGAAGCCGCCGCCGGGTTTGGGAATTTTCGCGCCCACCGCCGTGCCCACCCCCACCGGATACACCCGCGCTCCGGTGCGGGCCAGCTCCCGCAGCACCGGCTCCAGGTTCTCGCCGAAGTCTTCACCGTCGCTCACCACCACCAGCGCCGTAGCCCGGGGCGTGGCCGTCGCGCCAGCCAGCCGGCTCAGCACCAGCTCCAGCGGGGCGCGCAGCGTGGTGGGCCCGGGTGGCAGCAGCGAGGTGCGCAACGTGCTGATGAAGGTTTGCACCGCCTCCTGGTCGTAGGTAAGCGGGCATTGCACTACGGCTTCGGTTCCAAAAATCACCAGCCCCAACCGGTCGGCCGGAAACTGGTTCACCAGCTCGTGCAGCTCGGCCTGGGCGCGCAGCAGGCGCGAGGGCGCCACGTCGGGCGCATCCATCGAGCGCGACACGTCGGCGAGCAGCCACACGTCTTTGCCGGCCGTGCGCACGGGCCGCTGGCTCACGCCCAGGGCCGGCCCCAGCACCGCGCCCAGCAGCAGGGTGGCGATGGCCAAGCGCAGCACCGTTTTCCAGCCCCGGTGGCGGGCGCGGCTGCCCAGCTGCCGTCCCAGCCGGCCGCTACGCCGCCCGTGCAGCAGCAGCAGCAGCAGGGCCAGCAGCAGCGCGGCGGCGGCCAGTGTAAAATCAGGATATGCCCAGGTCAGCACAATTGGCAGATGTAAGCCTCAATATTACGGCCCTTTGCGCGGCAGCGCGCGGCAGCCGGGGCCAGCCGCCCAGCCCGGGGTTCGGAGGCCGCCCGATAATATTTTCCAAAAAAGTGCGGCCGTTTACAATCGGCCCGTATATTTGCACCCGCTTCAAACGGAAGCGACAACAAGCCGGAGAAGTGGGTGAGTGGCTGAAACCAGTAGTTTGCTAAACTGCCGTAGCTCTAAAGGTTACCGGGGGTTCGAATCCCCCCTTCTCCACTATAATGTTGGGTTGCGGAAGCAACTCGTTGGGGCTCCAACCAACCGGTCGTTTTCCTGACTCAGCATTATTTTTTTTCGGGGTGTAGCGTAGCCCGGTATCGCGCCTGGTTTGGGACCAGGAGGTCGTAGGTTCGAATCCTGCCACCCCGACATTGTTTTCCCCGTTTTCGACCCCGTAGCTCAGCTGGATAGAGCAACTACCTTCTAAGTAGTCGGTCTTTGGTTCGAATCCAAACGGGGCCACTGAAACCGCCTTGGCATCTTGCTGAGGCGGTTTTTTTGTGCTCGTTGCAGCGGCGTTTGATTTCCCGCCACCCCCGGCCGGCTCCCCATTGCCGAGTCTTGGCGCGGCTTCCCGAAGCCCGGCAGTAGCGGCTGAAAGTTAGTTTGCACGGGCCGGTCTGCGGGCCGGTTGCTTTCAACTTGCAGTCTGATTCCTTATCTTGCCCCGTAAATACCCGCTTTGCCCCGCGTTTCGGCGGATTGCCTGGCGAGTAATTTGCCTTTCCTCAGTTGCTTCACCCCTTTTAACTCCCCCCCGTTTCTCATGAAAAAAAACGTACTGTTCCTCGGCCTGTTGGGTCTCGCCCTCAATGCCCAGGCTCAATCCGGCCCCTGGGTGCCGGTGAATACCGTGAACTCGCAGGCCTTTGCCCCCGGCTACCGCGTGACCGATGTGAAAACCATCTCGCCCACCGTGGCCTGGCTCGTAGCCGAAGAAAGCTCTACGGCCGGCTACCCCAACGCGTTTTTCGTTACCAATAACCCGGCCGGCGACCAGTTTAGCTTTGGAACGACCATCCCGGCCAACGGGGCGCAGAACTTCCAGACCGGCAATATCTCCGGCGTCTCGGCTACCGCAGCCGTGGCGGCCACCTACCCCCAGGCGGGCGGCGGCGGCGAAATAATTCGCACCACCAACGCCGGCGTGAGCTGGAGCAAAGTGAGCACGGCCTCGCAGTTCAACGGCAACATTGGGGGCTTCTGCGATTTCGTCCATATGTTCAGTGCCACCGAAGGCGTGGCCCTGGGTGACCCTACCAACGGCTCCTTCGAAATTCTGCGCACCACCGACAGCGGCGCTACTTGGACGCGCGTTCCGTCCGCCAACATCCCCACCCCACTGGCCAACGAGTACGGCCTGACCCGCTCGTTCTTCGCCCAGGGCAATACCATCTGGGCCGGTATGGGCTCGTCGGTTTCCTCCGACCCGGTGCGCGTACTGAAGTCGACCGATAAGGGCGTTACCTGGACGGCTAGTCCCGTTACCACCCTGCTAGGCGGCATCAACCGCCTCGCCTTCAAGGACGCCAACAACGGTATTGCCTACAGCGTAACCGTGGCCAACGGCGCAGTTACCGCCGTCAACCTTATCCGCACCGCCGATGGGGGCGCTACCTGGTCGGCAATTACGCCGGTGAACGTTAACTCGGGCAGCTTCTTCCGCTACGATATCGATGCCGTTGACGGCCGCTACTATAGTGTCGGCCAGCGCTTCCCCGTTTCCACCCCGGCTGCCACGGCCTACGATTTCGGCGCATCGTTCAGCACCGATGGTATCAACTGGACCAACACCAACCGTAGCCAGGGCTACTTCGCCTTTGACCTCGTGACCGGGGCCACCACCGGTGCCGCCGCCGGCTACGCCGGCACTGCCACCGACGCCAATGGCGTAGGCGGCATCTTTAAAGCCACCAACGCCAATATCATTGCCGCCACCCGCGACGGTGCGCTGGAAAGCGCCCTGACCGTGTTCCCGAACCCCAGCGCGACCGGTATCTTTAACGTTGACCTGGGCTCGAACCTGAAGGCCGGTGCGAAGCTGACCGTGATGGATGCTCTGGGCCGCCAGGTAAAGTCGCAGACCCTCACGGCTGCCACCGTAGGCTCGCGCACCCTCGCGCTCGACCTGAGCACGGAGAAGACCGGCGTTTACATGCTCCAGATTCAGACCGAAGCCGGCATTGCCACCCGCAAGCTGGTAGTGGAATAATCCATCGTAGTTCCTGCCCGAAAAAGGCCCTTCCCCGCGTGGGAAGGGCCTTTTTTTGAGGCCGGCCGGTGCCGGGGCGCGCTCAGTGGAAAGGCCGGCTGCGGCGGGAAAAAAGCCTTGGTTTAGCCCGTAAAAAGGCGGAAAAACGGGATAAAATCCGTACTTTTGAGTGTTCAGTACCTGGCCGCCTGATAGGCGGTTTAACGACCTGATTTAATCCCGCCCTCATGAGCGAAACCACCGCAAAAATTCCGCAGTCGGACTACTCGGCCGACAGTATTCAAGTTCTCGAAGGTTTGGAGGCCGTGCGCAAGCGGCCCAGTATGTACATCGGCGACACCGGCCTCAAGGGCCTGCACCACCTCGTCTGGGAAGTGGTCGACAACTCCATCGACGAGGCCCTCGCCGGGCACTGCGACCTGATTAACGTCACCATCAATGAAAACAACTCCGTTACCGTCCGCGACAATGGCCGCGGCATTCCCGTCGACTGGCACGCCAAGGAAGGCAAGTCAGCCCTCGAAGTAGTGATGACCGTGCTGCACGCCGGCGGCAAGTTCGACAAGGGCTCCTACAAAGTGTCGGGGGGCTTGCACGGTGTGGGCGTGAGCTGCGTGAATGCGCTCAGCACCGACCTGAAAGTGACCGTGCGCCTCAATGGCCACAAGTACGAGCAGGAATATAAAATCGGCTTCCCGCAGTATCCGGTGAAGGAAGTGGGGGATACCGACGAGCGCGGCACTGAGGTGCAGTTCCTGCCCGACGCCAGCATCTTCACCGAAACCGAGTACCGCTACGACACCGTGGCCGGCCGCTTGCGTGACCTTTCGTATCTGAACAAGGGCATTCGCATCACCCTCACCGACCTCCGCGAAAAAATGCCCGATGGCAGCTTCCGGGGCGATGAGTTTTACTCGACCGGCGGCCTGCGCGACTTCGTGCAGTACCTCGACGGCGAGATGCGCCCCTCGCTGCTGTCCGAGCCCATTTACGTGGAGAGCGAAAAAGGCGGCACGCCCGTGGAAGTGGCCCTGCAGTACAATACCTCGTACCAGGAAAACGTCTATTCTTACGTCAATAACATCAACACCATCGAGGGCGGCACGCACGTGGCAGGCTTCCGCTCGGCCGTGACGCGGGTGCTGAAAACCTACGGCGATAAGAACAAGCTGTTCGAAAAAGCTAAGGTGGAAATCACCGGCGACGACTTCCGCGAGGGCCTCACGGCCGTTATCTCGGTGAAAGTGCAGGAGCCGCAGTTCGAGGGCCAGACCAAAACCAAGCTCGGCAATTCCGAGGTGAGCGGCGCGGTGAACTCGGTGGTGGGCGAAATCCTGACCCAATACCTGGACGAAAACCCCAACCAGGCCAACCGCATCATGGAGAAGGTGATTCTGGCCGCCAAGGCCCGCATCGCCGCCCGGAAGGCCAAGGACATGGTGCAGCGCAAAGGCGTGCTGAGCAGCAATAGCCTGCCCGGCAAGCTGGCCGACTGCTCGGAATCAGACCCCGAAATCTGCGAGCTTTACCTCGTCGAAGGTGACTCGGCCGGCGGCACCGCCAAGCAGGGCCGCAACCGCGCCTTCCAAGCTATTCTGCCGCTGCGCGGGAAGATTCTAAACGTGGAGAAAGCCCAGGAGCACCGCATCCTGGAGAACGAGGAAATCAAGAACATGATTACCGCGCTAGGCGTGGGCTTTAACGAGCGCAAGTCGCTGGCCTTTACCACCGATGATACCGGGGTGGAAACCGGCCCGCTCAACTTCGACAAGCTGCGCTACCACAAGGTCATCATCATGACTGATGCCGACATCGACGGCTCGCACATCCGTACGCTCATTCTGACCTTCTTCTTCCGCTATATGCGCGAGTTGGTCGACCGGGGCTACATCTATATCGCCCTGCCGCCGCTCTACCTCGTGAAGCGCGGCAAGGAGGAGCGTTACTGCTGGAGCGAGGAGGAACGCGCCCAGGCCCAGGCCGACCTCGGCCGCGGCAAGCCCGAAACGGTGAATGTGCAGCGCTACAAAGGCTTGGGCGAAATGAACGCCGAGCAGCTCTGGACGACGACCATGCAGCCCATGACCCGGACCCTGAAGCAGGTAACGGTGGAGTCGGCGGCTGATGCCGACCACTTGTTCTCGATGCTGATGGGCGACGAGGTGGCGCCGCGCCGCGACTTCATCGAGCGCAACGCCAAGTATGCCAAGCTGGATGTCTAACCAGCGAGTTTCGTGAAAAGGCCCGCTGCAAAGCGGGCCTTTTCTTTTTCCAACTATAGCAGAAGAACGTCATGCTTCGACAAGCTCAGCATGACGTTCAAAAATGAGTCGTCAATTATTCAAGCTATGCGACAGCTGATTTCTTCGGGAGCTCCATGGGAGCCGATTGTGGGATACTCGCGCGCCGTGCGGGTGGGCAATGTAGTGGAGGTGGCCGGCACCACCGCGCAGGATGGCGACGTAGTGACCGGCGGGGCCGACGTGTACGCCCAGACCCGGCGCGTGCTGGAGAAGATTGGCGAGGCACTGGCGGCTGCTGGGGCTTCGTTTGAGGACGTGGTGCGCACCCGCATGTTTGTGACGGATATTGCGCAGTGGGAGGCCGTGGGGCGGGCGCACGGCGAGGTTTTTGGGACAATCCGGCCCGTGACGACCATGGTGCAGGTGAGCGCGCTGATTG
>JANXMN010000181.1 GCA_025354605.1 Hymenobacter sp. | reverse complement strand
GTCCGCTTGTCGAAGCATCACTCCCGCTTCGTTGAACGGCTCATGCGAAGCGGGAGAGATGCTTCGACAAGCGGACGCCAGATGAGCATGACCGCCTTTTCACTGTACGCATACTTATGCACGAGTACTTAAATAGCAGGGAAAGCGGCCAGCGTATGCGCAAAAACGCCAAAACCATGACCAGGCGGGTGGATGAGGGCTCCATTAGGTGTGGTTGTCGGACGTTGCCGGCAACTGCCCGCCGAATTAGTAGAGAACCGCCAAAAAAAATCTTCATTCTCTACAGCTTTGGTAGAGAACCGAAACATTTTTAGTCGGTTCTCTACAACATTGGTAGAGAACGGAAATACTTTTAGTCGATTCTCTACCAACTGCCGTCCATCGCCCGGCCCCGCACGTATTCGCGGCCTTTCGGTCCGCTGGTAGCGGCTATTCGCTGATTTCGAAGTGGCTCCAACCACCTGAAACAGCAGCGCCCCTACGAAAGCTCGCCCACCAAGCACGCGGAGTGGCTGCGCTTGCCGGGCTACACCCGCGCCATCGAGCGGGGCGGCGGGGCGGCCGCCCAGCCGGCCCAGCCCTGAACCCGGAGCAGCTGAAGAAACAAAAAGCCCCGCCAGTTGCTGGCGGGGCTTTTTTTGTTCCAGGTTATTGAGGACTTTATTCGGCCGTATGCGTTTGCGCTACGTCGGCCATATAGTCCTTTAGCTGCTTAAGTTGCGTGGGCTTGTAGTTGCTCAGGCGCAGGCGCTTGAAGCTGGCCGCGCCCATTTCTTCGAACAGGGCACCAAGCGATGAATTCAGGAAAGAGCTGGAAAAGCCGATAACCCCGGTCAAGTCGAGGGTTACGGGGCCGGGCTGAGCAGTCATAGCTTGCTTTATGGCAAGCAAAAACAGGTAGCCGTCGGCATTGGAAATTGTGCCGGGGGTGAGGGTAGCTACCGTCAGAACCGGGCTGGTAGGAGCTGTGGGGGACATACTATTCGGCGGGTGGTGGTTGAAATTATAAGCTAGTATACGCCATTTTAGTTTAGAACAGCGCAGTTTCGTCTTCGAGCAGGTCGTTTTCTTCGGGCCGCATGCCTTTGTCATAAATCCTCGCGGCGAGGGTAGTGCCTGGAAAAGCGACGTCAGAAAACGCGTGCACGAACTCAGTGCCGTCGCGGCTGACGTGGTAGATGGCGCGGGTAGTCTGAATCGTAAGCGTGCCGTTCAACTCCCGCACGCCGGTCCGAAGCGTATCAAGCCCCCGGCCCTGGTTGTGTGGTCGCGACCGCGCCGTGAAGCGCAGCTCAAGCGCTTTCCGCAGCGCCTCGGGGGCGGTGATGGGTTCCTGCCGCTGGCTTTGCAAGTAGCGGTTAACCGTTTGGGGAATACCCATGCCAAAGTCCGAAACGGCCAGCAACAGGCGCTGGCTGGTGGGGTAGTATTGCAGCATCGCGAAGGCAATGCGCTCCGTGGCGGTGGTGGCAAAGGCGTGGTCGAAAACGTTGTTGAACATCTCGCCCAGGTAGATGGTCAGAAAATCGAGGCTCTTGTCCTGAAAAAAGTGTCCTTTGAAGTGCTGATAGGCGCTGCGCACGAAATCATTCATACCCTCCGGTTCTACCGGCCACAAGCCGAACGAGGTTGGGTCGTTCGGCGGCCTGAATTCCTGCCGGGCAGCAGAGGCGGGTTCCACGAACCGCGCCAAGAAGCCAATGTCAGCCAGGTAGTGATACACCACCGCATTGCCCGCCTCAAACCGGATGGCCACACCTGGCAGGCGATATTCTTCCAACAAGCAGGCAAGCGTAGTAACGTGGTGCGGCTTAACCGTCAGCGACCCGCCGACTACCACCAGCATCCGGCGAACTTCGGGCCTGAGGCCATGAACCTTCTCCCAGCGATTGTTGAGCAGGAATTCCGCTAATTCTGGCGAAGTGTTGAAGGCTTGAAAATGAATGAGGTGTTCGTCTTGGGTAGTTGCCGGTAGTTGCATGGGACAAAGTTAGCAACCACCTCGGCGGGTGCGGCCCCAAAGGCGGCGCGGCCGCCAAGCCCGCCGCCTAAGCTGCGGAGAGAAACAGCAAGCCCCGCCAGTTGCTGGTGGGGCTTGTTGTTTCTACTTACATTTGTGCACTTCCCCATTTCATTCCACTTTTTTGCTCTACCATGCCCCCTTTTTCGGCCGAATTGCGCGTGGCCGGCCACGTCTTTCCAATACGGAACTGTACCTACCGCACCAGCTAAGCAACTGATGGCCATGGCCGGGTTGTGACCAAAGTGCAACACCACGCGGTTGACTTGTTGCTGGATGTACCCGACCACGATTTCTTGGTAGCCTGGGCTGCGGACCCGCACAAGCGAGAGTCAGCGGATGTTGTTTTTCTGGACCCCACCAGTAGAAGCGCCAGGGAATCGCTGCATTTGGGAGCCGCCTACTGCGTGGGCTACCAGGAAAGCTTCAGCTCGGGCGACGTAAGCACCGGAGCGTATTATTGCGGGTTGACACTTTCCGACCCGGATGGCTTCACTTTGCATACCGGGGCTCCTACAGCCGCATTCGTGGCCCCTGCAGCGGGCACCCACGGCACACCGGGCGTGGCCAGTCTGGTTCCCTCCGCGGTTCCGGGCAGTCCGCCATCCGACTGCCCGCCCGCCGTTACGGCGATGCTGCAAAAGCAAGTCGAATTGATGTGCAAGCC
>JANXMN010000155.1 GCA_025354605.1 Hymenobacter sp. | reverse complement strand
GGCTACCGCCAGCAAAGCGCCCTGCGCCGCGACGTGCTGACGCTGGACGCGCGCACGGCTTTCTCGCCCAACAGCTCCCTGGCCGTCCACCTGCTCTACGCCGATATCAATTATCAGCTGCCCGGCGGGCTGACCCGGGCGCAGTTTGAGGCCGACCCGCGCCAGGCCCGGCCGGGCACGCCCACCGCGCCCGGCACCGTGGCCCAGCAGGCCTACTACGCCTCGCGCACCGGGCTGCTGGGCCTCGTATACGAGTACCGCTTCGGCGAAAACCTGGCGCTGAATACGGTGCTCTACGGCAGCGGCAGCACGGTGCGCACGCCCTACCTCGTCGATTACCAGTTGGGCACCAGCCTGGGCGGGGGCGGGCGCACGGCCCTGCGCTGGCGCACCACGCTGGCCGGGCACGTGCTGCGGGTGCAGGGTGGGGGCGAGGTGCAGGGCAGCTTTGCCAACGGGCGCAGCTACCTGAACGTGGCCGGCACGCCCGGCGCGCTGCGCTACGACGACGACATCAGCACCGCCACCGGCTTCGCCTTTGCCCAAGCCGACTACGAGCTGCCCGCTGGCTGGCTGCTGACGGCGGCGGCCAGCTACAACCGCCTGCGCTACCGCATTGCCCGCACCAGCGCGGGGGCCGGCAGCCCCGTCGGCGTACGCTTCGAACGCGACTTCCGGCCCGTGCTGTCGCCCCGGCTGGCCGTGCTCCGGGAATTTGGCCCCGCTCTGGCTGCTTACGCGAGCGTGAGTACCGGCTTCGCGCCGCCTACCGTCGACGAAATCCGCCCTTCCGACGGCAGCCTGAACGCGGAGCTGCAAGCCGAGCGCGGCCTCAGCTACGAGGTGGGGGCGCGGGGGCAACTCCTCGGCGGCCGGTTGCGCTACGATGTGTGCGGGTTCGATTTGGAGCTGCGCGAAACCATCGTGAGCAGCAGTATGGCGCAGGGCATCGTAGTGTTCCGCAACACCGGCCGCACCCACCAGCGCGGGCTGGAGGCGGCCCTCAGCGGCTGGCTGTGGCAGCGCTGGGCCCCAACGAATGGCCGCCGTCTCCAGGACTATTGCTCCCGGGATACTGTCGTTGTGCCAGTGCAGCAGGTTGGCCTGCGGGCCTGGGCCAGCTACGCCTACAACGACTTCCGCTTCGGCAGCTACCTCAGCAATGGCCTCGACTTGAGCGGCAACCGCCTCACCGGCACCACGCCGCACACACTCAGCGCGGGGCTTGATTTCAGCGAGCGGCGCGGCTTTTACTTGAGCCCCAGCCTAAGCCAGCAGGCGCGGGTGGTGCTCAACGATGCCAACACCGACGAGGCGACCGGCTATTGGGTGTTTGCCGCACGCGGCGGCTGGCGTCGAACCCTGGCCGGCCACCTCGCTGTGGATGTTTACGCCGGTCTCGACAACGCCACCGACCGGCGCTACAGCCTCGGCAACGACCTCAATGCCTTCGGTGGGCGCTACTTCCAGCCCGCGCCGGGCCGGGCGGCCTACGGGGGTGCGCAGCTGGGCTGGCGCTTCTGAAACTTAGGGGCGAATTTCCGCGCCAGTAAGCGCAAAAAAAGGCCTCCATCTTGCGATGGAAGCCTTTGCGGGAAGCAGTTACGGGAATGGCCGCCGCGCGCTTACTAGCTTTGCTCTTCGGGCAGAGTGAAGGCGCGGTCGCTGGGGTTGGTCAGCTCCTTGGGCAGGGCATCGGGGTCGCCACCGGCTTGGGCGCGGGTGTCCATGTCCTGTTCGAAGGTGCGCAGCGAGTCGTCCATCTCGTCGGCCTTCTCCTGGCCCGAAGCGTTGTTGTCGTCGAGCTGCTGGCCATAGGTGGCGGCATCGAGCATGGGGGTCGAAGCGCCGTCGGCCGAAGGCTCCTGGTCGAAGGTATCGTTGGGATTGGTGGGCATGATGAGGGGGAAAACGGGGTAATGAAGGAGGGAGGTGCGGTCGGCTTATTCGTCGGTGGCAGGGTTGCCGGCGGGTTCTTCGCGGGTATTGTGGGTGCCACCGCCGGCGAAGCGAGGGTCGTCTTTGGCCCAGGCTTCCCGCTGGGTATCATCGTCTTTGCCTTGGGCGGCGCGCACGGCCGCCGGGTCCTGGTTCTGCTCGACATGGCCGGACTGGTCTTCGGGGTTGTCGGGAGCTTTCTGCGCTTCGCCCTCGCGGTCGCTAAACTCACTGAACTCGTCGGGGTTGTCGTTGGCACCGCTGCGGCCGGGCGCGGTATCGGTAGGCGTTGCTTGCTTGCCGAACTCGCCGTAGGCCGGCGGCGTGTTGGGGGTGGGCGTCGGGGAGGGATTTTGCGTATCCATGCGAAAGAATCGGGGAAGAGTGAAAACCAAACGGGCATTGCCCATCTTACGTTGCCTCTACGCAAACGGGGCGGCACCGTTGGATAACGCTCTCGGGGCAGCCGGGCTTTTCGGCCCCCTGCCCGCCCGGAATTTCGCTGAGCATTCACACAACCAATCACTTCACATGGCCATTCAACACGATGAACCCAACCAAGAATTCACCCTCATCCGCGACGGCCATGCTGGCGAGCTGGCCTACGCCCGGCCCTCCGAGCAGGTCATCGACTTCACCCACACCTTCGTTGATGAAGCCCTGCGCGGCCAGGGCGTGGCCGACGAGCTGGCCCGCGCCGCCCTCACCTACGCCCGCGAGCAGCACCTGAAAGTGAAAACCACCTGCACCTTCATGGCCGGCTTCGTGCAGAAACACCACGCCGAATACGCCGACATTCTGGCCTGAGCCCGGGGCTGGCTACGGCCAGTAAGGGGCCATAAGCGGGCCGGCACGGAGCCGCCCCACGCGCCGCCGCGCCGCAGCCACACTACAAAAAAAGCCCCGACACTACCAAGTGTCGGGGCCTCTTCAGTTGCGAAAGCCGGAGCTACCGCACTTCCACGCGGCCGGTGTAGTCGGCATCGGCGCAGCGCACGCGCACGGCGTAGAGGCCCGCGGGCAGCCCGCGCAGGTCCACCGACGTGGCATCGGTGGCGCTGAGCACAGCCGTACGCTGGCGGACGGGGCGGCCCAGCATATCGAGTACTTCGATGGTGGCAGCCCGCGCCGCCGGCTGGCCCGGCAGGCGCACCTGCACGGTTTCGGCGGCCGGATTGGGGTACAGCTCCAGGGCGTTGCGCAGCAGGGCCGAGGGGCGCGAGGCCAGCGGCACGAAGCAGGCCGAGCTGGTGTAGCTGCCCACGCCGTTGTAGTTGTCGACTCCGCCGGCGCTCCAGGTGGCGCTGCCGTAGGGGCCGCTCCAGCGGCCGCCCTGGCTCACGGTGGGCTGGCGCACGAGGGTGTTGTTCAGGGTCGAGCCGCCGGGTACGGTCCACTCGGTGGGGCGCTGGCCAATCACGCCAATCACGTCGAGCGTATCGGTGCCGTCGAACAGGGCAATGGCATCGTCGCCGTTGAAGAAGGCCACGCCGCTTTGCAGGTCGGCCTGGGCTACCACGCCGGCATCGGTCGCGCCGGTGTTCACAATTACATACACGTCGCCGGGGGCAATGGTACCAGTCAGCGCCTGAGTGGTGGTGGGGGTAGTGGCGCCGTTGGCATAAAGCACCACGCGCTTGCCAGCCAGCGGCATCGGGCTGAGGGTGGGGTTATAGATTTCGATGGCTTTGGTATTGCCCATCTGCGACTCGACATACTGCGAAAAGTACGCCTTGGTGCAGGGCGCGCCGGCCGGGGCCGCGTCGTCGTTGAGAATAGTGAGGGTGTGCGAGTTGGGCTGGCCCACGATGACGGTACCGTTGGAAGGCGTGCCCAAGCGCAGGCGTACGGTTTCGTTGGGCTCATACGTGGCGTCGCCGTTCACCGTGATGCTCACGGTTTGGGTGAGTGCAGTGGCGCTGAAGGTAAGGCTGGTGGTATTCAGCACGTAGTCGGAGGGCGAAGTAGCGGTGGAGTTGCCCGCATCTACCGTCACGGGCACCGTGAATGTGCCCGTGGGCAAAGTGCCGCTGGCCGTCACGGTCGCCGTGTACGTGGCGGTGCCGCTGTTGCCTTCCTGAATGGTGCCGCCGGCCGAGGCAAAGGCCACGGTAGGGGCGGGGCCGTCGTCGTTGAGGATGGTGAGGGTATGGGTGCCGGGCGAGCCCACGCTGTTGCCGGTGCTGGAGTTGGTCAGGGTCAGTACCACGGTTTCGTCGGCCTCGGGCTGGGTGTCGCCGCTCACCGTGATGACGACGGTCTGGCTGGTGCTGCCGGCCGGGAAAGTCACGGTAGTGGGCGTGGGGAAGGTGAAGTCGGTGCCGGCGGTGGCCGTCGAATTCAGGGCATCGAGGTTCACCTGCACGGTGGTGGCGGCCGTGGCGGCCGGGGCCAGGTTCAGCGTCACGGTGTAGGTGCTGGTGCCGCTGTTGCCTTCATTCAGGCTGCCACTGGTGCTGGCGAAGCTGAACACCGGGCCGGGCGGGGTGAGGCCCCAGGCGGGCGCCACGGTTTCGGGGTGCTCGATATAGGGGTTGTAGTTGCCCTGGCTGGCGGCCACGCGGCGGTTGCGCTCAATCTCGTGGGCATCAACCGGGTCGGCCAGGTGCCAGGCGTAGAGGGTGGCCAGGTCGCCGGCGGAGGTGATGTTGTTGTGCCCGGTCGCAATC
>JANXMN010000121.1 GCA_025354605.1 Hymenobacter sp. | reverse complement strand
CAGTCGAAGCATCTCGCGTGCCACCACTAACCAATGAGGTAACAACGATTGAGATTAGTGCAGCACGCGAGATGCTTCGACTGCGCTGTGTCGCCGCTTAATGCGCGGAATGCTTAGCATGACCGTACTTTTCTCTTTCCTTTCTTTTCCTCCTGCCCGCACAACTTCCCACCCACCTTCCCACCCCGCCCATGCAAACCACCGCGGCCATCAGCGCCTCCGAAAAGGTCCCGTTCACCGAGAAGAAATATATTCCGACGCTGGTCTTCGTATCGTCACTGTTCATGCTTTGGGCCATTGCCATTACCATGGGCGACGTATTGAACAAGCATTTTCAGAACGTGCTCAGCGTGAGCAAGGCGCAGTCGGGGCTGGTGCAGTTTTCCATCTTCGGGGCCTACGCCGTGATGGGCATTCCGGCCGGGCTGTTCATGAAGCGCTTCGGCTACAAGCGCGGGGTGCAGCTGGGGCTGGGGCTATATGCGTTGGGAGCCTTCCTGTTCGTGCCGGCGGCCAATTCGGCTTCGTTCACGTTTTTCCGGGGAGCCTTGTTTGTACTGGCCTGCGGGCTGGCCACGCTGGAAGCCGTGGCGCACCCGTTCATGGCCGCGCTCGGGCCGGAGCAGACCAGCGACCAGCGCCTGAATTTCGCTCAGTCGTTCAACGGCCTGGGCGCGGTAATCGGGCCACTGCTGGGCAGCTACTTCATTCTGAGCGGGGTGAACTCACACGTCAGCGGCGACCTGACCTCCGTAAAAACCCTGTACCTGTGCATTGGCAGCGTTATTCTGGTTATCGCCGTGGCGTTTTCCTTCGTCAAAGTCCCGGCCTTGCAGGATGTCCACGCCGCCCCTGCCCACGCCGAAACCGAAGCCGGCTACTACGCCGGCACCGCCGGGCAGGTGCCCCCGGTGAAGGGCCTGTTCGACCACAGCCACTTCAAGTGGGCCTGGCTGGCGCAGTTCCTGAACGTGGCGGCGCAGGGCGGCACCTGGGCCTTTTTCATCAACTACGGGGTCGAGAAGATGTACTTCACCGACAAAGTGGCGGCCGGCTACTTCTCCCTGTTCATGGTGCTAATGATGAGCGGGCGCTTTGTCGGCACCTTCTTCATGCGCTACATCGCGCCCAACCGGCTGCTGGCCGCCTTCGCGCTGGCCAACGTGGCCATGTGCCTCGTCGTGGCACAAAGCTGGGGCTGGCCCTCCTTCATTGCCCTGCTGCTGATTAATTTTTTCTTCAGCATCATGTTCCCTACCATTTTTTCGCTGGGCATCAAGGAGCTGGGGCCGCAAACCCAGCAGGCCTCGTCCATCTTGGTGATGGCGGTGGCGGGCGGGGCTTTCTTCCCTTACTTCATGGGCAAAATCGCCAACCACGACATCGCCGCGGCCTACTACCTGCCCATCATCTGCTACGCCTTCATCGCCCTGTTTGGGGCGCGCCTATACCGCGTGCGGCACTGAGTGGCGGATGCCCGCCAGGCTGAGCCTGTGAAGCACCTTCTCACGCCTGCGCCATTGCAACTGCGCTAGTCGTGCGGCGGCGACAGGATGCTTCGAAGGCTCAGCCTGACGGGCGATTGAGTTACCTTAACTGCCACTCTCACCCCCAATCGCACCCCGGCATGAGCAGTATTCAACACGATGACAGGCTCTGGGGCCTGGACTTGGGCGGCACCAAAATCGAGGGCGTAGTGCTCAAGTCGGCCCGCGAGCCCGAGGTGCTGTTCCGCGCGCGGGTGCCCACCGGGGCCGAGCAGGGCTACGAGTACGTGCTGGGCCAGATTCAGCAGCTGGTGCGCCACATGGAGGCTTCGGTGGGCAGCCCGGCCCCCAGCCTGGGCCTGGCCACGCCCGGCACGCTGGAGCCCCGCACGGGCCTGCTCAAAAACAGCAACGCCACCTGCCTCAACGGCCAGCCCCTGAAGGCCGACCTGGAAAAGCGCCTCGGCATCCGCGTCGAACTGGCCAACGATGCCAACTGCTTCGCCCTGGCCGAAACGCGCTTGGGCGTGGTGCAGCAGCAGTTTCCAACGGCCCGGGTAGTGTTCGGCATCATTCTGGGCACGGGCGTGGGCGGCGGGGTGGTGGTGAACGGCCACGTGCTGGAAGGCCACCACGGCCTGGCCGGCGAGTGGGGCCACAACTACCTCGACGAAGTGAACGGGGCGCTGTGCTTCTGCGGCAAAACCGGCTGCAACGAAAGCATTCTGGCCGGCCCGGCCCTGCAGCGCTACTACGCCAGCCTCACCGGCCAGCCGCGCCCGCTGAAGGAGATTACCGAGCGCGCCGCCGCTTGCCTCGACCCGGCCGCCGAGGCCACCATGCAGCGCCTGTTCGGCTACTTCGGGCGGGCCCTGGCCACGGTCGTCAACATCCTCGACCCCGACGTTATTGTCATCGGCGGGGGCGTGGGCAACATCGACCGCCTCTACACCGAGGGCGTGCGCCAGGTGGCCCCCTACGTATTCGACAAGGTATTTGAAACCCCAGTGGTGAAACCGCTGCTGGGCGACAGCGCCGGCGTGTTCGGGGCTGCCTACCTGGTGGCGTAAGCCGAGTGGCTAACGGGCGCGGGGCCGCACGAAATCACGTCAGGCCTCAACAGCACTTCCGCAAAACCGTATTCTTCAAGCCCCAGCGGGGCGACATACCTGTGGTAAAGCAATGTTACCCAGGTAGCTGCGGCTGGCGCGCGGCTGCGTAACAGCTTCTCAACACCTTTTTCCGCACCTGTTCAGGCCGCTGGCCGGGCCAGCACCTCCGTTACCTTGCCGATGTCGGTGCTGACTTTTTGCAGAAACGTGAGCTGCTCCAGCAGCGACTTGTCGTCGGCTACGGCGGGGGCGACGGGCTCGGCCGGCAGCAGTTCCACGTTGGGTGCTTCGGCGGCCGGGGCCATGCGAACGAGGCTTTTGCCCAGGGCAGCCACGGCGCTGGTGAGGGCGCGGCGGCTCTCGGGCGGGAAGGGCGGCACGGCGGGCGCGGCCTCGCGCAGGGTACCGGTGAGGGCGGCGATGTTGGAGGAAAGAATGTGGTTGAGCACTACGAACTCATGGGTTTGCTCGGGCCGGTGCTGCTTGCTTTTGGGCTCGGTGAGCATGCGCTGAAAGGCCGCCGCGAGGTTGGCCCCGCTCACGTACACGTCCTTGCGCAGCAGGCGGTACTCGTGGGGCGGCAGGGGGCGGCCGGCCAGGCGGTCGGCCAGCTGGCGCAGGTAGGCCAGGTTGGCGCGCAGGGCGGCGGCCATGTAGTCGCTGAGCTGGTCCGACTCCCAACGCGGAAACAGTAGCCCGCCCACCCCTAAGGCAATAGCGCAGCCGATGAGCGTATCCACGATGCGCTCCTGGGCCACGCCCAGATAGCTCAGCCCCAGAAAGCGGAACATGATGAGCAGATAGGCCGTGAGAAACACCACCGTGACCGCATACTTGGTGCGCTGAAAGCTATAGGCCACCACCATAAACACCACCAGGATGGCAAAGCGTGCCTCCATCCAGGGCACGGCCCAGAGCACGGCTCCGCCCAGCGCGCCCCCGGCCAGCGTGCCCACGATGCGCTCGGTGTTGCGTTGGCGCGTGAGGCTGAAGCCGGGCTTGAGCATGATGGTCACCGTCATCAGAATCCAGTAGTTATGCTGGCCCTGCCACAGGGTTTCGGCCACGCCGAAAGCCACGAGGCAGGCCACCGTCATGCGCACGGCGTGGCGGAACACGGCCGAATTCATGGTCAGGTTCTGGGCGAAGGTGCGCGCTTCGATTTCCTGGTGGGCCACGAAGCGGGTGTGCTCGGCGGCGCGGCTGGCGGCCGGCGCGGCGGCCGTCAGGGCCTCGTCGAAATAGCGGCGGATGTTGCCTACGCGCCGGATGATGTCGCGCAGGTTGACCAAGATTTTCTTCAGCACCCGGGTCTGGCCGGGCAGCTCGGCTTCGAGGGCGCTGATGCGGACTTGCAGGCGCTCCCACTCGGCACTGAGGGCCGGGCCGGTGCCCCGGTAGGCGTGGTTGGCCTGAATGGCCACGCCGAGGTGGTCGAGCTCGGTGGCCACGTGCCGGATGAGGCGGGCCACCTCGGCCAGCACGCCGCTGCGGTCGAAGGCTTCGCGCACGGCGGCGTAGTCGTAGTAGCCCACTGTGATGCGCTCGTAGAGGTCGACGGTTTCGACGAAGGTGAGCACCAAGCGGCGGCCGGTGCTGGTGGTTTCGTTCACTATCTGGCGGGTGCGAAACACGAGGTCGCGCACGGCTTCCTGCTTTTCGTTCACCACCACCTGCTGGGCCACCAGCTGGCGGTAGTCGTCGTCGAGGTCGGTGCGCGTTTCATAAAAGCGGGCCTTCAGCGCCAGGAAGCCGGCCAGGGCATGAATGCACTCGCCCAGGGCCTGCTGGGCCGGGCGGTAGGGGCGCACCTGATAGGCCAGCAGGCCCAGGCCCACGTACCACAGCCCCCCCAGCAGCAGCAGGCCCGCGTGGGGCAGCGCGGCGGCCAGGGCCGGCGGGTGGGCCAGCAGCAGCACCGCGTTCAGCAGGCCGGCGGTGCCCACAGCCCCGGCCCGCGCGCCCCAGACCAGCAGCATGGTAAGCCCAAAAGCCAGCCCCCCGATTTCGAGGGCCAGCGCCCAGATGTTGAGAGCGGCCACGCTCGTGAGCAGGGACGTGAGGCCGACCACGACCAGCGCGGCCAGCATGCCGTTGCGACGGTGCGCGGCCGGGCCGGGAGTGTCGGTGATGCTCACGCACAAGGCTCCGGTCGAAATGCTCAGGCCCTCGGCAAAATGGCCCAGTTGCCCCAGGAGCACCGCCGGCAGCAGAATAGCCACCGTGATGCGTACCCCGTCGGAAAAATTCTGACCCGAAAAGAAATAGCGCAGCTGGCGCGAAGACTGATTCATGCGGCGAAGATGGAGATGCCCGGCTTAACGCACG
>JANXMN010000107.1 GCA_025354605.1 Hymenobacter sp. | reverse complement strand
CCCGGCCACGTCCTGCCCTTCGAGGGCGGGGGCCAGCACCAGCTGCTGCACGGGGGTGGGCTGGGTGAAGTTCAGCTCGGCCACGCCCGCCAGCAGGGCGGGGGAGAGGTTGAAGTCGGCGAATTGCGGGTTGGGCTGGGGAGCGGGCGTCGCGGCGGGCGCGGAGGTATCGGGAGTTTGCACGGGGCAAAGGTACGGGCGGGCGGTGCGGGCGCTGCCGCGGGCGTTGCGCCCGGTGCTGAGTCTGCCCGACGCCGCGCTGCTGGGCCGGTTTCCCCAACTGCTGCGGTACCTATTGCTCGACGGCGGCGCTAAGTTTGCGGCATCCTGACTCGCCCAACCTGCCCATGCCCTCCGCCCCCCGCCTGCGCCAGCTGCGCCGCGACAAAATCGTATTCGGCTTCGTGCTGAACGTGGTCCGCCTCGACTTGGAAGAAGACGAGCGGCTCGCCCTGCAGCCGGGGCTGCGCGCCGCGCCCGACGAAGCGCTGCAACACCTGAGCCGCGTCCGGCAGTATTGGCAGGGCGTGGCCGCTATCTACGTCATGCGCAAGAGCAATTGCTCGCCGGAGGCCGCCGTGCGGGTGGCCGAGGAGTTGCGCGATGAGTTAGGCGACGAGCTGCCCGAGGCAGAAATCCGGGCCGTGCCGCTGCGCGAGGTGCTCGACGTGCCAGTTGAGCGACTGCCCGCCTTCCTGCGCCCCCCCCGCCGGGCCAGCCGCCGGCCTTAATACAGCACCCGGAACTTGATGGTGTGCTCCACGGCGCGCAGGGCCTGAATCACGTCGTGGTCGTATTCGCGGTTGATGTCGGTTATCACGTAGCCAATGTGCTCGTTGGTTTTCAGGTACTGGCCCAGGATGTTGACCTGGTGGGCGGCCAGCACGTTGTTGATGTTGGCCAGCACGCCCGGCACGTTGGCGTGGATGTGGATGAGGCGGTGGGCTTGCTGGGTGGGCAGCTGAATGTTGGGGAAGTTGACCGACTGCTGGGTGTTGCCGGTGTTGATGTACTGCATCAGCCGCTCGGGCACGAACTCGGCGATGTTGCGCTGGGCCTCGGCCGTGCTGCCGCCGATGTGGGGCGTGAGCAGCACGTTGGGCAGGTTGCGCAGCTCGCTCTCGAAGCTTTCGCTGTTGGTTTTGGGCTCGTGCGGAAATACGTCGACCGCCGCCCCGCCGAGGTGGCCCGAGCGCAGGGCCGCCGCCAGGGCCGGCACGTCGACGACGTGGCCACGGGCATTGTTGATGAACAGCGCGCCCGGCTTCATCCGGGCGAATTCCTTCGCGCCGAAGAAATGCTCGTTCTCGGGGCGGCCGTCGATGTGCAGCGTCACCACGTCGGCCTGGGCCAGCAGCTCGTCCAGCGTGCGGGCCTTCACGGCATTGCCGAGCTGCAGCTTTTCGGCCATGTCGTAGTAGAGCACCTTCAGGCCGATGGCCTCGGCCACTACCGAGAGCTGCGAGCCAATGTTGCCGTAGCCCACGATGCCCAGCGTTTTGCCCCGGATTTCAAACGAGCCGCTGGCCGACTTGTCCCACTCGCCGCGGTGCATTTTGGGGTTCTTTTCGGGGATGCGGCGGGCCAGCACAATCAACTCGGCCAGCGTCAGCTCGACCACCGAGCGGGTGTTGGAAAACGGGGCGTTGAATACGGCCACGCCCTTCTGCATGGCGGCCGTGAGGTCAATCTGGTTGGTGCCGATGCAGAACGCGCCGATGCCGATGAGGCGGTTGGCGGCTTCGAGCACGGCGGCGGTTACCTGCGTTTTCGAGCGGATGCCCAGCAGGCTCACGCCCTCAATCCGCGCGATGAGCTCGGCTTCGTCGAGGGCACCCTTCACTTCTTCCACCTGGTAGCCTTCCGCGCGGAAGAGCTCGGCGGCGCGGGCATCGGGATTCTCCAGCAGGAGTACCTTGATGCGGTTTTTGGGGTAGGATAAGGTCATGGGAAGTTTTAGCTGAAACAAAAATTCGTCGAAGGTGGGCAGCACCTCGTCGGCGTGGGCCACCACGCTGGGGCGGCTCACGTTTTCGGTGTAGGCGTAGAAGCGGTGGGCCAGGCCGGCCTCCCGAATCTGGTAGTCGGTGTAGCCGTCGCCGAGCACGTACACTGGGCCGTCGAGGTCGAGCAGCACGAGCTGGCGGATTTTGCCGCCGTCGCGGCTCAGCACGTTGGCCGGGTCGCAGCCGGTGATGTTGCCGGCCGCATCGAAGGTGAAGGTGTTGGCCAGCACGTGGGCGGGCGTAATGCCGAACTCGGCCACCACGGGCTCGATGAATTCGCGGAAGCCGCTGCTCACCACGTAAATCCGGTCGGCGAACTGCCGGAAGAAGTCGCCGTTGCGGCGGATGCTCTCGCTCACCCTGGTTTGGAGGCGGGCCACCAGCGGGGCCAGGTGGCTTTGGTTGGCCCCGAGCAGTGCCAGACGCTTGGTCAGGGATTCCTGGAAGCCGATTTCGCCGGCCATGCCCTGGTCGGTGAGGGCGCGGATTTTCGCCACGCGCCCGGCCGCGTCGGGGCGGCCGGCCAGGGCAATGTCGGCCAGCTCATCGAGGCCTTCGACCTGGGT
>JANXMN010000096.1 GCA_025354605.1 Hymenobacter sp. | reverse complement strand
CCGCTTTCGCAACATGCGAAAGCGGCTACAACCCGATTTTTTTTACGCGGCATTCATGGCTGGTTATCGGCCGCATACCTAGCCCGGCAATCAGCCATGAGTGCCCGAAATATCGGAAGAGAGCCTTCCCCCCACTCGCTTGCCATGCCTGCTTCCCACTGGCACATCGGCTTATGAACGCAGAGAACACCTCCGGCATCCGGGCGCCGAGGCTGGCAACGTAAAGGTATCCGGCACCGGGAAGGGCAGCTTCGCACTCAAATCTGCTTTGCCGTATGCCGTGGGGCATTATTCTCCGCTGCATGGAGCTAGGTTGCCCTTGCTGCGAAGCAGACCGCCGGGTGCGTCGTCGGCAACCGCCCCTTGTCCGCAAACCGTTCTGGGATGAGTGCAAAACCAAACGGCTATCGTAGCATCGCTGGCTGAGTGCAAGGAACAGCAACACCGGCTAAGAAGACCGCAAAATAATTATTTACAGAGTTGCAACCATTGCTGCCTTGCTTCCGACAGTAAAGCAAAAGCCAGCGCTGCATTGCCCATTTCCCGGCTAGCAATCTGTTCAGCAGCACGTCAGCCCCGTTTATCCTCATGGCAAGCGAAACCCGAGAAGGGCCGCGTGGCAATCAGCAATTGCGATATCGATGAACAAATCATGAAATTTAATTTAGGCTTTTAAGGAAACAAATGCCTGCACTAGCTTATTTTTGAGCAGTATCTACCAATTCGTTAATCAACTCGTTCTTTTTTCACCTAAATCTCACAAACATGAAAAAAATGCTACTCATGAGTCTGGTGCTCATGTTTACTCTCTTGCACGGGGCCTATGCTCAGACCCGTAACGTCTCCGGACAGGTTACCGAGCAAGCTACCGGCACTGGCCTGCCCGGAGTAACCGTTTTGCTGAAGGGTACCTCCACGGGTGTATCGACCAATGCGGATGGCAACTACAGCCTGGATGTGCCGGCTGCCGGAGGAACGCTGGTATTTAGCTCGGTGGGCAAAGCCACGCAGGAACGCACCATCGGCACGAACTCGCAGATATTGGTTGCGCTGGCTGATGATGCCAAACAACTTTCGGAAGTAGTAGTAACGGCCCTGGGCATCTCCCGGGAACGGAAAACGCTTGGATATGCCGTTCAAACGTTGGACAATCAGGAGCTCACAAAAGCCAGCGAGCAGAACCTCGTCCGTTCACTGCAAGGGCGGGTAGCAGGCGTACAGATAACCAGTGCTTCCGGTTCGCCAGGTGGCGCCACCCGTGTTCAAATCCGTGGCCCACAGTCATTTAACGGCAATAACCAGCCCATTTACGTTGTCGATGGCAACATCATCAGCAACACGGCCCTTACCACCAGCGCAGGCTCGGGTGGAGACCTGAACAACGGGGTCGACCTGCCCAACCGCGCAGCCGATATTGACCCCAACAACATCGAATCCATCACCATCCTGAAAGGCCCCGCCGCCGCGGCGCTTTACGGCT
Source organism: Hymenobacter sp. (assembly GCA_025354605.1). Classification (GTDB taxonomy): domain Bacteria; phylum Bacteroidota; class Bacteroidia; order Cytophagales; family Hymenobacteraceae; genus Hymenobacter. The sequence continues at coordinate 7,130 of JANXMN010000096.1, read as the reverse complement.
CACAAGCAGCTTCGGGTGCCATCATCATCACCACCAAAAAAGGTGGCGGAGCCAATAACCGCTCGCAGGTTAATGTCATCAGCGCAGTAGCGTTCGACCGCGTAAACCGCTTGCCCGACTTTCAGAACACTTTTGGCTCGGGTAACGACGGCGTTTACAGTCCGCAGAACAACCAGAGCTGGGGGCCTAAGATTAACGGTCAGAATGTAGCCGACTGGCATACGTACTCGCTGTTTCCAGCAGGAGCGGCTAAAGTAGATTCTATTCCGTTGGTAGCGCATCCCGACAACGTGCGCAACTTCTTCCAGACGGGTGTTACGTACAACAACTCGGTCAACTTCTCCGGCTCCAATGAGACCTCGAACTTTTTTGCGTCGGTGTCCAATGTGAACATCAGCTCCTTTATCCCGAATACCAAATACCACCGTTCAACGGTTGCCTTCAATGGCTCTACCCGTCTTTTCAACAAACTGACCGTTGGTGGAAACATCAGCTATGTGAACTCAGGCGGCGACCTGGGTGTGCAGGGCCAGTCGCGGGCCAACATCGTTCAGACGATTGTTAACACGCCCCGCGATATCGAAGTAAAAGACCAGCAGGACTTCAACGACCCCCGCTACGACCTGAAGGGCTATTACCTGAACGGCTTCCGCAACAACCCGTACTTTTTGCTGGCCAATAACCTGTTGACCAATACGGTGGACCGGGCTTTTGGCAATGCCTCGTTGAGCTATGACGCTACCAGCTGGTTGAACCTCACTTTCCGGCAGAGTGTTGACACTTACTCGGATATCCGTCAGCAGAAGATTTCTGCGGGTACGATTCAGAATCTGCCCGGCCGCTACAGCGAAGACAACGTGACCGGCCGCAATCTCACGACCGACTTCTTGGTTAACGTAACCAAGCAGGTTACCCCGGACTTAACTGTGAAAGGCATTCTGGGCTCCAATTACCAGGAACAGAAGCTCAGCCGCTTGACGGTCGACGGTCCTGGAGGCTTGGTTATTCCGGGCTTCTACGACTTGAGTAACATCAACGGTGCAGCGAACGTGACCAAATTGGATAACAAAGTGCGCACGCTGGGCGTGTTCGCTGACGTGCAGTTGAACTTCCGCGATTACCTGTCGGTGGATGTAACTGGCCGTAACGACTGGGCTTCGACGCTGCCATATAAGAACCGTTCCTTCTTCTATCCCAGCGCGAATGCCAGCTTCATTTTCACAGAAGCTTTCAAGCTGCCTAAAACCGTCTTAAACTTCGGTAAAATCCGCGCCAACATTGCCTCGGTAGGCAAGCAGGCTCCCTTCGGTATTCTCAATCCCATCTTCACCAAGTCCTCGGTCGATGACGGTTTCAACGGGCAATATCTCTCGCCTTTCCAGACTACCGTGGCCGGCTTCCGGGTGGGCAACTTCTTGGCTGACCCCAACCTGAAGTCGGAGCTGACGACTTCCTATGAGTTTGGCACCGAACTGGGCTTCTTCAACAACCGCCTGACCATTGATGCGACGTACTACAACTCACGCAGTAAGAACATCATCCTGGCGGTACCGGTAGCTAGCACCTCTGGCTACACCTCGTACTACACCAATGCCGGCACGATGGAAAACAAGGGCATTGAATTGTTGGTTGGCGGCCGTCCTATCGTGACTGCCAGCGGATTCACCTGGAACATCACGGCTACCTATACCCGCAACCGTAACCAGGTTCTTGAGGTAACGAACATTGTTCCGAACGTTGGCCTTGGTGGCTTGAGCAGCCCATCGCTCGAAGCGCGGGTTGGCCAGCCGTACGGCAGCTTCTTCGGCACCCAAATGCAGCGCGACCCCAATGGCAACATCGTAGTAAGTGCCACTACCGGTCAGCCCCTGGTGGCTCCCGTTAGCGCTACCCTAGGCAACATTCAGCCCGATTATATGGCTGGCTTGAGCAACACCTTTAGCTTTAAAGGCCTAACGCTGAGCGTGCTGTTTGACACCAAACAGGGTGGCAAGTTCTGGTCGAACACCATCAATGGTGGTTATTTCGCGGGAAACCTGAAGGAAACGACGTTCAACGACCGCAAACCCTTTATTGTGGCTGGCTCGGTCATTCGCAATGCCGACGGAACTTATTCGCCCAATACAAAGCTTGCCGACCCGTACACTTACTGGACGACCATCAACAACATTGGCGAGAATGCTTTGTACAGTGCCTCGTATGTGAAGCTCCGCGAAGCCAGCCTCTCGTACTCCTTGCCCACTTCGCTGGTCGGCAAAATCAAGCTGACGGGGGTGCAGTTCACGCTCACCGGCCGCAACCTGTTCCTGTGGACACCGGCTTCGCAGCCGCACCTGGACCCCGAGGTGAGTGCTTTTGGCACGGGCAACACGCAAGGCTATGAGTTCTTCTCTTATCCTTCGACCCGCTCGCTCGGTGCCAGCCTGCGTCTTACTCTGTAGCATTTTTGTTTCACTACTTCTTATCGCGTAACATGAAACCTACTCGTATAACTTCTTTAGCATTACTCGGCCTGCTTCTTGGCACCGGCGCGTGCAAAAAGGAATTCTCCGATATTAACGTTGACCCCAATAACCCGACTACTTCTGACGTTATATTGGTTTTGCCATCCGGGCAAGCCTTCGTTAGCTACATTGTGGGTGGTCAGTATAACCTGATTGGCGAAATCCTGTCGCAGCAGTTTGGCATTCCGTCGGGCGGCAACCAGTATCGTACCTGGGACCAGTACAACATCCCCAGCAGCACGTTCGATGGCCGGCAGTTCCAAGGGATGTATGCCGGTTCCCAGGAAGATTTTCAGTATATAATCAACCAAGGCATTACTCAGCAGGAGTGGCGCATGGTTGGCATTGCCAAAATTCTGAAGGCCCATTCCTTTCAGGTCCTGACCGACCTGTACGGGGATATCCCCTTCTCGGAAGCCCTGATGGGTGCCGCCAACCTCACGCCGAAGTACGACAAGCAGCAGGATGTGTACACCGGCATCCAGGCCCTGCTCGACGATGGCATCAATGACATCAAAAAGCAGGCGGGTCGTTTTCCTGGCACCAACGACCTCAACTATGGGGCGACCAATGAGGCTGGCATGACCAAGTGGATTCGCTTGGCTAACACCCTGAAACTTCGTTCCTACATTCACATCAGCACGAAGGACGCCGCTGCCGCTGCGGCAGGCATCCGAGCACTGTACGCCACTGCCGGGGCCAGCCCATTCATGGCGAGTGGAGAGAGTTACCAGTACGCGAACTTCGCCGTCACGAACAACGAGAACCCTTTATACCAGACCAATTTCCGTCTGCAAAACAACTTGGGGGTGAGTTCGACAGTTGGCAACCTGATGACGACCCTGAACGACCCGCGTCGTCCGGTATTCTTCCTGGATGCGGACCTGCGGGTACCCCCGGGCCAAACGACCAGCCCGATTGACTACCTCTTCGTAGAGCCCGGCCAACCGACTCCTTACCCGACCAACTATACCTTCCCAGGCACTACTACCGCGGTAAACCGGGTATCATATCCTGGAACTTGGTTCATCGGGTCAGCCTTCTCCAACGCTGGCTCGGCCGGCTCCACGTATGCTGGCATTTCCGCGACGGATGCCGCTGCCAAGGCTCGCCCAACACTGCTGCTTACGTACGAGGAAAGCCTTTTCCTGCGTGCCGAGGCCGCCGTTCAGGGTTGGACAACGGGGGAAGATGCCAAAGCCCTCTATGAAGCAGCCGTGACGGCTTCGCTTACCCGCTATGGCGTAGGTGCCAGTGCTGCCACGTATCTGGCGAGCAGTGGGGTCAATTTTACTGCCGCTGTTACGAATGCCGACAAGCTGCGCCTCATTGCTACCCAGAAGTACATCTCGTTCTTCGCGACGAACGGTGCAGAAGCCTGGACCGAAGCCCGCCGGACAGACATTCCCACGCTCCGGTCGCCCTTGACTAACACACTCGGTGCGGGCGTTCTGGTAAAGCGTCTGCCCTACGTTGACTCGGAGCTGTTGCGCAACCCGAACGTGGCGGCTACGGGCATTGTCCCGGGCAATATCACGACGAACGTGTGGTGGGACGTTAACTAAGTCCCTCGCAGTTATCAAAAAAAGCCCCGACCAAATTGGTCGGGGCTTTTTTTTCGCCATATGGGGAAGTTCAAATACAGTTCATCGAACACTATCTGCCCAATCAACTCAGAGAATATACTGGCTCAAATCGCGGTTCTTCACCATGCTGCTGAGACGCTCATCAACCAAGGCGGCGGTAATCTGAATGTGGGCGTTGGGACCGATTTTGTCGGGCACGTCGTAGAGGATGTCATTGAGCAGGCGGCTCATAACGGTGTGCAGGCGGCGCGCGCCAATGTTCTCGACTTCGGCGTTGACCTCGAAGGCGATTTCAGCTAGGCGCAGCAGAGCCTCATCGTCGAAGGTGAGTTCCACTGCCTCGGCTTGAAGCAGGGCTTCGTACTGCTTGGTGAGTGCGTTACGGGGCTCTTTGAGAATGTGGTAGAAGTCGTCCTTGGTGAGGGACTGCAGCTCGACGCGGATGGGGAAGCGGCCCTGGAGCTCAGGGATAAGGTCGGAGGGCTTGCTGACGTGGAAGGCCCCGGCGGCGATGAACAGGATGTGGTCGGTGTTGACGATGCCGTACTTGGTGTTCACGGCCGAGCCCTCGACAATGGGCAGCAGGTCGCGCTGCACGCCTTGGCGGCTCACGTCGGGGCCGGAGCCGCCGCTTTTGCCGCCGCTGCTGGCCACTTTGTCGATTTCGTCGATGAAGATGATGCCAGCGTTTTCGCACTGCCGGATGGCCTCGTCCTTCACCTCGTCCATGTCGATGAGCTTGCCGGCTTCCTCATCGAGCAGCAGGCGGCGGGCTTCGGCCACGGTCACTTTGCGCTTGCGGGTCTTCTTGGGCATCATGTTGCCGAGCATATCCTGCAGGCCCGACATGGCACTCTCATCCATTCCCGGCGCGCCCATGATGCCGATGCTGGGGGCACCCTGGGCCACCTGGATTTCGATTTTACGGTCTTCGAGCTCGCCGTTCCTGATTTTCTGGCGGAACCGCTCGCGGGTGCGCTCGTTCAGCTCGGCATCGGAGGTGGGGGTCCCGTCGCCTCCCCCACTGCCGAAGCCAACCCCGGTTTTGATGCCGGCCGGCTGGCTGATGGGCGGGATGAGGGCATCAAGGATGACTTCCTCGACGGCTTCGGCGGCCTGGGCTTTCACGGCTTCCTGGCGGCGGGCCTTCACGCGGTTCACGCTTTGCTCGGCCAGGTCGCGCACCATGCTTTCCACGTCGCGGCCCACGTAGCCCACTTCGGTGAACTTGCTGGCTTCGACTTTCACGAAGGGGGCGTCGGCGAGGTGGGCCAGGCGGCGGGCAATTTCGGTTTTGCCCACGCCAGTGGCCCCAATCATGAGGATGTTGTTCGGGACGATTTCGGCCTGCATGTCGAGCGGGGCGTGCAGGCGGCGCCAGCGGTTGCGCAGGGCAATGGCCACGTGGCGCTTGGCCTCGTGCTGGCCGATGATGTACTTATCGAGCTCGGCCACAATCTGGGCCGGGGTGAGAAAGGTGTCGTTGAGCATTAGCGGTGGTAGGGAGTGTTGGGGGTTGAAAAAAGGAACGTCATGCTGAGCTGGTCGAAGCATCTTGCCCGCCACCACTAACTCAATCGTTGAACGGTATTGATTAGCGAGGGCGGGCAAGATGCTTCGCTGCCCTCTGCATGACGTTCGTACGATAATAGTAGTGGTGGCGGTAGAGATGCTTCGACAAGCTCAGCATGACGTGCTGTTTCTATCAACCGAGCTGAGATACTACTCCTTCTTCTTGAACAGCGAATCGAAGTTGCGGGAAATGGTGACGTACTCGCTGGAGCCGGCGGCCTGCAGGGTGGCGTGGGTGTATTCGAGCTGGAAGGTGCTGATTTTAATCATGGCCCCGAACGAGAGGCCGGCGCTGCCGCTGGTGTTGTCGAGGCGCAGCTCGCGGCGCTGCAGATGGTTGTAGCCCACGCGCAGCTGCAGGCCCTTGCCCAGCACGAGGGCGGCGCTGGCCGTGAAGTGCCGGGCCAGGTTGTCGCCGAAGCTGCGGGTGGGCACTTTCTCCACGCCGCTGGCATCGAGGGTGCCGCGGGCATTGGGGTCGAGATACTGGATTTGCCACTGCTGGAGGTGATGGGCCGTGAGCGAGAAGCGCAGGGGCATGTGCTCGGGTTTGATGGTGGCTCCGAGCTGCACGTCGAGCGGCAGGGGGCCACGGTCGGTGCCGGGGTAGGGCGAGAATTGATAGCCGAGATTTTTCACGACCAAGCCGGCGGTGAAATCGGCCGTGGGGTGCTTGTAGACGACGCCGGCATCGGCCACGCCGGCCAGCGAGCGGCTGCCCGCGATGCTGCTCACGGCCAGCTTGGCGGTGGCCCCGAAGGTGTAGTTGCCCTTGGTGTAGGCATCGGTGAGGCCGGCGGTATACTCGTTGACGCCGAAGCTGCCGAGGCTGTTGCCGGCCGCGTCGTAGCTCTCGAAGCTGCCGTAGTTGAGGTAGGTGATGCCCACGCCCAGCCGGCCGAATTTCTGGGTGTTGAAGACGTAGGCGGCGGTGCTCTGCTTGATGTCGGCCACGTAGCCCACGTAGCTCAGCGACAGGTGGCCGTCCATGTCGGCGTTGAGCAGGGCGGGGTTGCCGTAGAGCATGCTCGGGTCGTCGGTGCGGGCCGAGGTGCTCATGCCGCCCAGGGCGGCCAGTCCGGCGCTGGGGGGCAGGTCGAGAAACGGAAACACGGCGCGGCCGCCGATTTGCTGGGCGGCGGCCGGGCGCAGGCCCAAGGTTCCGAGCAGCACCCCAACCCCGACGGCCCAACGGGCAGAAAACTGTTTCATGTTGCTAAGTTACGGTCCGATTGTGCTCGCCGCTGCCCCTTAACGCCAAACCGCCGCGTGGCGTATCGGGCCGGGGAAAGAAGTTGTCCGCCCCGGCCGCCGCCCAGGCAAGGCCCTAGAGCGGGTTCGAGGTTATTGTACATGCTTCAGTTGTACCTTTGGGCATGAAAGCCTATTCACTTGATTTACGGGAACGCGTGGCGGCGGCGTGTGCCGAACCGGGTGCCAAAATATACCAGGTGGCGGCCCGCTTTTC
>JANXMN010000022.1 GCA_025354605.1 Hymenobacter sp. | reverse complement strand
ACCGCCGAAAAAAGCTACGTGACCGTGCCCAACAAAAGCATGATTGACAAGCCCCTCGATAACCTCTCGCTGCGAACCTCGCGCCGGGTAGGCTTCAGCCTGATTTTCGACCAGAAAACAACCAGCGCCCAACTCCACGCCATCATTGCCGGGGCGGTGGCTGGCATCCAGGCCCATCCGCTCGTGACGCAGGACGTGCAGATGAAATTCAGTGCCCTCATCCCTGCCGGCAAGGAAGTGACGGTGCAGTATTTCGTAGAAACCACCAGCTACGACGAATACCTCGATGTGAAGGAGGAGCTCAACTACTGCATCGTAGAAGTTATTGAGCGCGAAAGCGGCTTGCTGGCCAGTGCGCCAATGCCGGTGGCCGCCAAGGTCTGAACCGCAGATTGAACGGATTACACAGATTCGGAAATTCACCTCTGCCATTCTACTGTTAATCAAGCACTCAACGGGATAGCAGCAGTCGCCGCACCAAAAAAAGGCTGACCAAACGGCCAGCCTTTTTTGCTTTAAGACTGTCAGATTAAACGGTAATCACGAATGCGTTCAATCCGTTTAGTCTACGGGCCAGACGACTACCGGCCACCGAACAGGCCGCCGAGCAGCGAGCCCATGCCACCGCCGAGCAGGCCGCCCAGCCCGCCGCCACCCGAGCTGGCCGAGCGCTGGTTGGACTGGCCACCCAAGCCACCGAGCACCGACATGATGGAGCCGAGGCCACCACTGCCGATGGCCGAGTCTTGTTGCGGCACATTGCTGCCTCCGCCGCCCATTACGCTACCCAGCACGCCGCTGAGCAAACCACCCATACCGCTCTGCGACGCGCCACCCAGCAGACCACCGAGGCCGCCGCTAAGTAAGCCGCCCAAGCCACCGCCTGAGTTGTCGGCACCGGACTGGTCGCCGTAGCCGGTATTGGCATTGGAGTTGCCGCCTCCCATTACTTTCGAGAGCACCATCGGGGCTACTACGCCCAGCAGACCGGCCATGAGCGCGCCCTTGGGAATGCCCACGCTGGAAAGTTTATCGCCGATGCTGCTCAAGAAACCTTCCTTAGCCGGGTCCTGAGGGTCGTGGGCCACAGTGGCAGCCTGGTCGACCACGTTCTCGAGGGTTTGCTGCTGCTGCTGATTGATGCCCAGGTACTGCGACATCTTATTTACCATTGTTTCCTCGTCGTTCGAGTAAGCCCCGTCGGCGCGCGAGAAGCTGATGAGGTCGGTTACGAGCGAGTAGCGCAGGTCGCTGTTTTTCAGCACGTCGAGGTGCTGCTGAATGCCCTGATTGCTGGGGTCGTTGGCGGCAGCCACCACTTGCTGGGTTGCTTGGGGCGACAGGCCGGCTTGCTGCGACAACGCCTGCAGGAACTGGCCTTCGGCGGGCGATGCTTCGCGGTCGGCGGTGGCCAGGCTGGCAATAGCGCTCAGGTAAGCAGTTTTTTCGTCTTCCGAGTAATTCTGGAGCAGTTGCGTGTTCATTTAGAAAAAAAGAAGGGGTGAGAAAAAGTTGAACCTAATTAACGGCTAGCAATTAATTCCGTTGCTTCGGGGCGCGCAGCGGCTAGAGGAGGAGTTTTTTTCCAAAAACTCCGAAAATATTCTTACCCTGAAAATGAAAATGTTGAGGGTGTATCCCGTCAGGAAAATGGCTTTCGGGAGCCAAAATCAGTTGGCTGGGTTTGGCATTTCCGAAAACACCTCCCATCTTTGCAGTCCCAAATAGAAATTGCCCATCGGGGGATTAGCTCAGCTGGTTCAGAGCATCTGCCTTACAAGCAGAGGGTCACTGGTTCGAACCCAGTATCCCCCACACTAAAAAACAGTCACTTAGCCCGCGAACTAAGTGGCTGTTTTCTTTTTGGTTTAAACATCGGTTTAAACGGATAACCCGGGAGGTTAGCTCAGTTGGTTTAGAGCGCTTGCTTCACACGCCAGAGGTCGAAGGTTCGAATCCTTTACTTCCCACCACCAAAACAGCCGCTTCGCTTCATTGCGGGCGGCTGTTTGCTTTATGAGTGTTCCGGCCGCAGTTCCAGATTGCACTGAAGAATTGACAGACTCAGCACAAGACAGTCTTCCCCTGCATCTTGGCGGCGCGCGAGGAAGATTGCACAGGTAACCAGTCACCATCGCAATTTATGTAAAGCTTTTTCTATCAGGCGTTTATTCGGATAACTTGTTCAAAGCAGCGGAAGTAAAACAGTAAAGGGAGCAAGCTGGCAGGTGCATAAGATTGTGGCAAAAGGCTATTCAAACTCGAAAAGATATTTTTTACCAATATATATAAAATTGCAGTAATAATCGCTACATTTATAAAAAAAATGCGAATTGTTATGGAATCTGCTTTTCCCTTTTTCAGTACCCGTTTCGAGGAAGAAGGGTCTGCCATTTACCATACGCATCCTCGCTGCCGCATTGCCCAACGTATCCCGCTAGATTCTCGCTCGCCAGGAACGGGAGAACACCGGCGCGAATGCCCATTCTGCTTCCTGCTGGCCCAATTTGAGGCCAACCGCGGATTGCGTGGGCATTTGCTGGGTGGCCGCGAAAACTACACAGCTGGTAGTACCGAAGCCTCAAGCCGCCCCCTGCGGGCACCGACACTGCATTATTGAGGGACGGGCAGACAAATGCAGAACTCGGTGAAGTCGTTCTCGCGCGAATCGACGGTGAGTGTGCCGCCGTGGTCGCGCACTATAATGTCGTGGGCCAGAGCCAAACCCAGGCCGGTACCCTCACCGGAAGGCTTGGTAGTGAAGAAGGGCTGAAAAATACTGGCCTGCACGGCGACTGGAATGCCCGACCCATTGTCGAGCACCCGAATTTCGACGTGCCCGGAGGGTAGCAGCGCCGTACGCAGCGAAATGGTGGGCGTATAGCCCGCCTCGCCGAGCTTGCGGCGCTGGTGCACGGCATAGAAGGCATTGGTAAAAAGATTGAGCAATACGCGGCCCAGGTCGGGGGCTACTACGGACACGAGCGGCAGGTGCTCGGCCAAGTGCGTGGTGCGGGCGGCCACAAACGACTTGTCTTTGGCACGCAGGCCCTGGTAGGCCATGCGCAGGTATTCCAGGGCCAAGGCATTGAGGTCGGTGGGCATGCGTGGGACGGCAGCGCCGCGCGAACGCGCGAGCATGCTGGAGATGATGGAAGTGGCGCGCTGGCCGTGCTGGCTGATTTCGCGGAGGTTGCGGCGAAGGCCGGCCAGCAGTACCTCGTGGCCGTGGTCGGTGGCAGCTGGGGCCGGTCCGTCGCCCGTCATGTCGTCGACGAGTAGGGCACTGACCTCGGCAAAATTCTGCACAAAGGCCAGGGGGTTTTGCAGCTCGTGGGCAATGCCGGCCGTGAGCTCGCCCAGAAAAGCCATTTTTTCGCTCTGCACCAGTTGGGCCTGGGTTTCTTCGAGGCGAGCTAGGGCGGTGCGCAGCTCTTCCCGTTGGGCTTCGAGCTCGGCGTTGCGGGCGTTGAGCTGCCGGTTGGCCCGCTGGCGCTGGCGGCTGTAGTAGCCCAGCAGCGCCAGGGCCGGAATCGCCGCCGCCAGCGCCGCCAGCAGCCACGACTGCCGCCGGCGGGCAGCGGCCTGCGCATGAGCCACGTCGAGCTCGCTCAGGCGCAGGCGTTCGCTCACATCGAGGGCCTGCATCTGGCTGACTTTATTGGCGCTGAACAGGGTATCGCGGGTGGTATTGGCCAGGCGCAGGTAGCGGAAGGCGGCGGCCGTATCGTGGCGGGCAGCCAGGGCCGTGGCCAGAAACTGCGCGGCTTCGAGCTGGCCGCGGGGGTAGTTGCCCTGCCGGGCCACCAGCAAGGCCTGTTGGGCGAAATAGAGAGCCGAATCGGCGGGCCAGCCGGCGGCCGGATAAAACAGTCGCGCCTGGCCCAGGTAGGCGCGGCAGAGGGCAAACGTGAAGCCGGCTCCTTGGGCCCGGTGCAGGCTGTAGCGGTAGTAGTGCTCGGCCAGGGGCTGGTTGCCCATGCTGGCGTAGATGTTACCCAGCATGGCGGCATCGCCTACTTCGCTGCTCAGGTCGTGGTTACGCAGGTCGAGGGCGAGGCCCTGGCGGGAGTAGAACAGGGCCGAATCAGGCTGGTGGAGTTGTTGGTACACGTTGCCAATGTTGCCCAGCACCCGCGTGAGCACGGCATCGGTGTGGCTGCGCTCGGCTACCTGCCGGGCGCGCTGCAGATAGAACAGCGCCGCGCGGCTGTTGCCTTGCTCACAATTGAGGTAGCCGAGGGCATTGAGGGCGCGCGCCGTGAGGGGCTGGTCTTTTAGTTGTTCGGCCAGATGAAGGCCACGCAGGCCAAACTGCAGGGCCGCCGGGTAGTTGCCGGCCTCGCGAAAGCCCGCACCTAGCCGCACCAGGGCCATTACCTGGCCTCGCTCGAAGCCCACCTGCTGCGCCAACTGTAAGGCCTGCCGGCTGTAGACGATGGTGGCCAGAGGGTCTATCTGGGTCAGCTCGGCGGCCAGTTGGGTGAGCAGCACCACGCGCACCGTGTCGGGATGCGGTCCGGCCAGCAGGTGCTGGAGGCTGTCGATGGCCGCCCTAGGGGCGGCAACCGCCGGCAGCGACAGGGACACCCAGACGCACAAAACGAGTACTATCCCTTTCATTCGGCAATAATCAGCAAGCGGCAGACGAAGAACCAGAAAAAGAACGGCGCCACCGGCCCGGCATGGGTGGTAGGCCCGGACAGGCATCACTCCGCCGGGGGCCGGCCTCCTGCGCAAGCCGATGGGCTGGCAATGTAGCGCTATTCCCGAATATTCGAGCTGCGCAATTTGCGTTTCGGGCATCCGGTCGCTGGTTGGTTCGGAACAGGCACGAAGTAGAACTGGCGGGTGCGCCGGAAATTGCCAGGCTGCGTTTCTTTGCAGCCGGAGCGGGTCGAATGGCTCGTGGTTTTGTTGGGAAGCCCTGCTGTCACTGTTTGCCTATGCCGCTGCTTGAAGTAACCGATGCCCGCTTGGCGCGGGAGTTTATTGCCCTGCCGGCCCGCCTGCACGCGGGCGTGCCCCAGTACATCGGCCCGCTCGAGAACGAAGTGGAGGCCGTCTTCGACCCGCAGAAAAACCTCAAGTACGCCAACGGCGAAGCCATTCGCTGGGTGCTGACCGATGCCGCCGGCCAGATTATCGGCCGCATCGCCGCCTTCCTGAACCGCGACGCGGTGGACGTGCAGGATGCTAGCTTGCCGGTGGGCGGGACAGGCTTTTTCGAGTGCATCGACGACCAGGCCGCCGCCAACGAGTTGTTCGACGCTGGGCGGCAGTGGCTGCTGGCGCGGGGCATGGCGGCCATGGACGGCCCCATCAACTTCGGTGAGCGCGACCGGTTTTGGGGCCTGCTGATTGATGGGTTTGAGCGGGAGCCCAACTACAGCATGTTCTGGCACCCGCCTTACTACCGGGCGCTGTTCGAAACCTACGGCTTTCAGCTTTACTTCAAGCAGTACACCTGTTTCCGTCTTCTTGAGACGCCGCTACACGCCAACTTCGCCCGGCTGGCGGCTCAGCATGCGGACACCTACCGCTTCGCCCACGCCGACAAAAGCAACCCCGAAAAGCTGGCCCAAGACTTCCACCATGTGTACAATTTGGCCTGGGCCAAACACTCGGGCGTGAAACTAATGAGCCTGGACCAGGCGCGGGGCATCGTGCGGGAAATGGGGCCGGTGCTGGATGAGCGGCTGCTCTGGTTCGGCTACCACGGCGACGAGCCGGTGTCGTTCTTCGTTGGCCTGCCCGAGCTGAACCAGATTTTCAAGCACGTGGGCCGCCGGCTGAACCTGGTAGGCAAGCTGCGCTTTTTGTGGGCGCGCCGGCAGTACCAGCGCCAGCGCGGCCGCAAGATGTTTGGCATCATCTACGGAGTTGTGCCCGAGCACCAGGGTAAAGGCGTGGATGGTGCCATGATTCACTACGCCCGGCAGGCGGTAGTGGCGGCCGGCTACCACGACACCGAGATGAACTGGATTGGCGACTTCAACCCCCGCATGCTAGTGACGATGCGCTCCATAGGGGCCACCATCATCAAGACGCACGCCACCTACCGCTACCTGTTCGACCGGGCGCGGCCGTTCGAGCGCAGCCCGATTATCCGGTAGGGTACGCTTGTCATTGCCGCGTTCCATCTCTGCCTAATGCGCGGAATGCTTCACTCGCAATGACAGCCGGGCGCAGTTAGAACGGGTAGCCGATGGCCAGGTTGAGGCGGCCGCCGGTGCTGGGGGTTACGCCGGGAGGGCGCACGCCGGGGTCGTTCAGGGGGAAGGCGAAGTCGAAGCGGATGACGAAGAAATTCACGTCGATGCGGATGCCCGCGCCGGCCCCCACGGCCAGCTGGCTGGCGAAGGTGTTGAGTTTGAACTTGCCGCCGGGCCGGGCATCATCCTCATTGGCCAGCCAGATGTTGCCCGCATCGAGGAAGACGGCCCCCTTCACGTAGGGAAAAAGGTCTTGGCGGTACTCCACGTTGCCTTCGAGGCGGATGTCGCCCACCTGGTCGTAGAACTGGTTGTTAATCTGGTCGGGGGTGGCGGTGGCGTAAGTGCCGGGCCCAACGCCCCGGGCGGCAAAGGCCCGCACCGAGTTGGGCCCCCCAATGCCGTATTGCTTCGGGTAGGGCAGCACGTCGGAGTTGCCGTAGGGCAGGCCGATGCCAGCCTGCAACCGAGCCACGATGCGGTTGCCCGAGGCGGGATTGGGGCTGATGCGGTAGTATTCGCGGGCTTCCACATCGAACTTGAGGTACTGGCTGAACTGCTGGCCGCCAATGGTGTACTTGCCATCGGTTTTGGGGAAGCTAAAGGAGCTGGCAATGCCCTGGGCCACGTTGCCGCTGCCCTCCAGCTGCCCGCTGAAATAGACTTGTTGGCGGCGCTGCTCCAGCACCTGCTCGTTGTAGGTGTAGCGGTAGGAGCTGGCCAGAATAAACTGCTGCTGGAAGGCGCTTTTAAGGTAGGGCCGATGGGCCAGCAAGTCTTTGAAGGGCTGCTCCTGGTTGGCCAAGCGCACGTAGGTGATATCGATGGGCTTGATTTCCTGCTCGTTGGTAATCTTGGTTTTCCAGGTGTAGCCGTAGCTCACGTTGAACAGGTCTTCGCGGAAGTAGCCAGCCCGCGTCACGGTTTTGTAGCCCGCCGCGATGGCCGTGCGGGGCTGGAAGTCGGAGTTGGGCAGGTGCACGTCGAGCAGGGGCAGGTCGGGCACCACGAGGCGCGGGATGAGCAGTTGCGCGTTCAGGCCCAGCTCGTAGCTGGTGAGGCCCACGCTGGAGTTGCTGCCGCCGGTTTGAGTTTCGGTGCTGGCGGTGCCGTTAATGAGCAGCTGCTCGCCGCCGCGCAGGGCCGAGCGGTTGCGGTAGGCCACAATGAGCGCCGGCCCGGTGAAGCCGTTGGTTTTGGTGACCAACTGCAATTCGGCGCGCAGGCTTTTCTTCTTGAGCTGGGTCATGAGCACCTCGGCATCGAGGCGGGCGCGCTGGTACGGGGGGCCGGCAGGCGTGGCCACGGTGGTATCGCCGGCGGCAGCGGGTTGGAAGCGGATTTCGACGAAGCGGAACGTGCCCAGGTTCATCAGGCGGCTCAGGGTCTGGTCGCGGCGGCGGCGGCGGTAGATGCTGTCTGGATAGAGGAAGGCGGCGCGGGTGATGGCCACGGCCTTGAATATCTTTTCGTCGGGGTAATAGGTGTATCCCTGGTAGCGGATGGGTGTACGGTGCAGCGTATCAGTGAGAATGTAGTCGGTGTTGAGCTTCACTTGGTCGAGCCAATAGGGCTGCAGGGTTTTGGTTGGGGCCGAAGGCTTCACGCGCAGGTCGACGGTAGCCTTGGTGTCGAGTGTGCTGTCGACCTGGAAAATCAGCAAGTCGGGCGAGAAGTAATAGTAGCCCTGCTCCTTCAGCACCGCGTCGATGCGCACGCGCTCGGCAATGAGGGTGTTGAGGTTGTAGGCGTCGCCCACCTTCAGCAGGCTCTTCGCCTGCGTGGCCCGGACGGCAGCATCAATCAGCGTGTCGCGCCTGGGGAAGTTCACCTCGGTGTAGTGGTAGAGCGGGCCGGCCAGGGCGGTGTAGTTCACCTGGGCCGTTTTTTCCTGCTCCTTCACCTCTGAGGTAGTGGTGCCGCGGAAGTAGCCGTTGTTGTGCAGCCGGTTGCTGATGAGGGCGCGCGTGGCCGTTGCCTGCACCTGCGAGAGCAGCACCGGGGCCTGCCCGAACTTATCGGCAAGCAGCTTGCCCAGGCCCTTTTTCTTGCCCACGCCCAGGTGCCAGAAGTACAGCTTCGGCCGCAGCCCCAGAATGGCGGTATTCGGCTTGGGCCGGATAACCGATTCCAGCTCGGTTTGCAGCGCCGCCTGGTTGGGCAGCTTTTCGGCGGACTTGATGGTGACTTTGCTGCCAGTGTAGAGCTTTTCGCCCTTGGGAATGTATTGCAGGCCCGAGCAGGAAGCGAGCAGGAGGAACAAGGGAACCAGGAAGCGCGCGGCCGTCACCTTACGAGACCCCTTCGGGGCAGACCCCCTCTCCAAAAAAGAGGGGGTACCGGTCTTGCTCCCGCCTGACCAATTATTAAAATCATCCTCCCGGACCGGTGCCCCCTCTTTTTTGGAGAGGGGGTCAGGGGGTGAGGTTGACGCGGAGGGCGACACCGGGTTAGCTAAAATCATATCAGTCCGCCGCTTTCTCATTTCACTTTGCTGCTGTCGGCCCGGGCGGTGGGGGCGGTTTGGGTGGAATCCTTTTCGGACTTCTTCTCTTCCTTCTCAATCTTGCGCTGCACTTTGCGCTCCTGCTTCACTTCCTTCGGCACTTTCGAGAACAACTCCTTGAGGTCGCGGTATTCGCGCTGAAACACCAGGGCCGCGCCGGTTTTGATGAGCTGGCCGTCGATGTCCTCGTAGGCATTCTGGCGGAAGGCGCGCAGGCGCAGGCGGCCGTCGCGCAACAGGGTGTACTCGATGCTCACGTCGCCGGCGAAGTTGCTGGCGGCGTTGGCCCCCTGGGTAGCCTGGGTGCCGTTGTTGCCGCTCAGGGGCACATCGGTGCCGAGGCGAACGGACAGGCGGTTGTTGAGGAACTGGCGGCGCACGGCCACGTTTAGGTCGGTGCGGCTTTTGGCGGTGCCGGTGCTGTAGTCGGCCTGGTTGGTTACGCCCAGGTCGATGCCCAGGCCGGCCAGGTACTTGCCGGTCAGGTTCTGCAGCTGGTCGGTCAGCACCGAACTCACCGAGCCGCGCAGCTGCGTCGCCACGAAGCCCTCGCTGGCGCTGCTCTGGAAGGGGTTTTCCTGGAGGAAGCGGCCCAGAATCAGCAGGGAGAACACCTGTTTGCTCATTTCAGAAGTCTGGTTGGGCTGGCGCAGCTGGGCCAGCTTGGCCTCCACTTCGCCGCCGAGCGCGCCGCGCTGGTTTTCGGGCAGCGTGATGTCAAAGCCGATGAGCGGCTTGCTCAGGTTTTCCGTCACGTTCAGCAGCACATTGAAGGGCAGTCGGTTGCGCGAAACGGTATTGGCCGTGGGGTCGTTGCTGCCCTGGCCGGCGAGCAGGTCGGCGGGGGCGGCCTGCACCTTGTACACGGCCGTCAGGTTGAGGTCGGCGTTGTAGGGGTCGCCGCTCCAGGTCAGGCTGGAGCCGCGTCGGATGGTGAAGTCGCGCGAGGCCAGGTCGTAGAGCGACACGTGGTACTGCCCGCGCGCTACTTCGAGCCGTCCGCTCAGGGTGATGCGGCCGGTGGGGTCGATGTTGGTGTTGAGCGTGCCGTTGGCCCGCACGCGCAGGTTGTCGCCGCTCACCGGGTCGATGACGATGGTGAAGGGCGTCTGGTCGGTCACGGTCACTACGGCCGTCACGTCGTAGCCGGCCGTGGTTATGCGCAGGCTGTCGGCGGCGGCCAGCCGGCGGGCCAGCATCGAATCGAGCTTCACGCTCTTGTCAATCCACTGCACGATGCCCTCGGTGTCAACCTTACTCGGGTCGGCGGATGGCGACTCCAGGGTGAGGTTCGAGGGCTGCACCACCGTCACGTTGGTTATCACCTTAATCAGAGTCATGGGGCCGGTCAGGCGGGTATCCGAATCCACGGCCAGCTTGCCGTAGAAGAGCGTGTTGTCCTTGCGGGTACTGTTCACGGCCAGGAAGTGGTCGGTTTTCACGCGCATGTCGAAGGCATAATTCAGAAAGTCCTTCGTAAGCAGGTAGCCATTCACCACGGCCTTATTCGAGAGCGAGTCGAGCACCGTGAAGTTGTTGAAAGCCAGGCCCCGGTCATCGAACGTGATGGCCTGGTTGGGCAGGCGGTAGAGGGAGCCCAGCTGCGGCACCACGAAGGCCGCGTCGTCGGAGGTGTTCAGGGTGCCGCGCACCACCGGCGCGCCCGGGGCCCCCGTCACGGTGAGGCGGCCGCGCACGTAGCCGCTGGTCCGCCGCACCTGCCCCACCGAGAACGGCTCGATAAGCTTCAGGTTAAGCCGGCTGGCATCGACTACGAGGTTGAGCGGAGTGGCGCTGCTGGCCAGGTAGGTGCCGGTTACACGCACGTCGTTGCCCGCGCCGCCCGCAGTGCCGGCCGCGCCGCCGGTCAGGCGGGCGTCGATGTCGTAGCGGCTGGGGGCGGGGTTGGTGGCCTTCAGGGCAATGTCGCCAATCTGGGCTTTCTGAAACACCAGGTTTTTGATGGTGGCATCGGCGGTGAAGGCCTGGTTTTTCTTGCCCAGGTTGTCGATGCGGGCCGTGCCATTGAGCTGGCCGGCCACCAGCGAATCCTGCTGCTGCACGATTTTGGCCAGCTCGGCCAGCTCGAAGTTGGTGAAGGTGATGCCTAGCGGCGAGGTCGCCTGGTTGGGGTTCTGGCTTTGCAGGGCCAGGGAGCTGCGGCCATTGGTCAGGTTGAGGTTGTTGGCCACCACTTCGCCAGTGGGGTAATAGCGTACGTAGTTGCCGGCCCCCGCCGTCCAGTTCTGGTAGTTAATCACCTGCTCGGGCGCGGCCTCAAACTGGTAGGCCACTTCACCCTTGCGGTTACGTGCGCTCAGGGCCTGCACGGTGCCGGCCAGGGCCAGGCGCTCGCGGCTGGCCGAGTCGCCGAGAATAGCGGCGCGGGCGAAAATCTTGTTGTTGGCGATGTTGCCGACGATGCTGGGCCGCCGCAGCTTCAGGGTCGTGTCCTGGGCGGCCTGGGCCAGGCGCAGGCTGTAGTCGAGCTTCTGCGGGTCGGAGCCCACGTCCAGACGCAGTGAGTCGATGCTGTATCGGGTCTTGCTCTTGGGGTCCTGGTAGCGGATAACCGGGATGCTCGTGACGGCCGTGAGGCGGGCGGCCTGCCGCGAGTAGTCGCCGGCCAGCGTGAAGGGCGAAATCTTCTTCAGTCCCGGCACCAGCTTGGTGGCCAGCGTCGGGTCTTTCAGCTTGAGGGAATAGGTGAAGTGCCGGTCGGCGGCGCGGGGCACGTACCGCACGCCGGGCACGTCGAAGTAGCGGTCGAGGTGCTCCTGCAGCTCGGTGGCGATATCGCCCAGGTGCACGTTGCCGTCGAGGGTCACGTTGGCAATGTCGGAGGTAATGGTCGCCAGCGTGCGGCGTTCATTCTGCACGATGCGCCCGTTGAGCGAGTCGAGCGGAAACGCCTGGTTGTCGCGCACAATCACAATCTTGGTCCCGCTGAAGGTGCCGTTGAGCGTATTCAGGCTGGAGCCGCGCAGGTTGGCGGTCAGGTTGCCCTGCACCCGCAGGTCGCCCCCCTTGTAAAAGCCCAGCGCCGTGAGGTTGGCCCCGCGCAGGTTCAGCTTCGTCACCTCGTAAGTGGGGTTTTTCGGGTCGCGCAGGTTCACCACGGCGCGCAGGTCGAGGTCGAGGTTGGGGTCGTTTTTGCTGCTGGCGTTGATGACGTAGCGGTTGCGGTCGAGGTCGATGGTGGCGGCCACGCCGTGGTAGGTGTAGCCATTGTAGCGGGCGCTCTGCACGTTGGCCTTCACCTGGCCCACCAGCGTACCGGGGTCTTTCAGGTTGCCGGTGGCATTGATGCGGCCTGTGGCCGTGACGCGCCCGATGGTGGGGTCCTTCAGCAGCTTGCCAAAGTCGAAGCCCTTGGTGGCAAAGGTGCCCAGCAGTGGCTGCTGCCCATCGGCCCGCGCCTTGCCCAGGGTGCCGCTGAAAGCCAGGTCGCCGTAGCTGGTGCGGGCCCGCAGGTTGGTGTTGAACTGCAGCGTAGTCGGGTAGCCCTTAAAGGTGCCATTGACCGCGAACGTGGGCGGAATACTGATGTTGTTCGGAATGCTGCCCTTGGGGGCCAGACTCAGAATATCGGCCCGCGACGAACTGAATTGCTGCAGGTTGGCGTCGACGTACAGCCGCCCATTCACCTCCGGCAGGCCGGTGATGTGGATGCGGGGCGCCTTTACCACGGTGTTGCGCAGGCCCACAAACTCGAAGTTGCGAATCGTCAGGTCGCCCACGCGGCCGGCCACCAGGCCATTCAGCAGCACGCTCTGGTTGGGACCGGTGTTGAAGGGCGGCGTGCCGGCCAGGTCCGGGGCCAGGTACAGAATGTCGCGGAAGCCCAGGCGCACCTCGCGCAGGTCGCCTTCAACCTTTAGTTTCGCCAGCTGCTTCGTGTCGCCCAGCGCCGCCAGGCTCTGGTAGCCAATGGCCAGTTGACGCCGGATGCGGGTGTGCGGCGTAATTAAATCGAGGCTGTCGAGCCGAATCTGCACCGAGTCGTACACCACGTTGGCCCGCCACGAAGTCACCTTGAAGCCGCTCTGCTCCTCACCGGCCAGGTTGTCGACGCGGCCGGTGGTGCGGTTTTCGGTGTAGCGCACGTCGTGCGTATTCAGCACGAGGTTGCTGAAATCGAGGTGGTTGTAGTCGAGCGCCGGCAGGCGGGTTTTCTGCCGGGGCTGGTTGAAGTTGTCAAACTTCACTGCTAGTCCGCTGATGTCGGACTGGTTCAGGGTCACCTTCCAGGCCAGGCGCTGGCCGGTGGCGGCCTTGTTCTGGTCGGCGGCAGCATCGAGCTTGCGTACGATTTCAGCAGGGTTCACCACGCGCTCGGCCACGGGCACGGCTTCGTTCTGGGCGTAGGCAAAGGTGGTGTTTTTGAGCGTGAGCTTATCCAGCGCCACCAGCTCTTTTTGCAGGTTGATATCCTTCGCCGTGATATCGGCCAAGCCAATGCGAGTGCTGATAAACTGCCCGGCCGGCTGGTTCCTGTACACGAACTCCACGCTGTCGAGCGTGGCGTGGTTGATGCCGAACTGCACCGCAATGGGCGTGGGCGGCCCGGAGTTATTCACCTGCGGAGCCGTTTTGGTCTGAGCTATGCTGATAGCCGAGCGCCGTAGCGCCGCGTTATCCACCTTATAGATGGACTTATCCACATTTACCTCGTCCATGTTGGCCGTGAACTCGCCGATGCGCGCCCGGATGTCGGAGCCCGTCACCTGGTCGAGCTGGGTGAAGTAGATGTTGGTGAGCTGGGCCTTGCCGATGTCGTACTTCAGGGTCGAGGCCGTGGTATCGACCGGCGCGTTGGGGTCGGTGAAGGCAGCAATAATAAAATCGTAGTTGTTCACCGAGTCAGGCTCGGTGCGGGTCAGGCGCACCCGGCCGTCGTTCAATTCCACGTTCGACACATTGACCTGGCTATGCAGCAGCGCCCAGATGTCGAGGTCGACGCCCAGGTGACCCACCGACAACAGCGTGTCGCGCTGCTGGTCTGCCACATACACGCCGTCGAGGTTGAGGGCGTGGCGGAAGTCGGTGCGAAAGCGCCCAATCCGCACGTCGGTTTTCAGCTTGCCGCGCAGGTAGCTCTCGGCGCGGCGCGCCACAAAGTCCTGCCCGGCCGGAAACTGAAGCACGACCACTACCACGATAACCAGTAGCAGTAAAAAGGCTAATAGCCCCAGAATTCCGTAAAGGGCACGACGCAAAAAAGTGGACAAAGCAGGCGGGAGTTAACAGCAACACAAAGCAGGGCGACTTTCCCAAACGCAGGAATGCGGTTTGGGGTTGGCCCCGGGCCACCGGACGTAAAGTAAGCTGAACAAACCTGACCCGTCCTTACGCCCCCTCAAAACCGTCCGGGCGGCGGGCCGCAACCAACGATACATAGCCGAGCCGCGTACGATTCCTTCTCCCCATTTACCCCGCCACCTGCTTTGGCAGCCCTTGCGCAACCGTTTGACTGGCCGGAGCCACCCAAAGCTTCATAATTCCACGCCGGCCAAGCCCTTATCTTGCACCCCCCAACCCCCACCAGCTTGCCCATGATTATACGTTTCTCTCTCCCCTACCGAACCACCTTTGGCCAGCGGCTGGCCGTGTGCGGCTCGCACCCCAGCCTTGGCAGTTGGCAGCCCGATGCCGCCGTCGACCTGAACTACGACGACGCCACCAGCTACTGGAGCCTCGAAACCGACCTCCCCGACACCGTCGGCGAACTCACCTATAAATATGTCCTGCGCGACGACAACACCGGCGCGCAGCACTGGGAGGCCGGCCCCAATCGCCGCATCGCCTACGACCCCGCCCGCGCGCCCCGCCTGCACCTGGCCGACTACTGGCGCGCACCCGCCCAACCCGAAAACGAGCTGCTCACTGCCGCCTTCACCCAAGGCTTATTCCGCCGCCCGGCCGGCCCCCCCCGCGCCACTGCCGCGTCCGCCCCAGCCGAAACCAAAAAGCCCCGCGCTACCAAGGCCTCCAAGACAGCCACAGTCTCGGAGGAGATGGCGGAGCCAGGCCCTGGGCCCCAGGCCCTAGGCCCCAATCTAGCCCCCGCCTCCGGCGAAACGCTGTTCCGGCTGCTGGCGCCGCGCGTGCCTTCGCACCTGGGTTTGTGCATTCTCGGCTCGGACCCCGCCCTCGGGGCCTGGGATAACACTAAGGCCGTCGTGCTCTCGGATACCGACTTCCCTACCTGGACCGGCACCGTGAAGCTGCAAAAGCCCGGCGAGGAATGCTTCTACAAATACGCCATGTGGGATGCCGCCGCCGGCCATGCCCTCGACATGGAGGGCGGCGCCAACCGTGTAGTGCCCGCCACCCAGGGTCGCACCTCGGCCCGCGTGTTCAACGACGAGAGCTACCGCCACGCCGATACTTGGCGCGGTGCCGGCGTGGCCCTGCCCGTGTTTGCCATGCGCAGCACCGCTGGCCTGGGCGTGGGCGAATTCTCCGACCTGAAGCTGCTGGCCGACTGGGCCGTGCAAACCGGCCTTCAGCTGGTGCAGATTCTGCCCATCAACGACACCACCGCCACCCACACCTGGCTCGACTCCTACCCTTACGCGGCCATTTCGGTATTTGCCCTGCACCCGCAGTTCATTCACCTCGAAGGCATTGCCGCCCTCAAAGACAAGAAGGCCGCCAAGGAGCTGGCCCAGCTCAAAGAGCAGCTTAATGCCAAAGACTTCGTCGACTACGAGCCGGTAATGCAGGCCAAGTGGAAGTTCCTCAAGCTGCTCTATCAGCAGCAAAAGCCGCAGTTTCTGGCCGACCCGGAGTACCGCGAGTTCTTTGCCGGCCAGGCCGACTGGCTGGTGCCGTATGCCGCGTTTTCCGCGTTGCGCGACCGGTTCGGCACGGCCAACTTTCAGCAGTGGCCCACCGAGTTTCGCAGCCCGCAGAACCTGGGGGCTCTCACCGCCGAAACGACTGCTGACTACGACGACTTCGGCTTGTTTTTCTTCACCCAGTTCCACCTCGACAAGCAGCTGCGCGAAGCCGTGGCCTACGCCCGCACCAAAGGCGTGGTGCTGAAGGGCGACCTGCCCATCGGCATCTATCGCCACTCCGTCGATGCCTGGACCCAGCCCGAGCTCTACCACATGAACGCCCAGGCCGGTGCGCCGCCCGACGATTTCTCGACCACCGGCCAGAACTGGCGCTTTCCCACCTATAACTGGACGCGCATGGCCGAAGACGGCTACCGGTGGTGGAAACAGCGCATGGGCCACCTGTCCCGCTACTTCGACGCTTTGCGCATCGACCACATCCTTGGCTTCTTCCGCATCTGGGAGATGCCCGTCGAGTCGGTAGAAGGGCTGCTCGGGCACTTCTCGCCGGCCCTGCCCCTGCACCGCCACGAGATTGAGCAGCGTCTGGGCTGGTTCGACTACTCGCGCCTGTGCGAACCCTACATCCGCTGGCACATGCTCCAGGAAATCTTCCAGGGCGAAGCCGAAGCCGTGTTCGACGAGTACATGCACGATGCCAGCTACGGCCGCATCCACCTCAAAGAGTACGTCGACACCCAGCGCAAAATCGAAGCCTACCTCGCCGGCAAGCTGGCTGCCCAGCCCGAGCACGTCGACTACTTTCTGTGGCTGCAAAAGGGCCTGTTCCGCCTCGTGAACGAAGTCCTGTTCGTGCCGGCCGGCGACGACTTCTACCACCCGCGCATCACCCTCAACAAAAGCTACTCCTTCCGCGAGCTGTTCTCGGACGAAGACCGCCGCCGCCTCTACGACGACATCTACGTCGACTTCTTCTTCCGCCGCCACGAGGAGTTCTGGCGGCAGCAGGGCCTCACGAAGCTGCCACCCGTGCGCTACGCCACCAACATGCTCATCTGCGGCGAAGACCTAGGCATGGTGCCCGCCTCGGTGCCCGGCGTGATGAAGGACCTCGGCATTCTGGGCCTGCACGTGCAGCGCATGCCGTCCAACCCCGCCGTCGAGTTCAGCCACCCCAACGACGCGCCCTACCTGAGCGTGGTGACGCCCAGCAGCCACGACACCAGCACCGTGCGCGGCTGGTGGGAAGAAGACCGGGTGCGTACCCAGCGCTTTTTCGAAACCATGCTCGGCCATTGGCGCGAGGTAGCCCCGTTCTACTGCGAGCCCTGGGTGGCGCGCGAAGTGCTGGTGCAGCATCTGCACTCGCCGGCCATGTGGGCCATTTTCCCGCTCCAGGACTTGCTGGCCATCGATAGCCACCTGCGTCGCGCCAATCCGCACGACGAGCAAATTAACGTACCCGGCAACCCCAGCCACTTCTGGAAGTACCGCCTGCACCTGCCCCTGGAAGAGCTGGTGGACGCCGCCGGCTTCAACGAGCCGCTGCGGGCGCTAGTGGCGGCCAGTGGGCGCGGGTAACAGGCAATAAACACCGGAGGCACTAGCTGCCTGCACACGAAAAAGTCCCTTTAGAAATAGAGGGACTTTTTCGTGTGCAGGCCAGTAGCAATTCCCTTTATCAGTCTAAGAGGCTGTTTAAGTTAATCGGGCAAGTCGTCGGATGTTCGCCAGGTACAGCCAGGCATTGGCGTGGGTGGTTTTGCGCTCGTAGTCCTTGGCCAGGCGGCGGTTGGCGCCCGCCCAAGCGATGCTGCGCTCGACAACCCAGCGCTTGGCGTGGATGAAAAAGCGGCCCTTGTCGGCCACTACCCCGCGGGGCACTTGGGCTTGTACCCCGCGCCGGGCCAGGTACTCGCGGAAGCGGCGGCCAAAGCCGCCGTCCACGAACACCGTCTGCAACCGGTCCAGCAACTCGTTGCCCGGGGCTTAGGAAGCAAAAATCAGGGATATGGACGCAACTTCTTGTTATGCAACCCGCTAACCGCTACTATAAGTGCAGCAAACTTTCGGAGGTCAAATTTCGCTACTTGCTGCGCCTTTTTGCCTTGGATTTGACGGCCTCGGACGCGGCTCGGCTCACGGGGCTGAGCATCCGCACCGTCAATGCGCTCTACCTGCGGTTGCGCCGCCGGTTCCTGGCGTGGAACTCCGTGCCGGCCGAGTTGGCGGGGGCCGTCGAACTCGACGAAAGCTACTTCGGCCCGCGGCGCGCACGTGGCAAGCGCGGCCGGGGCGCAAGCGGCAAAACCATTGTCTTCGGCCTGTTCAAACGCGGCGGGCAGGTCTACACCGAAATCGTCCCCAATTGCTCGAAAAAGACCTTGCAAGCCATTATACGCGGCAAAATTGACGTCTCGGCCATGGTCAACACCGATGGCTGGCGCGGCGATGATGGGCTGGTCGACGTGGGCTTCGACCGCCACTTCCGCGTCCGCCACGGCCAGGACGAGTTTGTGCAAGGGGCCTCGCACAGCAACGGCATCGAGTCCTTCTGGAGCTTCGCCAAAGCCCGCCTCCAGCAGTTCAAGGGCGTGCCCAAGCACACCTTTTTGCTGCATTTGAAGGAGTCTGAATTTCGCTTCAACCATCGCTACGAAGACCTCTATAAATTGCTCCTTAAATTACTCCGTCAACAGCCCCTTTGAACCTGTTTGCTTCCTAAGCCCCTAACGGCAATCAACCGGCGACCGCTACTACCCGCGTAGTTACATTCTCACCCAACACGCTGCCAGCGGCTCCCACGGCGGCGGGAGGGGTCGTTTCGGGTTCGGTAGCGACCGGCTTCACGGTTACTTACCCAACACTTAACCCTTCGGCCCCGGCTACCCCGGCTACTTTCACCATTATGTACACGGCCCCGGCCACCGGCTCCGTAACGGCTACCGCTACCACCAGCACCACCACCGGCGAAGGCGGCCTCACCGCCAACAACACGGCCAGTGTAACCACGTACGTTGGGCTGGTAGCCGACGTGACCACCGCGCTAACCGGCCCGGCGTCAGTATCCCCCGGCCAGCCCACGGGCAACTACACGGCCACCTTCTCCAACGAAGGCCCCTCGACGGCGGTGGGCGTAACCCGCAAGGTGACGCTGCCAGCTGGCGCGACCAGCGTAGTGCTGCCCGCCGGAGCTACCCTTACTGGCAGCGTAATCGACTTTGACGGTGGCGTCCCGGCCACCATGACTAGCGGAACCACCAACTCGTTTATTTTCAGCTTCACCCCCGCCACCACGGCAACGGGCACCCTGAACATTACGAGCAACGTGACCACGACCAGCAACCAGGGCGGCAACCAGGCTCCCGATGCCTCGACGCTGACGGCTACGGTAACGCCAGTAGCCGACGTAACGGCCACGATTGTGGCGACAACGCCTTCGGTGGCGGCCAATACGCCGGCCTCGGCTACTACCCCGCCCAAGTTCACGGTGACGTTCAATAACACCGGCACGGCTACGGCGGCCGGCGTAGTGGCAACAGTGCAGCTGCCCATCGGCCTCACCAACGTGACGGCCACCAATGGCGGCGTGTACAACAGCGCCACCGGCGTGGTAACCTACGCTGGCCTGACTTCGATTGCTACCAGCACGCCTACCTCTTCGGTCATCACCTTCGATGCCCCGCTGAACGGGCCAGTAGTTGCCACGGCCGCTATTTCGACCACCACCAACGAGCTGGGCCAGACCGCGAACAACCTGGCCGCGGCCAGCATGACCATTTCTCCGACCTTCGACCTGACCACGACCATAACCGGCCCGGCAGCAGCCGTACCCGGCAACCTGGTGACCCTGGCCGTGACGACGAGCAACAACGGCCCCAGCGCCGTAGCCAACGCCGTGCAGACCCTGCAGCTGGCTACGGGCCTGGCCAATGTGTACGTGAGCAACGGCGGGGTGTACAACCCGGCCCTCACTGCCCAGACCATTGTATCGAACGGCGTGAGCTACTCGGTGCCGGCCGGCGGGGTGGTATTCCCCACTTTCGCCAACTTGCCCGCCGGCCAGACGGTGGCTAACTCGGTGAGCTACACGCAGCCGGCAACGGCTTTCGCGCCCTCGGCCCTAATAACCCCCAACACTACGGGAGCCGGCGAAACCAACACAACCAACAACACAGCCTACCTGAACGGAGCCGCCGCCAGCACCAACCTGACCAATGCCACTCCCGGCGCGGGCTCGGCCAACGCCTACACCCGCATCAGCAGCTCGGTGAGCAGCACCACGGTGGGCAGCCCGGTTACGCTAACCGTGATAACGGGCAACAACGGCCCCGCCACCGCCACCGGTGTGCAGCAGACGGTGCAGATTCTGCCCGGCTACACGGCCGCTAACCTGCAGGTGAACGGAACCTTCGGTACCCTGAACGGGAGCACCGGCCTCATCGAGTTCGGCTCGTCTAACCTGACCTACAACCCCACCACCGGCACTGTGACGTTCGCCACGCTGACGGATGGTACC
>JANXMN010000583.1 GCA_025354605.1 Hymenobacter sp. | reverse complement strand
GTGCTCGTGGGCGAGCGCACCTTTGGCAAGGGCCTCGTGCAGGCTACCCGCCCCCTCAGCTACAACTCGCAGCTGAAAGTGACGACCGCCAAATATTACATCCCCAGCGGCCGTTGCATTCAGGAAATCGACTACGCCCACCGCGCCGAGGACGGCACTTTGGGCAAATTCCCCGATTCGCTGCGCACTGCTTTCAAAACCACTGCCGGCCGGACCGTGTACGACGGCGGCGGCGTGGCCCCCGACATTGAGGTGACCGACCGCGAAATCGCCGACATCACCCGCATCTTGCTCCAGAAAAGCTACCTCTTCGATTACGCCACTCGCTTCCGGGCCGAGCATCCCACCATTGCGCCCGCCCGCCAGTTTCACATGTCGGATATTGACTACCAGAAGTTCGTAGCCTACCTGCAGAACAAGAACATCAGCTACAGCACCGACGCCGAAAAATCCCTCGCTGAACTCAGCAAGAAGGTAAAGGAGGACAAGCACTACGACGACGTGAAGCTGGAGCTTGAGGCCGTCCGTAAAAAAATCACTGTCAATAAAGCCAACGACCTGCAGCGCTTCAAGCCCGAAATCAAGGAGTTGCTGGAGCAGGAAATCGTGTCGCGCTACTACTTCGAGAAGGGCCGCACCGAATCCGGCTTCGACGACGACCCCAACATCATCGCCGCCGTAGCCGTGCTCAACGACCCGAACCGCTACGCTGCGCTGCTGAAGCCCACGGGCCAGGCCGCCAGCGCCCGCAAGTCAGCCGGGACGAAGTAATTCGTTTGAATTGACTTATGTATTCTCTCGAGAATCTGCCTCTTATTCTTCAACTTGTTGACCCTAAACGAAGCAATTGAGTCGGAACCAGAGTATAATGGTGATTCAAGTTGGGACGATAATAGCGCGGATTATCTAGGGTATAACTTTTGAAAATGCATTGAGCAATAATAAGCTAAATGCAAGTAATCGTTTCTGATACTTTGCAATGACTGCCGACCAACGCCTCGACCAGCTCGAACCGCTCGTTTCTCAGACTCTGGCTGTGGCTGACCGCCACACGGCGCAGCTCAAGCAGATTAATGCGACTGTTAGCCATTTGCAGCAGGCTGTCGGCCAGTTGCTGGAAGCTGGGCAGGTTCAGAGTGACAACATCCAATTCGTTTTGCGGGAGCTTGGCGAGTTGCGACAGGAGGTGCGGACGGACCTTGATGAGTTGAAACATAAGACGAATGGCATTCAATCAAACCAATCCTTGACGAGCACCCGGATTGGCGATTTGGAAAACACCATTTCCCTCATGAGTACCCAAGTAACGGGGCTAGATGCTAAGATGGACCGTTTGCTAGAATTGCTTAGCAACAAATAGAGCTTGATGAAGCAGGCCCGGCCAACTCCCACCGCCGTAAATTTGCCTGATTCATGCAAACCGTTATTCTCTCCCTCGAAACCTCGTCGCCGGTCTGTTCGGTAGCCCTGCACCGCGTGGCCGACGGCTCCCTGGTTGGCCAGTCCGAATTGCGGCTCGATAAGTCGCACTCCACCCACCTCACCGTGCTCATCGAGCAGCTGCTCGCCAACACTGGGCACCAGCTGGCCGACCTCACCGCCGTAGCCGTGAGCGACGGCCCCGGCTCCTACACCGGCCTGCGCATTGGGGCGGCCGCCGCCAAGGGCCTGTGCTTCGCGCTTGATATTCCGCTGGTGGCCGTGAGCACGCTGCGGGCACTGGCGGCACAGGTGGCGGCCGGCACTGCGCGGCCCGAAAGCTGGCTGTATTGCCCCATGCTGGACGCCCGGCGGCAGGAGGTGTACGCCGCCCTCTACACCCACGAGGGCCAGGAAGTGCTGGTGCCTACGCCGCTTATTCTCAATGCCGATACACTGGCCGAACAGCTGGCCCAGCAGCCGCTGTTGTTTTTCGGCAACGGCGCGGCGAAGTTCCGGGCGGTGCTGGGCGAGTCGGCGCAGGCTGGTTTCTTGGTAGGCATCGAGCCATCGGCGTTGGCGGTGGGGGCGTTGGCTGTCGCGGCTTATCAGCGGCAGGAGTTTCAGGACGTGGCCTACTACGAGCCGTTTTATTTGAAGGAAGTGTACACTACCACACCGCGGTCCTGAGCTTTCGGGCTAGTGCCGGTAGCCCTGCCAGGTGCCGCCGTAGCGGTAGCCCGGCTGGGTTTTGGCGCTGATGCAGCAGCTTTCGCACACAAAACCCCAGCCCTTACCGCCGGCCTGCGTTTGTATCCGGTACAGCGTGGTCGCTTCCTGCTGGCAATGCGCGCAAATCTTAGTTTTCATGGAATGGCTTGTTATCGCTTCCTGCTGTAACTACTCCCCGCGAAACACTGTTTCGGCTTACCCTCCCAATAGTTTCTCAAGGATATGGAACCCCTCTTCGTCAACCGCGTCGCCAACTCCGGCCTCGTCACCCTCAACCTGGAAGAAATGTTGCACCCCGGCGAGCGGGTGGTGTACGACATCAAGGACAACCTCTTTCATGGCCTGATGCTGCGCGAAAAGGATTTTCGCGAGTTCATCAAAACCAACGACTGGACCCCGTACGATGGGAAAAACGTCGCTATCATCTGCTCGGCCGATGCTATTGTGCCCACTTGGGCCTACATGCTGCTCGCCACCAAGTTCCAGAATTACGCTCACCGCTACGTGTTGGGCAATCTGGAGGCGCTGGAACAGGCGCTGTTTGCGGAAGCCATTGCCGCCCTCGATGCTGAAGAATACCGTGAGGCTAAAGTGGTGGTGAAAGGCTGCGGCGAAAAGCCCGTGCCCACCTTCGCCTATGTGGCCATTATGCAGAAGCTGCTGCCCGTCACCAGCAGCATCATGTACGGCGAGCCGTGCAGCACCGTGCCGCTCTATAAAAAGCCCAAAGCCGTCAGCGCCTAAATATTGATATCCCGACGCTCCTTCCCGCCATCTCGAAGCCTATTCCCGACCTCGGGAAGGCGCGTCGGAAGGTCGGGAAGGCGCGTCGGAGGCAGGCGGGTGTACTTTTGGGTTTCCGTCAACTTTGCCCTATGCCCGATATTGCCCCTATCATCCCTTATAAAATCACCTTCCTCACGGGTACCGCCATTGTCATTGCCAACATGGTGGGCACGGGCGTTTTTACCAGCCTGGGTTTTCAGGTGATGGGCATCCAGAGCGGCTTTGCGCTGCTGATGCTTTGGCTGGTGGGTGGCCTCATTGCCCTTTGCGGCGCCGTGAGCTACGGCGAGCTGGCGTCGGCCATGCCCCGCTCGGGCGGCGAATACCACTACCTGAGCCGGATTTATCATCCCGCGCTGGGTTTCTTATCGGGCTGGGTATCGGCCACGGTGGGCTTTGCGGCCCCCACGGCCTTGGCCGCGCTGGCGCTGGGCCAGTATGCCAAAAGCCTCTGGCCGGCCCTGCAGCCCACTTGGCTGTCGGTGGCCGTGGTGCTGGCGCTGACGCTGGTTCATGGCACCAGCACACGCGCCGGCAGCCGTGTACAGGTCATTATCACGGCCCTAAAAGTGGTGGTGCTGGTGTTGTTCATCGGTACGGGCATGGTAGTAGGAGAGGGGCAGCCCCTCAGTGTTGCGCCCGATGCGGCCGGCTGGCAGGCGCTGCTCAGCCCCGCTTTCGCCGTAAGCTTGGTGTTTGTCAGCTACGCCTACTCCGGCTGGAATGCCGCCGTGTACCTCACCGGCGAAATCGAAAACCCGCGCCGCAACCTCTCCCGCATTCTGCTGACGGGCACCGCCATCGTCCTCCTATTATATGTAGGCCTGAACTACGTGTTCCTGCGGTCCACCCCGCTGGCCGGCTTGAAGGGTCAGGTGGAGGTCGGCTTTGTCGCCGCCACGTCCCTTTTCGGCCCGCTCGGCGGCCGCCTCATGGGCGGCGTCATTGCCGCGTTGCTGGTGTCCACCATCAGCTCGATGATTTTTGCCGGCCCGCGCATCGTCCAGACGATGGGGGAAGACCTACCCGCCCTGCGCTTCCTCGCGCCCAAAAGCCGCGCCGGTGTGCCCGTGCGCGCCCTGCTGCTGCAAACGGCCATCACGCTGGCCTTTATTCTGAAGCCCAGCTTCCAGGGCGTACTCGTTTACGCTGGCTTCGTGCTGAACCTGTTTACCTTCCTCACGGTGCTGGGTTTGTTCGTGCTCCGCTTCCGCCAGCCCAATTTACCCCGGCCCTACAAAGCATGGGGCTACCCTCTCACTCCGCTCATTTTCCTGGTCCTGAGCGGCTGGACACTCTATTTCATCCTACGCGACAAGCCCTGGGAGTCGCTCTACGGCCTCGCCACTATCGCGTTAGGCATGGTGGTATACTTTCTCACCACGCGCACCACGGCCCCGATAGTTGAAGAAACTTCCGTTGTTGAGCGTACTTGAGGGCAACTGGGCTTCGGGCTTGCCAAATCGAAGCGTGGGTGCTGCGAGTCCGCGAGTTGCCTGACCAAGCCAGAACCTCCGCGCGGACTTACGGCCCCTGCGCCACAGTCTAATCCACGCCTCACGGGTGCCGCCGCTTTTGGGGAAATGTGTTTCAGGTGTCCTTCAGGAGCGGAGGGGAAGGTTGACGTAAGACCGCCCCCCAACGCCTTGCCGTAACTTGCGCCCCATTTCCCGGCTTCCCGAAGTCACCCATTTCCCATACTCCTTATATAATGCTCCTCCGCACCGCTGCGCTCCGGTTTTTACCGGCCGCTCTGCTTCTGCTCTCCGCCTGCTCCGAGTCGAAACAAAAAAACGAGACCGCCGCTAAAGGCCCGGCCGAAACCATGGCCACTACCGCCGACGCGCTTGATTCCACCAAGGCTGCCACACGCGAACCGGCTGTCCCAGCCGCCATCGCGCGCCCCAACCGTCTCATCGTCCCCGACACCGCCTACGCCCAGGACGTGGCCATGTTCCTCGGGGGCCTGCAACCCAGCCAGCACAGCGACCTCACCCCTCTGGCCGCCACACCCGCCTGGCAGGCTTTCGCCAAAGACCAGGACAAAAGCTGGGATAAATACCGCGCCACCCACACCACGCGCATGACTAAATGGGCCGCCACCGAGCTCGATTCGGTGCATGCCAGCAGTCCCACCATCTTCTATCCCTTCAGCGGCCCCGATTTTTTGAACGTCTTCACGATGTTCCCCACCAGCCAGACCTATGTGCTCATGGGTCTCGAACCCGTTGGCAGCGTGCCGGCCCGCAGCTCGCTCGAAAACCCGAAGCTGCTGCCCACCGTCAAAACCTCACTCTGGTCGGTGCTTAATTTCAGCTTCTTTCGCACCAATGATATGGCCGTCGACCTCAAGTCAGTCGAGCTCGACGGGGCTCTGCCGCTCATGATGCTCTTCGCCGCCCGCACGGGCCACCAGATTACTGCCATCCGCCCCGTACAGCTCGATGCTGGCGGCCTGCTTGTCGATGTTTCCCAGGACACCATTCAAGCCCGTGACCCCAGCCGCAAGTCAGCCTTGGCTAACTCCGTTCCCGGTGTCGAAATGAAGCTGCGTGGCCCCGATGGCCAGCCCAAAACCATTTACTACTTCTCCACCGACCTCAGCAACCACGGCCTCAACGTGAAGCCGGCCCCACTCGCCTTCGTGCGCAGCCTTGGCCCCCTCACTACTTACCTGAAATCGGCCACTTACCTCATGCATAAAGTCTACTTCAGCGAAGTGCGTACTCTGGTCCTCCGCCGCAGCCGCTACATCCTGCAGGATGACTCTGGAATAGCTATGAAGTACTTTCAAAAGGGCGCGTGGCAGTTCAACTACTACGGTACTTACCACCGCCCCATCAACCTTTTTGCCAAGCACTATCAGCCCGAGCTCACCGCTGCCTACTCCGACACCATGCATAAGCCCAAAGCCCTGCTTTTCGGTACCGGCTACAACTGGCGCCAGACCGACTCCAATCTGCTCTTGGCTCGCCGCCTTATCCCCTTGGCCAAGTAGCTTGCTTATAATAGCCGCCCCACCGGGCCGTGGTGCCAGCGCCACGGCCCTTTTTTATTTTGCTATCCGATGAAAGTGCCTCATCAACCCCGCGCCTCTCTATACTATATAATAGGAGTTGCCTGTCTATTGACTTTAATGGCACTGGCAACCCTGGCAGCCAGCAGTTATCAGGCCCCTGCCGGGCATGGTTCTCCTCTTTCTTGGGAGATGCGCGCAAAGCATTTCTCCGGAGTCAAGGGGGAGAGGTTAACGTCCGCCGATTCCCACCTGCTCGATTCTCTGCTCCGCACCAATCCCTTCCTCGCCCGCATTGCCACCGACCCGCAATTCGAGCTCCAGATTATCTATACGCAAATCGACCGCGACGCCCAGAACCGCCCCGCGTTCACTCCCCACACCTACCACCTCAACCCCCGGCAGTACTTCAACCCGGCCAGTATGGTCAAGCTGCCCGTTGTCGCCCTCGCCCTCGAGAAACTCAACAGCTTCCATCAGCCATATGTAACCCGTCGTACCATTATGGCCACCGGCATCGCTTGGCATTGTCAAACCCGCGTCCCCTTCGCAGCCCCCGCCGATTCCGACCAAGCCGCTACCGTTGGTAACTACATCAAGCGCATGCTTCTCGTCAGTGATAACGGCGCCTACAATCGCCTCTACGAATTTCTCGGCCAGCGCCCCCTCAACGAGCGCCTGGCGCAACTCGGCCACCCCGACATCCGCATCACCCGCCGTTTCGCGCCCTGCGATACCGCCGCCAACCGCCACACCAACCCCATCAGCTTCCACTCGCCCCAGGGCGATACCCTCTACAAGCAGGCCGCCCAATTTAATGCCACGCCCTACACCAGCCCCCTCGGCCGCGTTCTCAAGGGCCGCGCCTACCAGGCCGGCCGCCGCATCATCACCGAACCCTACGATTTCACCACCGCCAACCACCTCCCACTGGCCGACGTCACCGCCATCCTCCAAAGTCTCCTCTTTCCTGAATCCGTCCCGGCCGCCCAACGCCTGAGCCTCACCGCTTCCGATTACGCCTTCCTCCGGCGCTACCTGCACACCACCCCGCACGAGTCCGGCTTCCATGCATATGCCCCGGCCCGTTACTTCGATGCCTATAAGAAGTACCTCTTTTACGGCCGCAATCCCAAAATCCCCCGCCAATCTGCTCTGCGCATCTACAACATCGTCGGCATGTCGCACGGCTACCTGTCCGATGTTGCCTACTTCGCCGACTCCCTTCACCAGGCCGAATTTATGCTCAGCGCCGTCCTTTACGTCAATCAGGATGGTATTATCAACGACGGTGCCTACGAATACGACAGTATTGGCGAGCCCTTCCTAGCGCAATTAGGCCGCCTAATTCAGCAATATGAGGCCATTCGCGCCCGTCGCTTCCGCCCCAACCGCTTCGAATTCTTCGCTCCCGAACCAATTCGCTGAAAAATTATTTAAAGATTATCCGATGCTAAGCTGCTGTAAACGAACCAGCCTCACCACCCCACTCATCAATCTCCCTACTTGACCAGCTAAATGTCTCCGCTAAGCTTGTAGCTACCAACTATTCTCCCTACTTTTGCACTCCCAAATCAACAGGACGAGGGCATCAATTGAGCAGGCAAAAAGAAATTTCTCGAACCGCTTGCATACTAAAAAAAGCTTACTACCTTTGCACCCCGTTTCGCTTCAACTGGAAGCCAAGCCCCAAAAGCAGCTTATTTTTTAAAAAATAAATTTGCTTCTTCACTTGATAAATCGGAAAAGTCTTTTACCTTTGCACCCCGATTCGCTTTAAACGAAAGCAACCGGCCGTAAGAGTAGAAAAGAAAAAATAATTTTTTCGCATTTCGCTTGTTAGTTGAAGAAACCAAAGTACCTTTGCACTCCCAAATCGAAAGAAGCGGCTCGCAACTATACTAAGTAATTCTGGCCGGTAGGCCACACTGTCACTTCAACTGGAAGCGACATACGTTCTTTGAATGTTTGGAAAAGACAAACGGTAAGTTCTATCACAAGCAATTGGGGTAGACAAATTACAAACGTAACATTGATTTGAACTCGTCAATACGAGTCGG
>JANXMN010000552.1 GCA_025354605.1 Hymenobacter sp. | reverse complement strand
GGCCAGCGCGGGATGATGAGGGCGCGGCCCTCGGCCGGGGCCGGGTTCAGCACTTCGAGATAGTCGAAATGGGTGCCGCGTATCTCGAAATAGGTGCTGCCCTCATCCTGGCTGGTTTTGGGGGTACGGTCGTAGCGGGTGGCGCTCTGGTCGGTGCCGGTTTCGCTGAGCTGGTGGCCGTTGGCCCAAAATTTCAGGTCGACTTTCTTGGTCACCATGCTGGGGTCGATGTTGTTGGCATCCACCAGCATGACTTTGTAGAAGTCGTTGAACTGCGGCGCGTCGGCCACCTTCACAAATGGGAACACCGACAGCGCCACGTTGGTCACGCGCAGGCGGCCCACGCCCTCCCCTTGCGGGTTGTCGTAGTAAGCGCGCTCATAATCAACATAGTCGCCGCCGCTCACCGGAATGCGCAGCTTCACTCGGATGCAGGCCGATTCCAGCTCCAGGGTGAGGTGCTCGGCCAAATCGGCTTGGGTGAAGTAGTCGAAATACGCCGTCTTGATGGGCAGCAGCGGCCAGCTGCTGGGCCGGAAGCCGGGGGCAATTTTCAGGTTGCCGACGAAAAAACGGGTTTCATCCACCTCGTAGGGTACGGCCAGCAGGGTTTCTTCCAGCAAGTCGTTCACCGTGAGGTACGGGTAGGGCAGCTCCGGGCCGGGCAGCGTGCGCTCCTTCAGCGGCCGGGCATCGGCGGCCGGCACGGTGGCCCCGCTGTCGGCAAACAGGGTTTCGTTGTAATACTTCTTGCCTACAGCCTTCAAACCCGGCCGTAACACGATGGGCAGCGGGCCGCCCACCCCCGCCCGCGTGGGACGGATGAACAGGTCGGAGCCGCGCACGGTGCCCTCGTCGGGACGCACGCGCAGCAGCACGCCGGCCACGTCAATCTGGTTGTTGGCGGCGTCGGTGAGGATGGGGAAATTGCTCAGGCTGGCGGTACCGTCCATGGCCCATTTCTGTAGCTGCCCGCGGTCGAGGGTGTCGCGCACCAGCGGGGCCATGGCCGTCAGGGCCGGGTCGCCCACGAACTCCTGGTACACGTAGTCGCGGAAAGCGGCTTCGCGGCTGGCCAGCGGCACGTACTGGTTATCAAAATAATAACCCCCGCCCTGCGGGCGCTGCACCGGCAGCGGCTTCACATTCGGGGCCGGGAAAAACAGCGTGAGCGGCGAGGTGCCACCGATGAGCTGCGGCACGCCATTCGCGCCGGGGAAGTAGATGAGGTGCATCTCGGTCAGCTTCGTGAAGCGGCCGTCGAGGTACAGAGCCAGCACGTCGGCCAGCGGGCGGGTGGCGGGGTTGGCGCGCAATTTGGCTAGCTCCTCGTCCTTGCGCCAGGCCCGGATTTGCAGGCGCTGGCTGGCCAGCTTGCGCTGGTGGAAGTTAAATACCATCTCCCACACGTCCCAGAAGTGGCTTACCAGTTGGTGATACACTGAATCCTGGCTGGTGCCGCCTTGCGTCACGAAGCGCAAAGCCGTTTCCACCAAGTGCATCCGGGCGAAGGGCGAGGGAATCGAAACCGCCACCTTGGCGGCACGGCCGCCTTGCGGGTCGAGCAGGCGTTCCACTTCGTGGGGGCCGATTTTACCAGTCGGTCCCCAACCCTCGTGGGTGCTGGAGCCGGTGTCGTGTAGTCGCAGGATTTTAGCCATCTAATTAATTATTGTTGAATTGCTGGATGGATGAATTGTTGAAGGGCTGTTTTGCTGAAAGCTTACAGTTGAGGCTCTGCCTTTAGGTCAAAGGGGTAATTGCGCCCTTCAACCAATTCAACCATTCAACAGTCCAGCCATTTACCCATTCATCAGGAATACTGCAGCTTCTTATCCAGAATCTCGCCCGTCGCCTCCTCAAAGGCTTTCACCACCCAGCGCAACGCTTCGTTTTCCGTCGGGTTGCTCAGCGTCGCTTTGCCTACCGCTTTCGTCAGCTCATCGCGGAAAAAGCCTGGCGTAATGCCTTTGCTGAAAATGCCGGTTTCCACCGTTTTATCTGTCACCATTTTGTTGAAATCCAGCTCGTCGGCGCGGATGGCGGTGTAGCGGCGCTGGTTCACGCCCAGCTCGCGCAGCCATTCGTTGTATTCACCGAAAAAGTCCGTCAGCTCGCGCAGGGCGCGGTTGTTGCGCAGCTGGGCCGCGAGGTCGCCGGCTTCGTAGTAGGGCGCTTTGGCATCCTCGGGGGTGTGCTTGAGGAAGTAGCGGGCGAAGTAATGCAGCTGGATGAGCGGGCGGGCTACTTCCTGGCGCATCTCGGCGGGCAGCTGGCCGAAGTCGATGTCAGTGGTGTCGGCTTTCAGGCCGTACTCGTGGTACAGCGGCTGGTTGCCGTCGAGCTGGTTATCGGGCACTTCCATGAAATGCGGTACGGCCAGCGCGCCCAGCAGCTCCAGCAAGTGGGCCTGGTTGCGCTGCTCGGCGCGGCCGGGGTGGTTGGCCAGCGGCTGGCCGGGCTGGTCGCCGAGGTAGTACATAGCCTCTAACCCTTGCAGGTTGTCGGCGTAGTACGAAAGGGCCGTTTTGGTCTTCGTAATGAAGGTGTTCGAGTCGATGAAATCCTGGCCGGCTGATTTCTCATCCGCCGAAGGGTCCTGCAATTTGAAATACGGCAACATCACCAACGCACCAGCTTTGAGGCGGCGGCGGATTTCGGGGTGGGCCAGTGGGGAGTTGGCGTCGCGCAGGTTTTTCACCAGCAGCGGGAAGCCGGCCGCGCCGGTACCGCCAAAAATCGAGCTGATGAAAAACGCACGGTCGCCGTCCTGCAAACTCTGGGCGAGGTAGCGCATTTCCTTGGACTGCACCACCGCATTCAGCACCACTGAGCCCACGTTGGGCGAGCCGCGGAAGCCCACGTCGAGATTGGCGGCGAGGCTATCCTGCGTGAAGAGCAAATCGACCAAACCCTGCGTTTCCACCGAGAGGTCGTTGTATTTCAGGTAGTCGCGGAAGGGCTGGCTGATGCCACCGAAGTCATACACGAACGAGTCGCGCAGTTCCTCGCCGCCGCCGCTGGTGTTCAGGTGCGCCAGCGTGTTCAGCGGTTGGCTGAAGAAACCGGTTTTTTCCTTCTGCCCGTCGCCGTACAGCGCCTCGTGGATGCGGGCGTAGCGCTTGAGCAAGGCCACGGTGCGGGTCACGTCGCCGTTCTGGGTGTCGGGGTCGATG
>JANXMN010000128.1 GCA_025354605.1 Hymenobacter sp. | reverse complement strand
CATCAGGTCGATGTCATGGAAGCGCAGCTCGTGGTCCTGAACCGTGAAATCGGCGGTGGGAAAGTCGAAGGTTTGGGAGATGAGGTCGTGGTACGTATCCATCAGGGGTTTTGAAAACGGCAAAAAAGCCCGACCTTTGCGGTGGGCCGTACAAAAGTACCGCCGGGGCCAGGATAACGGCCGGGAACTACTCGATGTTCTCCCGCTATCCCGCCCTGCATCGTGACGATGGAAAAGTAAGCGACTTGGCTACGGCAGGCTCCGGCCCGACGAAAGGCAGCGCTCGAAATTTTTCATTTAACAGTTATCATTTAACATTTAACACCTGTTCGAAAAGCCTAAAAGGCAAACAGAACGACTGTTAAATGTTAATTGATAACTGTTAAATGAAAAATTTGGAACGATGCCGCCATCCGCCATAATTCAATTTCCACCCTCCGATGAAACGCATCAAATTACTAGAAGTCCGCTCCGAGCTCGGGGCTGGCACGCGCGGCGCGGGCATGGGCCCCGACGCCCTGCGCGTGGCCTGCCTCAACAAGGGCTCCGACTATTTCCGCCGCTTTAATGCCGTGGTGGTGCCCGACCAGAACCACGTGCTGTTCGAGAAAAACCACTTCCCGCACGCCAAGTACGTCGACTCGATTTACAGCGTGCAGAAGGGCATTGCCAGCGCCGTGGAGCAGACGCTGCGCTTCGGCGAGTTCCCGCTGGTACTGGCCGGCGACCACAGCAGCGCCAACGCCACCATTGCCGGCATCAAGGCGGCCTACCCGCACAAAACGCTGGGCGTGGTCTGGATTGACGCCCACGCCGACATCCACTCGCCCTACACCACGCCCAGCGGCAACGTACACGGCATGCCCCTGGCCGCCGCCCTCGGCCTCGACAACCGCCAGCACCAGCGCAACGAGCCCGACCCCGAAACCACCTTCTTCTGGCAGCGCCTGCAAAACCTGGGCGAGCCCGGCCCCAAGCTCACCGCCGAGCACCTGGTGTACGTGGTGGTGCGCGACACCGAGGACGAAGAAAACGCCATTATCGAGGCGCTGGGCATCAAAAACTTCCGCCTGCCCGAGTTTCGCGCTAAAGGCCCGCGCCAAGTGGCCCGCGAGATTTACGAGCAGCTGCGCTTCTGCGACCTGGTGTACATCTCCTTCGATGTCGACTCGCTCGACTCGCGCTTCAGCAAGGGGACGGGAACGCCCGTCGAGCTGGGCCTCGACGTGCCCGAGGCCATGGCCCTGTGCCGCGCCTTGCTCGAAAACGACCGGGTGGTGTGCTTCGAGATGGTGGAAATCAACCCCACGCTGGACTCGGAAAACACAATGGCCAAGAATGCTTTCGACATTCTGGAAGTAGCGACCGAGGCGATTGAGCAGCGGTTGCGGCTGGATGAGGTGGTGAGCCGGTAGTTTGAGTTATGAGTTATGAGTTATGAGTTATGAATTCGTCTATTGTGTTTGAATTCATAACTCATAATTCATAACTCATAATTCTTTTCAAAGGGAATGGCATCGATGCGGCCGAGCCAGGCGGTGAGGTAGCGCTGCATCGACGCGTCGGGCACGAGCTTGGCTTTTTTCAGCAGCTGCACCAGTTCGGGGGGCGTGATGGGGTGGCCGGCCCGGTACTGGTAGAACGAGCGGCGGGTGGCCACCAGGGCTTCGTAATAGGCCTGGGGTGGGGCGGCGTTGATGCCCTGGAGGGTGGCGGGGCCGATTTTGCCGTCGACTTTGCCGGGCCAGCCGAACGAGACGGCCAGCACGTACTGGGCCAGGCGGCCCACCCGGCCGGTGCCGGTGTTCACGCCGATGTCGCAGAGTTGGCTGGCAATGGCCTGGCTGGTGATTTCGCCCAGGCGCAGGCTGTCCCAGTACTGAGCGCGGTAGAAACCCTGCACCAGGGCCGCCAGGGCCGCATTCTGGCGCAGTATTGCCGTGGCCAGCTTGTTGCGCGGGTACACGCGGCAGTTGAGCGGCCAGGTGGCGCGGGCCTTCGCCGCGTCGACGAGAGCCCAGCCGCGCCAGTGGGGGTTGAAGACGCGAGAAACGCCGCGCCAGGTTTCGCCGCCGGGGTCGTTCGGGTCGAACACGTAGCCGCCTTCGTTGGCGAGGAGCAGGGGGTAGTACTTCGCAAAATCGGCCATCGTGCCAGGGGGTAAAGAGGTGGAAGAGGCCGAAAAGGTAGCTGAAATTCAGGAATAGTAATACTTGTGCCCGCTGCCAGCGGCGCACGCCGCCAACCAGGCCCAGGCCCGCACCCTGGCAGACATCGTGCTGGGCGGAGACGGCACCGACGAGACCCGGCAAAAAGTGGGGGCCAAAACCCG
Source organism: Hymenobacter sp. (assembly GCA_025354605.1). Classification (GTDB taxonomy): domain Bacteria; phylum Bacteroidota; class Bacteroidia; order Cytophagales; family Hymenobacteraceae; genus Hymenobacter. The sequence continues at coordinate 624 of JANXMN010000128.1, read as the reverse complement.
GCTCAAGGTGCTGGCCCCGCGCCTGGCCGCCGCCCGGCAAGCCTACGCCGCCAGCCAGGCCAATACCGACGAGGACCTGGCCGGCCGCGTGCGCTACAGTCGCTCCGACAGCACGAAGGCCAACGATGCCAGCTTCGCCAGCATCATCACGGCCCTGCTGAAGGAGGCTGCCCCCTTGGCCAAAGCGCTCGAAAAGCGCGAGTTCACGGCCGACGACCTGGCCGAAACCACCTGCCTGCGGGCCCGCTTCGAGAATAAGCACACCAGCCAGCGCACCACCGTCGTAGCCGGCGCTACCGACCGCAAGCGCCTCATTGCCCTGCTGCGCCGCAACGCCACCCTCATCAAGCAGATGCGGGTGCAGCTTAAGCCCTACGAAACCTCGGCCACCAAGCACGAGGTCTGGGAGCGTTTCCAGGGCTACACCAAGCTCATCATCCTGGGTGGGGCGGCCCCAAAGGCGACACGCCCGCCAGGCCCGCCGCCTAAGCTGCTGCAGAAACAAAAAGCCCCGCTAGTTGCTGGCTTGTCCTTACCCAAATCTTTTTCCGGCTTCTCCGAGGTAACGCCGAGGCCCTTTTTTGCTGGCTGCCTTCGCTTGAAAAGCAGTAAACCGAATAAGCA
>JANXMN010000544.1 GCA_025354605.1 Hymenobacter sp. | reverse complement strand
CTTCTTTTTTCGTATCTGGCAAAAACCCCCAATTGCCCGGCAGGTAAGCGGCGTCGGGCGGCCTATTGTGCGCCAACTGAGTCAGCACAAGATGTTTAAGTTGCGCGCGTCAGGGCTTCCGGCGGCGATGGCCCCGAGTGCTGTGGCCTGGCCCCGGCCCTACCAACCGAACGATTCAAGTGCTGTGGTAATGGTCTTGGACAAAAATCAAGCTAGGAGATTCCGCCCGAAGCAATTGGGGAACGATGACCTATGCTACATAATCTCTTGTTTAGAAAATTCTAAATAAGGCATGGCCGTTAGCGAGGCAGCAACTACCTTTGCCCTTATCTAGAACCTGTCTAAATAAGAGATGACCTTTACCTACCCTGCCGCCCGCCTGCTTAAAGGCGGCTTGTTTCTGGCAACGCTGGTAGCCCAGCCAGCGCTGGCCCAAGTTGTGCCGGCCCCGCCCACCAGCCGTACCCTGGATGAGGTGCAAGTGGTGGGCCTCAAATCCAAGAATGGCGTGGGTAACCTGGGCGAAGTGGGCGGCGCGGTGATTTACGCGGGCAAGAAAACCGAGGTACTCGTGCTGGATTCGCTCGACGCCAATACGGCTCAAAACAACCCGCGCCAGATTCTGGGCCGCATTCCGGGCATGAACTTCTCCGAAACCGAGGGCTCGGGCTTTCCGGCTAACGGCATTGGGCTGCGCGGCCTCAACCCGGTGCAAAGCGTGGAAATGAACGTGCGCCAGAACGGCTACAACATTACGGCCGACCTCTACGGCTACCCCGAAACCTATTACCTGCCCGCCATGGAAGCCGTGGAGCGCATTGAAGTGGTGCGCGGGGCGGCTTCGCTGCAGTTCGGCCCGCAGTTTGGCGGCACCGTGAACTACGTGATGCGCAAGGGGGCGAAAGACAAACCGTTTGAACTGGCTTTGCGGCAGACGGGCGGCTCGTTCGGGCTGTTCAACTCGTTCACGAGCGTGGGCGGGCAGCTGGGCAAGCTCAACTACTACGCCTACGGCCAGTACCGGCGGCAGGAAGGCTGGCGGCCCAACTCGGGCCTGAGCCAGGCCACGGCCTTCGCCGGACTGAGCTACCAGGCCACGGACAAGCTGAAGCTTGGCCTGGAATATTCGCTTCTGCGCAACAAAATTCAGATGCCGGGCGGGCTGACCGATTCGCTCTTCAAAGCCAACCCGCGCCAGAGCACCCGCACCCGTAACTGGCTGCAAAGCCCCTGGAACGTGCTGACCCTGACCGCCGACTACCACCTATCGGACCGCACGCTGCTGACCCTGAAAACGGCCGGCAACCTGAGCCGCCGCGCCCTGGTGTGGCGCAACGAGGACGGCGGACCAGCCGTGCCCGACACCATCGACCGGGCCACGGGCCAATACGTGCCCCGCGAGGTGCAGCTGGAAAGCTTCCGCAGCCTCACCAATGAGCTGCGCCTGCGCCACGACTACCGCCTGCTGGGCTTCGACAACACGCTGGCCGTGGGCGTGCGCTACTTCGCCGGCTACATGCACCGGCAGGGTGGCGGCCCCGGCTCCACCGCCTCGGACCTCGACCTGAACCTCTACGGCGGTAATTATGAGTACGATTTCGAATTCCGCACCCAAAACCTGGCCCCTTTTGCCGAAACCATTATTCGCCTGACCGACCGGCTCTCGCTCACACCGGGCGTGCGCTACGAGTTTATCAATTCCAAATCCCAGGGCTACCAGGTGCAGGACGGCGGCCTGGTGCAAACCACCCAGGAGTCGCGCAACCGCTCGTTTCTGCTGTTTGGGGCCGGGGCGCAGTTGCAGGCCACGGCGGGCACGGCGTTTTACGGCAACGTGTCGCAGGCCTACCGGCCGGTCGACTACTCGGCTCTGCAACCCTTTGGCATCACCTCCAAGATTGACCCCAACCTGAAAGACAGCAACGGCTACAACGCCGACCTGGGCTACCGCGGCGCGGTGGGCGAGTGGCTAAACTTCGACGTAGGAGGCTTTTTCCTCAAGTACAACCGCCGCATCGGCACCGTGGCGCTGGTGGACCCCATCACCGGCAACGACTACTCGCTGCGCACCAACGTGGCCGACTCCGAGCACAAGGGCGCGGAAACCTACCTGGAAATCAGCCCGCTGAAGCTGCTGGGCACCGGCAGCCGCCACCGCCTCAGTGCGTTCAACTCGCTGGCCTACGTGGATGCCCGCTATGTGAGCGGCGAGTTCCGGGGCAAGCGGGTGGAATACGCCCCGCGAGTTATTGAGCGGGTGGGCCTCACCTACGGCTACGGGCCGCTGAGCGTGACGGGCCAGTACAGCTACACCGGCGACTCGTTCGGCGAGGCCAACAACTATCGCACCCCCGACAACGACAACCCGCTGCAAGGGCTGGTGCCCGCCTACGCCGTGTGGGACCTGTCTGCCACCTTTCGCGCCGCCAAAAACCTGGATTTGAAGGCTGGCGTGAACAACCTGACCAACACCAATTACTTCACCCGCCGCACCGACGAGTATCCGGGGCCGGGCATCATTCCGAGTATCGGCCGCTCAGTGTACGCCACGCTGGCCGCCAAATTCTAAGCCGACATGAAGAACCTAGCCATTGCCTTCGCTGCGGCGCTACTGCTGGCCAGCTGCCAGAAAGAAGAAATCGACCCGCAGAACACAGCCGTCGGCTCGCCGGGCTATAACGCGGCGGCCCTACTCGACCACGCCGCCAACGGGGTGATACTGGGCACTTACCGCGACCTGGACCAGAAAACCACCGCCCTGCAACGCGCCGTGGCGGCCCTGGCCAACGTACCTACGCCCGCCGCCCTGGCCACTGCCCGCCAGGCCTACCGCGACGCCCGCGCCCCCTGGGAAGCCACCGAGGCCTTCGCCTTCGGCCCCGTGAGCACCCAGGGCCTGGACGCCGTGATTGACACCTGGCCCCTGAACCGCGTGGACCTGGCCGCCCTGCTGGCCAGCCCCGACCCGCTGACGCAGGCCAGCCTGCGCCCGCGCGATGGCGGCCTGCAAGGCTTCCACCCCATCGAGTTTCTGCTCTTCGGCAACAATGCCAACAAGGCGCTGGCCGACTTCACGCCCCGCGAGTACCTCTTCCTCACCTCCTCGGCCCAGAACCTGCAGACGGCCACGGCCCGGTTGCTGCAAGCCTGGCAGCCCGGGGGCGGCAACTTAGCGGCCACGCTGGGTACTGCCGGGCCGGGCAATACCGTGTACCCTAAGCAAAAGCAGGCCGTGCAGGAGCTGCTCGACGGCTTGATTGGGCCAGCCGATGAGCTGGCCAACAGCAAGATGGAGCGCCCATTGGCCCTGCAAAGCACCGATGCCGAGGAAGCCAAGTTCAGCCAGAATTCCAAGGCGGAGTTTTTGCAGAACCTGGCCGGCATTGAGGCCATCTACACCGGGCGCGCCGGCACTACCACCGGCACGGGCTTCTGCGAGTTGGTGGTGAAGCGCAGTCCGGCGCTGGATACCCGCTTTCGGCAGGAGCTGGCCGCCGCCCAGCAGGCCATTGCCGGGCTGCCCGGCCGCTTCGACGAGGCCATTTTCCAGAGCCCCGCCGCCGTGCGGGCCGCCCAGGCCAAGGTGCGCACGGTGCTGGCCACGCTGCAAACCGACGTGCAGCCGCTGGTAGGGGCGCTGTAGCGGTAGCTGCGCTGCGAGTTAAAAGTGAATGGCCAAAAGCATGATTCGTCCGGACACTCCTCGCTTTCAACCTTTAACTCATA
>JANXMN010000517.1 GCA_025354605.1 Hymenobacter sp. | reverse complement strand
AGCCAGCGGCTGGTGGTGGAGTAAAACCGCGTTTCAACCAGCAAAAAGCTCGCTAACCAATCCGGTCAGCGGGCTTTTCATTTTCAATCAGCAAAACCTACATGGCCGGCTTGGGCGCGGGCAAATCGAACGCCACGGCGTCGTGCTCGAAGTGGCCTTTGTGCGAGCCGTCGCAAAACGGCTTCTGCTTGGAGAGGCCGCAGCGGCAGATGCTGATGCGCTCGCGGCCGCCGAGGCCGTAGGGCTGGCCCTGGGCATCGACGAGTTCGATGTTTTCGCCCTCCACGCGGAGGGAGCCATTGGAAAGTACGGTGAGTTTCATATTGAATTATGAGTTTTGAGTTATGAATTGTGAGTTGGGGGCGTTTGGGGTTTTTGCTTTTCTTTCGTGGTTAAGAGGATGCTGGAGAGAATTTTGGTGATTTCGAGGTTATGGGCGTGGATGGATTCGAACGCCGGTTCGGGTAGGAAGTCGTTGTCGCGGAGCAGGCGCAGCCAGTAGGAGGTTTCGCGGGCTTCTTTGGCGGCGATATTGAGCTTGTGGATAAAATCGGCCGTGGAGCTGGCGGCCAGCGCTTCTTCTACATTAGCCCCAATCGAAGTACCGCTTCGTAGCAGTTGTTTCGAAAGCACATATTCCCGCTGCTCATTCACCAGAAACTTGTACGCCTTCACAATGCGCGAAGCAAAATCATAAGACTTCTGCTGGATGATACTTCCCTTCATGCCCGAAACGACTCATAACTCATAATTCAAAACTCATAACTCCTTCCGCATGATATAATCGTTCATGAAATACGGCCCGATGGGCACGTCGACTTCGCGCTGGCGCGTAAAGCCGCGCCGCTCGTAGAAGGCGATGGCGGGGTTGTAGCGGTTCACGTTCAGGTCGAGGTAGTGGCCGCCGGCGGCGCGGGCGGCGTTCTCGACGGCCTCGATGAGGTGCTGGCCCAGGCCCTGGCCCTGGCGGGTGGGCAGCACGTAAATCTTGTGCAGTTTGTAGCCCGTCGCGCCCTCGGTGGCGGCCTCGGCGGGCTGGGGCGAAAACGAGGCGAAACCGGCTGGCTCGCCCTCCACGTAGGCCACCAGAAATACGTGGTGCTGCTCCTGCATCTGTCGTTTCAGGGCGGCCGGCGAGTAAATCACGCGGTACATGTACTCCAGCTGCTCCTCCGAAATGATGAAGCGGTAGGTGGGTTCCCAGGTGGCCTCGGCCAGCCGGATGATGGTGGGAATGTCCTGCACGGCAGCAGGCTCGATGCGCGGTGGGGCGGCAGGGGCGTCAGAAGTCATACGAGCAGCAAAACACGAAATTGCGCCGAAAAAACCGAAACTGCCGAATGCAGCGCCGGCTGGTTGGGCTGCCGCCGGCGGTTGGCCCGGCCGGGCCCGCCCGACTCATTGCGCGCGAATCCAGCGCAGGGCTTCGGCCTCGTCGGTGAAAATGGCCACCGGCAGCTGCTCGCGCACCGCCTGGGCGTACGCCTGGCTCACCGGCCGGTCGCCGATGTGGAGCGACACGATGTCGGCCATGGCGCGAATGCCGTGGGCCACGGCGCGCGGGGTCCACTCATACTGCATCCAGGGCAGGGCTTCCGACCATTCGCCGGTGCCATCACGCTTGTCGTTGAGAATGCGCTGGTAGGCAAAGTGGGTCCGCCACTGGCCGCCCTCGGTTGCGGCCCGCACAATTTCATCGGCCGTTACGTGCCCGTGCCAGTGCAGAAACAGCAGCGCATCGGCCGCCACATAGTAGAGGTCGACCAGCGGCTCGCCGAACTTGTCGGCTAGGGTGGTCAGATGCATAACGGGCGTGGTGAACATCAACGGGGGCGTAAGCAATACAAAGCTACGGGCAGCCGGGCCGTAGCTGCCACTACTTGGCTTAACCGCACCGGGCGCCCGCCAATCGACGGCCGCTGCCCGCTAATGCTGTGCCAGCCAGAGGCGGGCCGGCTCCTCGTGCAGGAACAAAGCCGTGTGCATCTGCCGGCCGATGCTGTCCATAAACTCCTGGCTCACCACCTGCGATTCCAGGTCGGGCGAGAGCAGGTAGGCCACCGCCTGGATGCCGCCTGCCACGGCCAGCGGCAGCCATTCGTATTCGAGCCAGGGCAGGGCGTCGCTCCAATCGCCGCTGGTTTCGCGCTTGTCGTTTAGCACGCGGGTGAATGGCCAAGTGGCCAGCAGCTGCGTGCCTTCGCCCACGGCCCGGACAACCTCCTCTGCCGTGAGGTTGCCGTGCCAGCGGATGTACAGCACCGACCCCTCCGGCAGGTAGTAAAATTCGGCTAAAGGTGCACCGTAGCGGTCAGTAACGGCAAGAACAGGAGTAGTATCGATGGCAACCATAAAGCAAATAGCTGGTGGGGATTCAAACATACGAAATTCATCTTTCCTGTTATCAGGCATGGTTCGTAAAGCCTATCTTTGAAGTTCTGTTTCTTCGCCTCGCATTCTAGTCTCAGCCTTATGCACATTGCCATCGTCGGCAACATTGGAGCCGGTAAAACCACCCTGGCTCATAAGTTGGCCCAGCATTTTCGCTGGGAAGTATTTCTGGAAGACGTGGAAGATAATCCTTACCTGAAGGATTTTTACCACGACATGCCCCGCTGGGCCTTCCACCTGCAAGTGTACTTCCTCAATGGCCGCTTCCGCCAAACGCAGCGCATCAAGGAGTTGCAGAAGGCCGGCAAGGGTATCATTCAGGACCGCACCATCTACGAGGACGCCCACATCTTCGCGGCCAACCTGCACGAGTCGGGCCTGCTCGAAACCCGCGACTACAACAACTACTACGCCCTGTTCGAGTCGATGATTGACCTCGTGGCCCCGCCCGACCTGCTGCTCTACCTGCGCGCCGACCTGCCCAAGCTCATCGGCCAGATTGAAAAGCGCGGCCGCGACTACGAGAATACCATTAGTATCGAGTACCTCAAAAACCTCAATGAGCACTACGAGAAGTGGATTAGCACCTACAGTGCCGGCCGCAGCCTCATCATCGACGTGAACGAGCTCGACTACGTGCGTAACCCCGAAGACCTGGGCACCGTCATCGAGAAAATCGACAACACCCTGTTCGGCCTGTTTTAGCGAGGTAAGGAATAAAGAACCGTCATGCCGAGCGTAGCCGAGGCATGACGTGCTTTTTGCGCCGTTGCCAAAGCTCAATGCCTCATAGCCCGGCGTTGAAAAAATCGACCAGCGGCCGCGCCGCCGCGATGCCGGCCACCAACTGCTCCACAAAGTCGGGGGCCAGCACTTCGGCATCAGTAAAAAATCGGCCCGCGCCGAACGTTTTCAGCTTTAGCCATTGCAAATCAGGGTCGGTAGCGGCGTAGCCGCGCGGCGGCCGGGTAAGCCGCGGCCCGCTGGTATCGAGCCCAGTGGGGAAGTGCTGCCGAAACGGCGCATCCGCCAGCAGCCGGTGAAACCCTTCCGAGTCGTAGTGGATTTCCTGGCGGATGGCGGCCAGCATTTCCGGGGTGGGTTGGAAGGTGCCCACGCCCAGCCAGCTGCGCCCATCGGGCTGCACGGCGATGAAGTAGCCGGCGCGCGGCGCATGGCGGCCGCCGCGCTTGAGGCCCGCGCCCATGCGGCGCTTGTAGGGCTCGGGGTCGCGCTGGCTGCGGTCGTTCTTATGCAGCCGAAACAGCACGTCGGCGGCCGTGAGCTCGGCTAGGTCGGGGTCGGTGGCGGCTACGCGGGCCAGCACTTGCCGCACCAGCTCCGTGCAGGCGGCGCGGGCGCGTTGGTAATCGGCACGGTGCCCGGCCATCCAAGCCGTGGTGTTGTTGGCCGCCAAGCGGCGCAGAAAATCCAGCAGGTAGTCCAGTTCCATTGAGTTGGCGCGCCTTTTTCGGCGCGGCATTTCCCAACGTAGCGGCAGCGGCTCAAGTTGCTGACGCTGCCACTGCATCCGAAGCTTCGGGGCGCGCGGTATTCCCCGGTGGCGGCTGTCGTCGGGGCTACTTGCGGCTGAGCACCGTTACGGCATCGCCCACGCGCAGGGTGCCGGTGGCCGGCCCGGTCACGTTCTGGCCGAACAGGGTGCTGTTGTCGGCCTGGCGGTAAGTGGCCAGGGTGCGCAGCGGGTCGCCGAGCGGGCTTCTGGTGGCCGTCTGCTGGTCGATGGTCGTCAGTACGCACCGCCCGCAGCCCCGCACCGCCCGGAAGGGCAACGCGCCAATCTGAAACTGCTCCCAGTGGTCGTCATCATAAGCCGGGCCGCCGGCAAACACCAGATTGGGCCGGAAGCGGTCGAGGCCCACCGGCTGGGCCAGGCGGGTGTTGAGGTCGGCCAAAGCAGCCTCGCCGGCCAGCAGGTAGGGGTAGCTGTCGGCGAAGCTCACGAGCTGGCCCTCGGGGTTGAGGGCCGGCTCCACATCGCGGCGCACCATGTCAGACATATAGACCAGCCGGCACGCGCGGCCCAGGGCCACGCTCAACCACTCATCGGCTTCGAGGGCGCCGCGCCAGGCCCAGAGGATGTCATCCCATACTGTCACGAACAGCGTGTGGTCGGGCTGGGCTTCGAACGGAATGAACAGGGGCAACAGCTCGGGGCGCTGCCGGTGGGTTAGCAGGAAACCATTGTGGGCCGGAGCCACGACCAGCAGCGCCAGTCCGGGGTGCTGGCGTTGGGTGAGGAAGCGGTTGCGCTCATCCACGAGCAGCCAGCGACGGTCGTGGCGCAGGCCGCGCGGCGTTACTTCGGCCTCGGTTACGGCATAGCCCCCGAGCGATTTTACGGGGTACAGAAACAGGCCTGAAAGCGTGAGAGAGGTGGACATGGCCGCAAAAGTACCGGCCAGCCGGCAACTGCGTGGCCGGGGCCGGAGCGACCAGGTAACCAGCCCCGTTCAGCAGCCAGCCCCAAGGCCGGCAGATGCAGCCGGAACGACGGCCGAAGCAGACGCCACTATTCCACCACCAGCAAATCGGCGGCCCGCACGAAGGCCACCCGCTGCTGCCACTGCACGCGGTACCAGATGTCGCTGCGACCCAGCACGGGCAAACGGTCGCCCAGCGCGGCCGTACTCAGCCAGGCCGCGCCGGCCCCCGGCCCGGCCATAAGGGCCGCGCCCGCCCGCGCCACCACCCCCGCCGGAGCCGGCCGCAGCCAGTGCAGGTAGGCCGCCAGCAGCGCCACGTAGGCCGCGTAGCCTACCCACGGTCCGCGTCTGCTGCCGCGCAGCAGCAGCACCACGGCCCCCACCACGGCCCCCGCCAGCAGCGCCTGCAAGCCAGGGTAGTAGTAGCGCTGGGCCTGCACCCGTAGTTCCTGCTGCCAGGTGTTGGGGTAACCCACCAATCGGTGCTGGGCCGCTAGCGAAGCCATTTGCTGCCAGGTCCGCACGCTGGGCTGCCGGGCCTGGGCCATACTCAGATAGAGCAACGTAGCAGGATAGTGCCCGAGCTGCTGCTGGGCGTAGGCCATTTTTAGTAGCAGCTCGGGCGAGGCGCGCCGCTGCTGCCACACCTGCTGCTTATAGCCGGAAAAAGCGAGTGCATATTGGCCGGCAGCAAACAGCGAGTCGGGGCGGTCGGGGAGAACTGTTACCGCAATGTTAGCTGCTGGAATATTTTTTTTAACCTTCGGATTTGCGCCCAAGCCGCAGATAGGCAGGAGGATTAAGTAGAGTAAAAAGGCGCGCACAGCAGATTGGAGTAGACTTTTTTTAAAGTCAGGGTTGCGAGATTCGAAAGGGAGCAGTACTTTTGTGCCACCAAAGAAGGAAATGTCCTTCTAAAGTGCAAGGTACCGATTCTGTAGCTCAGCTGGTAGAGCAGTACACTTTTAATGTACGGGTCCTGGGTTCGAATCCCAGCGGGATCACAAAAACCCCTCTCTGTGTAATGCAGGGAGGGTTTTTTATTTGGGGTGGTGAATGCTTTTGCCAACGGGTTGCACCCGGGTAGTGGCCCGGCCAGCCTGGCAAATCACCCTGCGAGCAGCGATGCAGAGAATTGAAAAGAATTTTCGGGGGCTCACTGTCCTACTGGCACTGGCCACCGCCTTGGCGGCGGCGGGCTACTACCTGCTGCTGCTCTGGAAGCTGGAGTGGATAACCGATATTCAGTTGCACGTGGGCATGCTGCAAAATGCGTTGCGGGGCCAGGGCTCGGTGCCGACCAACTTTGGGTTTTATGCAGTGGTGCGTATCGCCAGCGGCTTTTCCGAGCGTCCGGGCTATTTGCTGGCAGCGGCCATCGGGGTAATCGGGCTGGCCTGGGGCGGGCTGGTAGCGGCTTCAGGATATGCGGGCGCGGACCTCTTGGAAAGGCGGCTGGTGGGCGAGGAAGTAGCGGCCTCGCTACCGGGGCCACTACTAGCGCTGCTGGCGGCGACAGGCTCGTGCCTGGTGTTTCCGCTGCCGGCCAGCTTCGAGGGCTGGTACCTGGGCCTGCTGCCACCCAACGTCTACCACAACTCTACCATCATCTGTGCCCTGCCGTTCAACGTGTTGGCCTTTTGGCTTGGGGTGAAGCAACTTGCCGTCATCCGTCGGCCCGCCGCGCTGACCGACGACGTGGTGCTGGCGCTGGTGCTGGTAATCGGGGCCATTTTCAAGCCCAGCTATGCTTTCGCTTTTATACCGGCCTACGCGGTGCTGTTCATGCGGCAGTTTGGCCTTCGACTGCCGGTACTCGGGCGGCTGGCCGTGGCTCTGCTGCCCGTGCTGCTCGTCATCGCCGGGCAACTGCTCTGGACGCGTCAGCACCCGCACGATACGCTGTACGGGGCCTCGAATCTGGCCCTGGGCTGGCCGGCCGGCTGGCGCACCTTCGTGCCCGGCTTCGGCCCGGCGCGGGTGGCGGCCTGCGCGGCCAGCTCGCTGCTGGTGCCGGTAGCGGCCTACGCCCTGCGGCCCGCCTGGCTGCGGCGCCGGCCCCACCAACTGGCGCTGGGCAGCTTGCTGGCGGGCCTGCTCCTGTTTTTGCTGGTGCACGAAACCGGGCTACGGGCCCGGCACGGCAATTTTATCTGGCAGGTGGTAGCGGCCAGCCACGTCTTGCATTGGGTTATTCTCCTGGAAGGGTTGGCGTGGGTGCCTACCGACCCGGCAGAGAGCCGCCGCAAAAAGCTGCTGCTGGGTCTGCTGGCCATCGAAGTGCTGAGCGGCGCAGTATACTTGGCCAGCAGTCTGGTTCGCGGAGTTTATCAGTAGTGTCGACGGCGTCGGCGGCAGGCTTGGCTCGATGAGACAATGGGGCTTGTCTGACTTTGCGAAACCTGGCTGTAAACTCCGCGCAACGTTGCGCCTAGTTACCCAGCACCACTTCCACACGGCGGTTCTGGGCTTTGCCTTCGGGAGTGGCGTTGCTGGCTACTGGTTCGCTGGCACCGTGGGCGTACACCTGGATGCGGCCGTCGGGGAAGGCGCTGCGGCTTTTGGCTTCGAGCCAGTGCTGCACGGCCATGGCGCGGTCCTCGCTCAGCTGCTGGTTTTTGGCGGGGTCGCCGGCGTTGTCGGTGTGGCCGTGCACGGCTACTTTCAGGCGGCCGGCCACTACCAGGTCGTTGAACAGCTGGTTCAATTCCTGGGTGGTGCGGGGCGTGAAGGTGCTCTGGCCCGAATTGAACTCGATGTTCCAGGCGCGCTTGCTCACGTTCTGGCGGATTTCGTCGCCGGCCGCGAACTGCTGGGTTTCGGCCGGGGCCAGGGTTTTGCCCTTGTACTGCGCCTGCAGCTTTTGCAGGGGCTTCAGGTCCAGCATCTGGTCGAGCGCCACGTAGCTCGGCAGCTCCTTGGGGTAGAGCTTGTGCTGCACGTCGCCGAAGGTTTTGTACACGGCGGCGTAGATGTTGGTGCCGCCCTCGTCCAAGCCAAACAGGTTCAGGTTGTCATTAAAGTTGAAGGCTTTGCTGCCGCCCAGCTCAACTACGTCGCCGTTGCGGTCGGCCTCGCTCACTCCCTTGTAGTACTTCAGCCAGTAGGCCCCGTTCTTGTCCTGGTCGCCGTACACGTCGGCCGAAATATCGGCCGCGCGGCTCAGAGCTTCGGGGTGGCTTTTCACCTGGTCGCCGGCCACGGCAAAGGCCGTCATCAGGCCCAGCACCTGCTGCGGGTGGGCATCGTACCAGCGCTTGGTCGTCACCATGATGTTGGGCATCTGGTTGGAATAGTCCTTCGTGCTCACGATGTTCACCAGGCCGCCGCGCTGCTTGGCGATGTTCACGTCGCCGGGCGTCCAGGTCGCCACGGCGTCGGCCACCACGTCGATTTTTACGCCGGTGTTCTTGCCGTTCACCACCTTGGTGCGGCTTTCGGGCTTACCGAGAATGTACTTCTCGGCCGCCACCAGAAAGTCGCTGGCGGCCATGAAGTTCACGGCTTCGGGGTCGTAGGTGGTTTCGTCGGGGTTCACCTTCAGGCCGTTGTCGGCACACCACTTCAGGGCAATGTTCTGGTCGCCGTCGCGCAGGTAGCAGGCCACGGTTTTGCCCAGGGCCAGCTTGGGGTTGTCGAGCCATTCTTTCGGCCCCATCAGCTTGTCTTCGCCGAAAGATTTGCCCACCGAGTAGGGGATAACCTGCAGGCCGGTGCCAGTCTTCTCGAGCTGGGCCTGCACCGTGCTGAAGGCCGGCAGGCCGTCGCCCATGATGCTCACAATCAGGCCCGGGGTGGCGGGGTTGCCTTTCAGGTCGAGGGCGTTTTTCACCAGGTCGGCCTGCATCTTGCTCACGTCGTCCTGGCGCACAATCTGCATGTCCAGGCCGTTGGCCGTCATGGCCGAGCCCATGGTGCTGCGGGGGCCGCCGTTGGCCAGCATGCCAGCCATCTGGCTGTTCCAGGCCATTACCTCCCACACCACGGCCGTGCCTTTGTCGGCTGGGGCGGTGCCGGGCAAAGTAGCCAGCGGCACCACCGCCGTCGCCTTGTTGCTGCCGGTGGCCGTGGGCAGTTCAATCGAGTTGAGCAGCACCGACTGCGTTTCGGCTTTCTTGAACACGGCCCCGCTGGAAACCAGCTTGTTGATGCCGAAGTAGAGCGCGGCCACGAGGAGGAGGCCAATTAATAATTTACCGCGAGTAGTCATTTTTTCAGAGAGTTAAGAAGGAGGAGGGAGAATTGGCCGCGACCCGGCAATTATCAGGGCCGGGCGGGTGCCTGGGCGGCCGCTGAGCTGCTGGGGCGCAACGCCACCAGACAGGTGCGCCCAGCGCGGGGGAAAGTGCCCGCCAACGGGCGGGCCAGCCGCCGCCCGGCTGCCGGCGCGGAGGTCAGCTCCGCGCCGGGTTTGCCAGTCGTCTGTGCCGCGCTGGCGGCGCTTTCCAGCGGCTCACTCAGCAGGCCCAGCACGCCGAGGCTAAGCAAAAAGCTAGTCGAGCAGGCTAGAATAGGCATCATTGGTGGCTTGTTTAAAGGTTTGGGCGTTGGTGGGTTGGGGCTGCTCCGAGAGCACGGCGCTGAACTCGCCCTTCTGGTACTTGTCGAGCAGGTTCTGGCCCTTCTCACTCATCACGCCGTTCTGGATATCCATCTCCTTCACGAAGTCCTGCGAGTAGCGCATGGCCTGCTTAATCTGACCCAGCTGCTGGGCCATCTCCTGGGCCACGCGGTCAGTCGCCATGTCGAAGAAATACTTCTTGTCGGGGTCGCCGCGCAGGATGTTCATGGCCGCCTTCATGCCCGAGCTGGTGCGCTTCACAAGCTGGTATTCGTCCTTCAGCAGGTTCACTTTGAACTTGCTGGCGTCAATCTGGCGCACGGCGGCTTTCAGAATCTGGCGCATTACCAGGCTCACGTTGGCCGTGGTGGTGGCCATGGGCTGCAGGCGCTGGCTGTATTCCTGGAGCTGGGCGGCGCGCGAGGCATACGATTCGGCCGCGTCCTTTTCGCCCTGGCGGGTGGCCGAGGCGGCCAGCGCCAGGTACTCCTGTACCTGGGCGGCGTTGGCGGCCAGCTTACGCTTCACCAGCTCGTGGGCACCTTCGATGTTGGTGACCTCGCCCTCCATCTTGCGGGCCTCTTGCTCGGTGTTCTTGATGTAATCCTGCATGATGCCGATGGGGTCGGTGTTGACGAAAACCCCGGCCATGGTGCGCAGGATGCGCTGCCCGGCGTACCACAGCCCCGCGTGGATGCGCTTATTCGTGCCGAGCAGAAACAGCACGAACAGCGTGCCCAGCCCGATGCCCAGCTTCACGGTATCGAACACCATGTCGACGAGGAAGGGCAGGATGCTGCCCCAGAAGTACACCGCCGTGCCCACCAGCCCCAGCAGCACCACGCGGCCGGCAATTTTTTCGGGCTGCTGCCACTTGGGCAGGGCGCTGTCGGAATCAGAAGAAGAGGAAAGCAAGGTGTTCATGGCGTTAGTGGTTTAGTGACTGCCACCCATTGCCAAGACCAGTGCCGAATCAGTAACAATTTTCCATAAAAACCGCAATACATTGACGTGTAGATTTTTAATAAAAAGAACCCCGCCGGAGAATTCTCCGGCGGGGTTCTTTTTTTTCAGAATGAAAAGCCGTTTTTATCAAAACAGCAAGTCCGGTGCTGGCTTGGTGGCCTATTTGATGGGCACCAGCACCAAGGCCGTGCTGCCAGCAATCTGCACGCCGCTGGTCACTTCCAGCACGTCGAGGCCTTCTTCGTTTATCTCGCGGCCGCGCAGCACCACTTTGTAGGTGTCGCGGGGCAGCGATATGCTGCTGGCCGCCCGATTGCCGTTGAAGATGACCACCACGTCCGGCCAGGCGTCGCCGCCGGCGTGGTCTTTCAGGCGGTAGGCAATGAGGCCGGGCTTGGTGGGCAGGAATTCGAGGTGCTGCTGAATGAGCTCGGCCGAGGGCAGGCGGAAGGCGGGATGGTTGCGGCGCAGGATGAGGAGGCTGCGGTAGAACTCGTACACGGGCAGATACTTAGCTTTGCGGCCCCAGTCGAGCTGGTTCACGCTGTCGGGCTGGTTGTAGGAGTTCGAGGAGCCGCCCTTGGTGCGCAGAAACTCGTCGCCGACCGGCAGAAACGGCACGCCCTGCGACGTGAACACGATGGTGTTGGCCAGCACGTCCATCTTGATGAGCTGCTCCTCGCTGGCCCCGGGGCTCGATACGGTGAGCTTGTCCCAGAGCACCCGGTCGTCGTGGCAGGCCACGTAGTTGATGGCCTGGGCCGGGCTGCCGGCCCAGGGCGCTTTCGAGTAGTTCACCCGCGCGTAGTCGAGCTGCGGGTGCCGGGTGGCCCCCAGGATGCCGAACTTCACGCTCTCCTCCAGCCCGGGCTGGCCACTGGCAAAGCCGGGCTCGGTCTGGTGGGCGTAGTGGCCCTTCACGCCATCGCGCAGCTCATCACCAAAGGCGGCGATGCGGTCGATTTTCAGCATGTTGGCCTTCACGGCGCGCTGGGCTTCGGGCAGGGGCGAGGGGCCGGCGGTCCAGCCCTCGCCGTAGAGGAAAATGCTGTGGTCCTGCTGGTCGAGGGCCACGCGCACGGCGCGCATGGTTTCGAGGTCAAGCACGCCCATCAAATCGAAGCGGAAGCCGTCGACGTGGTACTCGCGGGCCCAGTACGCCGCCGACTCCACGATGAGCTTGCGCACCATCGGGCGCTCCGAAGCCACCTCGTTGCCGCAGGCGGTGGCGTTGCTGAGCCGGCCGTCGGCCTCGTGGCGGAAGTAGTAGCCCGGCACCAGCTGCTCGAAGCTGCTGCGCCCGGCCTCGGCCACGTGGTTGTACACCACATCGAGCACCACGCGCAGGCCCGCGCCGTGCAGGTTCTCCACCAGTTGCTTGAGCTCGCGGATGCGGGCGGCCGGGTTGGCGGCGTCGGTCGAGTAGCTGCCCTCGGGCACGGTGTAGTTGAGGGGGTCGTAGCCCCAGTTGTAGCGGTTGGCGCGGGCGGGGGCGGCTTCGTCGACGCTGGCGAAGTCGTTGGTGGGCAGCAGGTGCACGTGGGTCAGGCCCAGCTCCACGAGGTGGTCCAAGCCGGTGCTCACGTTGGCCGGGCCGCGGGTGCCGGTTTGGGCCGCGCCCAGAAACGTGCCCTTGTGGCGCACCCCCGACTGCGGGTGCATGGTGAGGTCGCGCACGTGCACTTCGCCAATCACGATGTCGGTGGGCTGTTTCAGCGCGGGGCGCAGGTCGGTATCCCAGCCGGGGGGCTGGGCAATGGCAGGGTTGAACACGGCCCCGCGCTGCCCGTTCAGGCCGACGGCATGCACATACGGGTCGGCTACTTCGGCCATTTTCTTGCCCGCGATGGTGGCCTGCACGGCGTAGAAGCCGGTGGTACCGGCGGGCAGGGCATAGGTCCAGGTGCCGTCTTCGGCTTTCTGCATGGGCAGGTCGGCGCGGGGCGTGCCGCCGGTGCCCTCGGCGTAGAGCTTCAAGTGCAGGGCCTCTGCCGTAGGGGCCCACACGCGCAGGGTGGCCTGGGGGCCGCGCCAGGTCAGGCCCAGGTCGGGGCCGTGATACACGGGGTAGCTGGCGAAATCGGGCAGGGGCGGGGTGACCGGGGCGGCCAAAGCAGGTAGCAGCACAAGCAGCAGCAGTTGCAGACGAATCATGCGGGCAAAGGTCGGGACAGATGCGGGGATTGGGACACGGAGCAGCGCGGCTATCCGTCCTCTCACTGCGACTAACCGAGGAATGTGAAAAACGTTAACCTCAAGCAGAACTGCTTGACTTTTTACTCCTATTTATACATGTTGCTTCGCCAGGCTTTCTCTATCGAGCGGAAAGATTTACTGCGCTGACCTTCGGTTGCCGCGTTCCACTCGCGATGACTGGCCTCCAACCGATAAAATCCGGCCCGCAGTCGAGACAATGATGCGCGTGGTCGTTTCGGGGCGGGCGGAGCCGAGGCCGGGGGTAATTTTGTAACTGCTGTTACGCAGCTGCTGCTGGCGCGCGTCTGCGACGCGCTGCCCACTGGCCTGGCGTCTCCAGACGCCCTGTGCGCGCCGTTCGGGTGTCGTGCAACGG
>JANXMN010000485.1 GCA_025354605.1 Hymenobacter sp. | reverse complement strand
CGCCAGCTCGCCAAACGAAGCATACGCATAGGTGTAGGCCGAGCCGCTGACCGGAATAGTAGCCGCGAACTGCGCGTAGCACAGCGCCGAAAACGCGCAGGCAATGGCCGTGAATACGAACAGCAGCGACACGGCCGGCCCACCATCCAGGCTGGCCTTGCCAATGGTGCTGAAGATGCCGGCCCCAATAATAGCGGCGATACCCAGCGCCGTGAGGTCGCGCACGGTAAGGTGGCGCTCCAGCCCACCGGGGGTGCTGGGGCCTTCGTGGTCGGCCGGGGGATTTTGCAGAATGGCCGCGATGGTTTTGCGGCGGAACAAGGATGTTGAAGAGCTCATGAAAGAACGGGGGGCGGGTTTGGGGGCGAAAAGATAGCGCCCCGGCGCGGCTTGCGGCGCGACCAGCCCTGTGTGGCCCTTACCGCCAACTCGGATTCAGTAGACCTTGCAGCAGCGTCCCGCCCACGTTTAACACGGCCGAGCTTCGGCCTACCTGCATCGGCACTCCCACCGATAAAGCCCCCAGCCCCCCGTAGCTGCCATACATATCGTAGCCGTAGGGCGTGTTGGGGGTGGGCAGCGGCGCGAATGCCAGGTTGGCCGGCCGCCCGGAACCTTCGGGGCCGTAGAGCGGGCCGGTGCCGTAGGCCGGCAGGTGGTAGGAGGGGAAGCTGTACTGCACGAACGGCCGCGGCCGGCCCGTGGGGCTGCTGCCAAACTGGTAGCGCAGGTAGGGCTGCACGCCGTAGCCGTAGCCCGAAGCCGTGGCCAGCGGCGAGTAATTGCCTATCACATACGTACCCGTGAGGAAGTGGCCCCTGCTGGGCAGTGCCGGAGCCGGAAGCTCTACGCCAACGGCACGAGCCGCGCCCGTCTGGGCGTAGCTGAGAAAGGGAAATAAAACCAGCACCAATGGCGCAATTCGGAGTGCTGAAGTCATGGGAAAGAAGGCCAGCAGAGCAGGGAGATGAGATGGTGATTCAAATTACGACGTTTTCAGTTGCGCTGAAAAATTAAAACTCCGGGATGGAATAAGAATCTGCTAAAAACAGATAAATTTGATTATATAATGTTCCGGCAGCGCCGCTATCCTTGTCATTCCCCTCCACCAGTTGGTTGTTGCCGATGAAACTGTCCATCATGCTCATTTTGCTGCTCGCGACCTGCGTCACCGCCTGCGATGGTCAGCCCTCCTCCGCCACGCCTCCCAAAATGGCCCGGTCCGCCAGCCCGGCCAAAGCCCCGGTTCCGGCTACCTCGCGCTACGAAGTGCGCGGCCTGCTCGACCCCGGCATCAACAACATGGTGGCGTTTGCTTTCAAGATTCCGCGCGGCTGGCAGCTGCATCAGTCCTTCACGCGGGCCTGGAGCGGCGCAGTGCCCAGCAACGTCATCTACATCAGCCTGCGCTCGCCCGATAAGCACAGCTCCATCGAGTACCTGCCCGAGGCCGGCTATCATTACGTGGACGGCCCCCAAACCCGCAGCATGAACCAGATGGCCGCCCAGTATGGCGGCATGCGCGAACCCGGCCGCCTGGCGCCCATGCCGCCGGTGGCCTACCTCAAGGCCATGCTGCTGCCCCAACTGGCCCGCACGGCCGGGGGCCACATCCGCCTCACGGGTGAGCATGCCGGCCCTGTCGAGAACCTGGGCCAGGGCCGGCAGCGGGCCACCGGCTACGTCGACGGCGTGCTGCCCTCGGGCCGGCCAGTGCGCCTGGCCGCCATGCTCACCTCGCTCACCAATAATCTGAACGGCGAAGTGTATTGCAACTGGACGGCCAACACCAGCGTCACGCAGAGCGATACCGACCTGGCCGCCACCTACGCCTACAACCTGGCCACCCAAAAATCGGTGGTGCTGAACCCGGTCTGGCAGCAGCAGATTCAGCAGCTGACCAACACCGGCGTGCAGTCGAACAACGCCGAGGCCCAGAAGCGCTACGCCATTCAGAAAGACCTGCAGGACTACCAGCGTAAGACTTACAGCGAAATTGCCGCCAACCGCAGCGCTTCCCAGGACCGCCAGAGCGAGGCCTTCGGCGACTACATCCGGGGCGAGGCCAAGTACGAGGATGCCGCCACCGGCCAGCGCGTGAAAGTGGCCGACGGCTACAGCCACGTGTACTCCGACCGCCAGGGCACCACGCTCAGCACCAACGTGCCGCTCGATGCCGGCCAGGTGAACTGGCAGGAGCTGCAGCGGGTGGAGACGAAAAATTATTGAGCACCGGCGTGTGCAAACCAAAGCCGGCGGGCATCAGTGCTGATGTTCCGCCTGCTTTCCCGTGCCCATGCCCCGCCTCACCACCAGCCTCACCATCCCGCAGCCCTGCCACGAAAGCTGGACCGCCATGTCGCCCACCGCCGCCGGCCGCCACTGCGCCGCCTGCGCCAAAACCGTGGTCGACTTCACCCTCGCTACCGATGCCGAAATCCTGGCCTACCTGGCCCGGGCCGCCGGCGGCCGCACCTGCGGCCGCTTCGCGGCGGGGCAGCTGGAGCGGCCGTTGCAGCGCGCCGCCCCGGCTGCCCCAACGGCCCGGTGGCGGGCCTGGCTGGCGGCCGCCGTGGCCCTGTGGGCCGTGCGCGAGGGCCTCGCTTCCGAAGCCAAAGCACAGGCCGCTACCGAGTGGTGCGCCCGCTACTGGGGCGGCCCGGTGCCGGAGGGGCCGCCTCTTGAAGCTGGAGTTACCCCGCCCGTAGGAGTCGCCTCTGCTATAATAGCAGTGCCAGTGCCGTTTGCGGCCCCACAAACATTTCATGGGGTTCCGATAACTCATGTGTATCCAGAGCTCTTGCCGGTTATGCCGCTGGTGCTGCGAGGCGTCGTTACCGATACCACCAACAACGAGGGAATCCCGGGGGTTACAGTGCTGCTGGAGGGTACTCAAATAGGGATAAGTACCTCGGCGACGGGTTCATTCGAAATGACATTGCCAACGGAGGTAGCCAAAGGGCCTGTCGTGCACCTGGTCGTATCGTGTCTGGGCTACCTGACACAGAAACGCACTCTGGCGGCCCAAACAGCGGGCCGGGCCCAGGTTTTCCGAATGCAGGCCGATAACCGCATGATGGGCGAGTTGGTCGTCTGCCAGCTTGCTTATGGCAAGATGCCGCCCGCGCCCTGGCACCCGCGCCACTTCTATTACTGGGGCAAATACTGGCTCACGCGCCCCTTTCGGCGTAACTGAACCCGGCCCGGCCCGAGCCGCTTCCGCCGAAATTGATACCTTAGCCGCATGGCCACTCCCTCGTTTTCCATTCCGCAGCCCTGCGCCCAGCCCTGGGTTGCCATGTCGCCCACGGCCGCCGGCCGCCACTGCGCCGCCTGCGCCACCGAAGTCGTTGATTTCACCCGCCTCAGTGAAGCCGAGATTCTGGCGTTTCTGGCGCGGCAGGGGGGGCGGCCGGTGTGCGCCAATGCCTTCGCTGCCCAACTGGCCCCGCCTGCCCCGGCTACGCGCTGGCGGCGCTGGCTGCTGGCCGGCCTCACGCTGCTGGGCTGGCACCCGGTGGCCTCCTGCGCTAGCAAGCCCCCGCAGGAGCCGCCCGTGGCCGCTGCGGCCGCGCCCGAGGCCACCGGCCCCGACGCGGAAGCCGCCGGCCAGCAAATCCTTATCAAAGGCCAGGTATTCGATGGGGCGGGCACTACGCCCGCGTCCCAAATCAACATCTACATCAACGGCACCACCTTCGGCACCACCACAGATGCCGAGGGCTACTTCACCCTCACCCTGGCGCGGGGCTGGGCTCCCATCGCCGGCGGCAAAGTCGAGTTGAAGTTCGTGGGCAACCCCTTCAACTTCAAAGAAAAAACCGTCCTGCTCGACCTGCACGCCACGCCCCGACCCAAGCCCCTGGCCGTGCACCTCGAATCCATCCCGAACCGGGGCCAGGTAAAGGGCAAAATCCGCATGCCCGAAGCGCCCGTAGCCCCCCCGAAGGGATAGCACCGTGGCGCGTATCTGTGCCGGTGGCGGTGCGTCAAGTACACCGCTCGCAGGGCCGAAACCCCGGCTCCGCAGCGGCAGGCTGGTAGAAACAACGCTGCCGGCGCACCAAGCCTCCCAGCGATGCCCTAGTTCCGGGCACCGATACAGAAATGCGCTGCAACTGGAACTGTCCGCTAGAGCCGTTTGAAAAAGCCCCGGTCCAGCGAATACTGCCACTGCTGAAGCAAAACCCGCTGGTGAGCATTAGTGAGCGCTACCGAGTCGTGCAGGGCCTGCGTTGCACTGGCAGGAGTCAGTGCGCCTTTCAGAATACCAGTCATGCGGTATTCGACGCTATCAGCCGTCATGGCGGTTACCTCAATCAGGCCATATTGCCGCCCATCATCGGTGACGTTGACTTTGTAGCGCAGGCCGGCAATGGTTGTTGGGGCAGTCGGCTGGATGGTGGTCTCGTCAGTCGCAGGAGCTTGGGCAAGCTTGCGCTGTTCGAACCAAGTAATGCTCAAGCTAATGATGGTGTAAGCTGCCAGCAGTAGTAACAGCGTAAAATGCGTGAGCGGTATGCGGGCCTCGTATTGCGCGGCCTGCATTGGCAACTGGTAAGCCGCAGACATCTCGCGAAAAGGCAACACCTGCTTGCAGTGCCGGCAGGTGGATATACTCGTTTTGCCAAAAGAGAAAGCCGGAATCCAGAATAGGTGCCGATACCGCGAAATCACCAGTCCGGTAAGGGTGCCCGGCATCCGGCAGTTCACGCAAACCACGCCGGGTAATGGTAGCGTTGCAATGACCGAGTCCCGGCTTCCGGATAAGAACAGCATTTGAATGAGATGGGAACAGGTGAAGCTGCGGGACTGCTGTTGACCAGTACAAACTTATACAGTGTGCGGCATTAGGAGCCACGCTATTCCACCTACGAACCCAATTTGAGCTTGCTTAAAGGGTGGCTTGTTACCCAGACGCGAAATCGGCCCAGAGTTACTTTTAGGAGGTCCTGATGAACCCGTCATTCGACAAGCTGCGATTTGAATGGGCTTTTCGCATCCCAGCCGCCACCCCAAAAACCAGCAACCCTGGCTGCTTGCGTGGTCAGGATTGCTGATGAGGCAGCAGGAGGCCCGCGCGGCCTATTTGTCGTATAGCTCGTTCAGCACCCCGGCCAAGCGAATGCCGGCTTTCAGAATCTGCTGCTGCGCCGTGTTGCCGAAGGTGGGGTAG
This sequence comes from Hymenobacter sp., assembly GCA_025354605.1. Lineage (GTDB taxonomy): Bacteria > Bacteroidota > Bacteroidia > Cytophagales > Hymenobacteraceae > Hymenobacter. The sequence continues at coordinate 18,576 of JANXMN010000485.1, read as the reverse complement.
AAGTGCCAGTCGAATTTAGGGTTGGTAGCGGCGGCGGCGTAAATGGGCGTGCAGAGCTGGTACGACTCGAACAGCCAGGCCGGAATTTCGTCCTTCTGCCACTGCTTGATTTCGGCGGGCGTGGCGTGGTCGTAGGCGGCCGCCATTTCCGTGAAGGAATAGCCGGAGTATTCCAGAATGGCCGTATCCCACACGCTGTGCAGGTTGGTGTCGTCCTTGGCGCGCCAGTTCACGACAATGCTATTGCCGCCGCGGTCGTCGGCGTGGCCCACGTGCAGGGGCTGGTGCACATCGCCCACCAGATGGATGAGAAACTTGAGGGCCACGCGCTTCTCGTCGGTCGTTTTCTGGGGGTCCTTCAGGTCGCGGCGGGCTTGCAGCAGAGCGGTGTACGCGTTGCTGGGCGCGGCCGGGGCCAGCAGGGCCGGGTCGTTGAGCTGGGCCACGAAGGCCGGGAAGTCGAGGCCCGATACCACGTTGAGGTAGTGCCAGGGGGCCGTTTCCTTGAAATCCGGGTCGTTGCGCAGCTCATCGGCCCAGGTGCTGACCAGAGGCATGGTTTCGGTGCCGAGTAGCAGGCTGATGCGGTGCTTCGCGTTGGCCGTGAGGTGGTTTTCGGCAATGCGGGCCACGGCCCGGTGGCCCAGCACTCCCCAGGCCCGGCTGGTCTGGGACAGGGCCAGCAGCAAAACAAACAGCACGAACAGCGAACGAACGACCTGGAAACGAGGCATGCGAAAGTTGAAATAAAGTAAGGAAGAAGAAATCGGATTTTAACCGGGCGGAATTGGCGTAACGCACGTCAAGCCACAAAGCTAATATTATTTTTTGATTGCAACCCTTTGCCAAATTATGAATATTCAAACAGGCGTCGTAGCTTTACTCCCTTACATTATCGAGCGGTATTTATTCCCTCCTCGTTTTTAGACCTCTTCTATGGAGCTGCAACCCCTGGTCGATTCACCAGCCGTTTTTATTGCCCACGACAAGGTCACGCAGTGCCTGTACGCCGATTGGCGCGGCGACTACAACCAGGAGCTCTCGCGCTCGACCTGCCGCATGCTGCTGGCCGTGCAGCGCCAGCGGCCCTGCCCCAAACTGCTCAACGACTATTCCAGCATGACGCGCACCACCGTCGAGCTCACGCTCTGGGGCCAGCAGTGGCTGGCCGATATGCAAGCCGCCGGCCTGCGCTGCATTGCCTGGGTGCTGCCCACCGACCCCCTGGCCCGGCAGGTCACCGAGCACATCGTGCAGGGCATTCGCCAGCCCCAGGTCGTTACGTTTCAGGATGTGGCCTCGGCGTACGCGTGGCTCCAGCAGCAGCCGCTGCTGGGCGGGCAGCCGTCGAGCAACTAGCCGGGGCCAACGCACCCCCCCACGCGGCCACCCCGTTTGCCAGGCAATGCTGATTCGGAAACGGCTGCGGGGCACGCGGATAGGCCCTCATCATCGCCACATCATGCCAGTACCGACTATTTGCAGCATGAAAAATTTTTTCACTGACGGTCTGAGCCCCTGGTTCTGGGTTTTTCTATTGCTGCTGCCAGGCGGACTGGGCATGGTTTCGGTGGCCCACGCGCAGCAGCCCGTGCCCGCCGATTCGGCGCGGCCGGCTCCCGCGCCAGAGGTGGCCCCACGCCAGCGGGCGAGCTTCGTCATTGGCCTCGACAACCGGCAGTCGTTCGTGCAGTCTTCGGCCGTGCGCATCATCGGGCTGAACGCGGGCCTTGTGCTGCCCAACCGGCGCTGGCGCATTGGGCTGGGGGCCTACACCCTGCGCCGCAACTACGCCGACCTGTACGTATACCAAGTCCGCAACGGGAAGCGGACCAAAAAAATAGTCGACACCTTCACGCCGCAGCTCGACCTTACTTACTTCACGCCCAACGCCAGCTACGTGTTTTTGCAGCGCCGCTGGCTGGAAATCAGCTTGCCCGTCGGGTTCGGTCTCGGCCGCAGCCATTACAATGAAACCGATGGTGCCGGCAATACGCAGAACAGCACGCGCGGCCTGTTTTTTCCGGTCGAGGCCGGCTTGAATGTGCTTATTAAACCCTTCCGCTGGGTAGGGGTGAGCGGCAGCGTGGGCTACCGCAAGTCTGTGTTTGAGGTCAACTACAAGGAAGATTTCGACGGGATGTATTTCAGCTACCGCGTCAATATTTTCGTCGGTGCTATTTGGCGCGACTGGCGTGCCTACCGCCGCCAACGCCACGCCGGCTCCGCCCCCGCACTGGCCCCTGAAGGCCAGGAGTAGCGCCTGACACGTAAAGGCAGGCAGGCTGCCATTATCAGAAACTTCCGGCTGGCGCGTACCTTCGGCGACATTCGTTTTATGCCGCTGGATTATGTCGTTTGCGATACCATCTGCCCTTCATTTAGTGAAGCCCAAGGCAGGGCCCCGGGTGCCGCGCCCGGCCCCGACCAGGTGGGGGCTGCTGGCGCTGGCCGCGCTGAGTCTGGCCGGGGCCAGCCCGGCTCCGCTCCGGGCTCAGGTCCCGGTTGGCCCGCCCGCCGATACCCGCTGCCTGATGCTGCCTCTCGACCCCGCCCGCCGTGCCCGCGAGGCTACGCTGGTGGTGGAAGCGCAGGTGCGCGATGCCCAATCCTTCTGGGATGCCGGCCACCGGCGCCTCTTCACCCGGCACCGGCTGCGGGTGTTTTCGCTGCTGAAGGGCCAGCCCGCCGATACCACCGGCCTGCTGCTGCTCACCGAGGGTGGCCGCCTGGAGCTCGACCAGCAGGTCCTCACCAACACGCTCCAGCTCCGGCCCGGGCAGCAGGGCATCTTTTTCCTGACGGCCGCGCCCTGGCCCGGCCTGCCCGCCGCTGGCCACCTGCTCACGCCGCTGGGCAGCGCCCAGGGCTTCATCGAAGAAAACTCCGTCGACGGCACCGCCGCCGAGCCTTTTCGCGCCTACCCGGCCCTCGATGCCGGTTTTTATCAGATGCTGGCCGTTCTCACGGGGCAGGCGCGGCGGGTGCTGCTGGCCCGGCCTGCGCTGGCCGCGCGGCCGGTGGCGGCGCGCGGGGCTTTAGCTCCGGTAGTAGCCGGCCTCAGCCCGCTCAGCCTGCCGGCGGGCGCGGGCGCGGTGCTCACCATTAGCGGCAGCGGCTTTGGCAGCAGTCGGGGCGTGGGGTTCGTCGAGTTTCGCAACGCCGATGACGGCGGCGCTACCCGCGTGCCGGCCCGGGTAGCCGACTACCTCACCTGGTCCGATAACCTCATCCGGGTGCGGGTACCTTCGGCAGCCGGCGGTGGCCGCCCGGCCGGCTCGGGCACCGTGCGCGTTACCACTACCGACCAGTTGGTGGCCGACAGTCCGGTGCCGCTCACGGTCGTCTACGCCCTCACCAACGTGGAAAGCACCACCGGCAACTTGCTGCAGCGCCCCAATCACGTCGCTCTGAATGGGGCCGGGGGGCTCAGTTTTCAATTCGGCCCCAATTTTGGGGCGGCCCCCCAGGCGGCCTGGCAGCGGGCGCTGGCCAGCTGGCGCTGCCAGACTGGTATGAACTGGGACGGGGCCGCCGGCTCCACCAACACCATTGCCGACGACGAGCTGAACGTGGTGGCCTTCGACCAGGGCGCGCAGCTGCCCACGTTGGTGCTGGGCCGCACCACCAGCTACTACCTGGGCTGCTACGCGCCCAACGGCGAAGTGATATTCTACGTGAAGGAAGTCGACATGCAGTTCGACGATGCCGCTGGTTTTCAGTTCGGCCCCGCTTTGGCCGTATCGCCCCAGCTCGATTTCGAGACCGTGGCCGTGCACGAGCTGGGCCATGCCCAGCAGCTGGGCCACCTCATTCTGCCCGGCGCGGTGATGCACTACGCCGTGGCCCGGGGCCAGAACACCCGCCAGCTAAGCGCCGCCAGCGACGTGGCCGGCGGCCGCCAGGTGCTGCGGGTGCGCAGCTTTCGCAACCTGGGCTGCGGCAGCGCGCCCCTGCTGCCCGCTCCCCTCACGGCCCTCAGCGCCGATTACGCCACCGGTGCCGGTACCACCCTGCGCTGGACCACCCGCGACGAGTGCTTCCTGAGCAGCTTCGCGGTGGAGCGCAGCGCCGCCGACAACGATACCACCGCCTGGCAGCGCCTGGGCACGGTGGCCGCCCGCCCGCCCACCGCCCAGTACAGCTTCGTCGATGCGCAGGCCCCGGCCGGCCTGCACTACTACCGCCTGCGCCTGCTGCGCCCCGATGGCTCGCTCGACAACGCCGCGCCCCTGCTCGTGAGCTCGGCCGGCAGCGGCGTCACGTTGTTTCCCAACCCCGTGGCCGGCGGCGTGCTCCAGGTGCAGTACCCCGGCGGGGCCGCGGGCACCGCGGTGCTGTTCCGCATCTACGACGCGCTGGGCCGCCTCTGCCGCGCCCAGACGCTGCCCACGGCATCGGGGCTGGGGGTGCTGTCGGTCGGGGTGGCCGGTCTGCAGCCCGGCCTCTACGTGCTGCGCTGGCTCGATTCGCAGGGCGCCACGGGCAGCCAGAAGTTCGTGCGGGAGTAGGACAGCGCGGTCGGGCAGCGCTGTTATGGCTCACGGCGTCTAGCACGGCAGGCGCAAACCGCGTAAATTTCGCCCCCCATCCCACCCAACCGCCCACCCATGTCGCTCGACCCCATTATTCTCAGCATTCCGCTCTACTTCCTCTTGATTGGGGTGGAGCTGCTGGCCGAACGCTGGCAGCACACCCAGCGCTACCACCTGGCCGATGCCCTCACCAACATCAGCTGCGGCGTTACCTCGCAGGTAGCGGCCGTGTTCATGCGCATCGTGGTGGTGGGCGCGTATGCCTTCCTGTACCAGCACTGGCACTACCTCACCATTCCGCGCACCTGGACGATGGGGCTGCTGCTGTTCGTGCTGGTCGATTTCGGCTACTACTGGGCCCACCGCTTCAGCCACGAAATCAACTTGTTCTGGGGAGGGCACGTGGTGCACCACCAGAGCGAAGACTACAACCTGAGCGTGGCCCTGCGCCAAAGCTCGCTGCAGGTGCTGTTCACGTTTTTCATGTATCTGCCGCTGGCCGTCATCGGTTTCGAGCCGCTTTTCTTTGTCTACGTGTCGGGCCTGGTCACCATCTATCAGTTCTGGATTCATACCGAGTTTATCGGCACGCTGGGGCCGCTGGAGTGGGTGTTCAACACGCCCTCGCACCACCGCGTGCACCACGGCCGCAACCCCCGCTACATCGACAAGAACTACGCTGGGGCCTTCATCGTCTGGGACCGTCTCTTCGGCACCTTCGAGCCCGAAACCGAGCGTCCCGTGTACGGTATCACCGTGCCGCTACGCTCCTGGAACCCGCTCTGGGCCAACGTGAGCCACTACCCGGCCCTGTGGCAGCAGGTGCGCGCCACGCCCGGCCTGGGCAATCAGTTGCGCGTCGTCTTCGGCCGCCCCGGCTGGCGGCCCGACGAGTTGGGCGGGCCGATGGCTATTCCGGCGGTCGATGCTGAAACCTACGAGAAATATCAGCCCCGCCCGGCGCGCGGCGTGCCCGGCTACGTGCTGGTGCACTACGTCCTGCTGATTGGCGTGGCCGCGCTGTTTCTGTTCACGCACACCGGCATGGCCCCGGCCGCCAAGCTGCTGCTGGCCGGCTGGGTGGCCGCCAGCGTGGTGGCGGGCGGCGGCCTGCTCGAAAATCGCGCCTGGGCCTGGCAGCTCGAAGTGCCGCGCCTGCTGGCCTCGCTGGCCCTGCTGGTAGTCCTGGGTTGGGGGCAGCCCTGGCTGCCGGTGGCCGCGGCCGCGGCCGGGGTGGTCGGGCTGGGGTTGCTGTTCTGGTTCTACAGGCTGCGGCCGGCGGGCGTGGCGGCCGCCTCGGCGGCCGGGGCCACGCGGTAGGCGGCTAGCTGGCTGTCGTTGAGGTTGCCGTTCAGCCATTCCCCTTCGATGTTGGCGCCAAGCTTTTTATAGAAGCCGATGGCGGGCTCGTTCCAGTCGAGCACCTGCCACTTCATGCGCTTGGCCCCGGTGGCGCGGGCCTCGGCCACCACGGCATCGAACAGCAGCCGGCCCCGGCCGCCGCGCCGGGCCGCCTCAGTCACCACCAGGTCTTCGAGGTAGAGCATGCGCCCCTTCCAGGTCGAATAAGCCGTGTAGTACAGCGCCAGCCCGATAATCTGCTGCGTGTCGTCTTCGAGCACGAAGAAGCCAAAGATGGGCTGCGGTCCGAAGCCGTCGCGCTGCATGGCCTCCAGGGTGTTGGTCACGGCATCGGACGCCTTCTCATACTCGGCCAGCTCCAGAATCAGGCCCAGCACCTGGGGTAAGTCGGCTTCCGCGCCGCGGCGCAGCACTACGTTGCTTTCCATATCAAAGGGAAAAAATAGGGGAAATAAGAAGGAGCTGTCCCTAACGAAACCGGGCTGCCACCGCATCCGCAGCAACAGCCCAGCCAACTCGGTTGCCAGCATCGCCGCCAGCGGTTTTTCAGGAAGTCAGACGGAAATAATCCGACGCATCCGGCCTTACATCTGCGGCTGCATCTTCTTGATGTCCTCGATGGCATTCACCGAGTTCAGCTCGCGGAACTGCTCGGGCTGCTTGGCCCCTTTGGTAGTGTCGGGGGCGGCGGGCAGGGTCGGCAGGGTGGTGGTGGCAATGTCATCTTCGTCGGCATTGTTCACCGACGGGCCGCACGAGGGCAGCGTGAGCGACAGCAAAGCAGCGGCCAACAGGCCGGGGAGGAGCGTTTTTTTCATGTGCGGAATAACGAATATGGCCGCAAGTTACGCACGGCCGGCGGGTTGACGAACGCCGAATGCTTGTAGCTGCTGCGGTGAAAATTTGGCGGACGGCTAAGTGGTCTGCCTCGGCTCCCGCCAGCCCTTGACCATGAAGTATTCGGGGTTGTGCGCAATATGCCAGGGCAGCATCGGCCGGAAGTGGGAAGAGTGGAAAAAGCGTGAGGCACGAAACGCGGCCCAAATTAGCTCAACGTAACCCCGCCGCCTGCCCGCGTTACCTTTGCCCGCTAACGCCTAGTTATTCCCGTTTTCCTCGCGTGGCTCTTCTCTCCGTCGTCGTCATCACCTTCAACGAAGCGGCCAACATTGCCCGCTGCCTCCAGGCCCTGGGCGATGTGGCCGATGAGGTGCTGGTGGTCGATTCCTGCTCCACCGACAACACCGTCGATATCTGCCACCAGCTCGGCGCGCGCGTTATTCAGCATGCTTTCGCCGGCTACGTCGAGCAGAAGAACTACGCCACCAGCCAAGCCCGTTACGACCATGTGTTGCAGCTCGATGCCGACGAAGTCCTGACCGACGAGTTGCGCGCCGCCATCCGCGAAACCAAACAAAGCTGGCAGCACGCGGCCTACTCGCTGGCCCGTCTCACCAATTACTGCGGCCAATGGGTGCGCCACGGCGGCTGGTACCCCGACCGCAAGCTGCGTCTCTACGACCGCCGCCTGGGCCGCTGGACCGGCCTGCTCCTGCACGAGAAATTTGAGGTGAGCCCCGGCCAGACCACCGGCCAGTTGGCCGGCCACGCCCTGCACTACAGCTACCCCTCGGTGGCCCAGCACGTCAGCCAGCTCAACAAGTTTACCAGCATCACGGCCCAGGAGCTGGCCCTGCGCGGCAAAACGCGGGTGGGCCTGTTTCACCTGCTGCTCAAGCCGCTCTGGAAATTCGTGCACGGCTACGTGTTCCGCCTCGGCTTTCTCGATGGCTTTGCCGGCCTGTGCATCGCCGGCATCTCGGCCTGGGGTGTGTTCCTGAAGTTCGCCAAGCTAAAAACCCGCACCGAACAGGCCCCCGCATGAGCCCGGCTACCCCACCCACCTTCCTCGTTTCGCGCCCCGATGCCATCGGCGACCTCGTGCTCACCCTGCCCGTGTGCGGCCGGCTCAAGGAGCTGCACCCCGGCTGCCGCGTGGTCGTTATCGGGCGCAGCTACACCGCCGCCGTGGCCGCCGCCTGCCCCTGGGTCGACGGCTTCCTGAACCTCGACGACCTGCTGCTGCTGCCCGAAGCCGCCCAAATAGCCGCCTTGCGCGCCTTCCACGCCGCCGCCATCGTCCACGTCTTCCCGCACAAGCTCCTGGCCCGCCTCGCCCGGAAAGCCGGTATCCCGGTGCGCATCGGCACCCGCAACCGCTGGCGGCACTGGCTCACCTGCAACCGCCTCGTGGCCCTCAGCCGCCGCCATTCCCTTCTGCACGAAGCCCAGCTGAACCTGCGGCTGCTCCAGCCTCTCGGCGGCCCTCCCGACACGGCCCTGGCCGCCGTAGCCCCGCTCGTGCACCTCAAAGCAACTGAGCCACTGGCCGACATATGGCAAGGCCGTCTGCGTCAACGCCAGCCTGGCCAGCTCAACGTTATCCTGCATCCGTGCAGCCGGGGCAGTGCCCGCGAGTGGGGCCTGGCCCATTTTGGGCAACTGGCCCAACAATTATATACAGTTGGTCACCGCATATTCATCACCGGAACGGCAGCGGAAGGGGAAGAATTGACAAATTGGTTGGCAGACTATTCAATGTTCATCACCGATAACCTCACCGGTTTATTAAGTCTGCCGCAGTTCCTGGCCTTCATTGCCGCCGCCGATGGCCTCGTGGCGGGTAGCACTGGCCCGCTGCACCTGGCCGCCGCGCTGGGCCGCCATGCGCTGGGCCTGTACCCGCCCATCCGGCCCATGCACCCCGGCCGCTGGGCCCCGCTGGGACCGCACGCCGACTACCTGGTTTTCGACCGGCCCGATTGCCAGGATTGCCGCGCCCATCCCGCCGCCTGCACCTGCATCAAGGCGCTCGAACCAGTACGCGTAGCGGCCCATGTGCTCACCTGGAAGCCGTTGCCGGTCGAATAATAAATTGCTTTGACCGATGAATACTGCGGTATTCAGCTAGTTAACTTGCCACCCGGCAAATCGGGTGCAACCTATGCGTTGCCGCATTCCGTACATCAAATCAGCGCGCCACGCGTTAGCGACCTTGGTTGCGGGCCGGTACGGCTCGGGGCCGGGCTGTCCGGCGGGCGCTTTGGTGCAAAGCAACCCGCTCCTGATTTCCGCCGAACTGCCTGTGTAGTGCCACCTGATTCGCTTAATTCCCTATTCTTTTCGTAGGTTTCGGCCTGCAATTTCCCCGCCCCAGCATGAGCGATTCCCCCGAACGGGTTAAACTGAGCAAAGAGGAAAAGGACCGGCGCTTTCAGGCCGAGCTTATGCCCGTGCTCGACCCGCTCTACAACTTTGCCTATCGCCTCACGCTCGACGAAGACGACGCCAACGACCTGGTGCAGGAAACCTACCTCAAGGCCTACCGCTTCTTCGAGTATTTCGAGCCCGGCACCAACGCCAAGGCCTGGCTGTTTCGCATCCTCAAGAATTCGTTTATCAACGATTTCCGCAAGAAAAGTAAGCAGCCCGCCAAAGTCGACTACAGCGAAATCGAGGGCTACTACAACCCTGATGATGTGGAAGCCGAAGGCGAAATCGGCGCGTCGTCGTCCGATATGCGCCAGCAGTCGACCCGCGACCTCATCGGCGACGAAGTTGCCAGCGCGCTGAATTCTTTACCGGTTGATTTCCGCACGGTCATCATTCTGTGCGACCTCGAAGGCTTCACGTATGAGGAAATGGCCAAAGTGCTTGATATTCCGATTGGTACGGTACGCTCACGTTTGCACAGGGCCCGCAATTTCCTCAAGGATAAGCTTGAGCGATACGCCCAATCAATGGGATATGGCAATGATGCAATTGATGATGAGGCGGAACTAACCGAGGCCGAGAATAATTAACGTCAACAGCAAGGATGCTGCGGTGCCCCTGCATGGTGTTGTTATTCACCCCCTTCCTGCATTTCTCTAAATTATGGCACAAGCATCTACTTCAAAAACCAACACGTCGGCCCCCGTTGCTCCCGCTCCGCCGGATAACGGCCCCGACTGCGAACGAGTGAATACAGTACTAGACCAGCTCATCGAAGGCCACGCCGTGACCGAGGCCGACGAGGATTACCTCTACGACCACGCCACCGACTGCTCGCCCTGCTTCGACGACATCAAGAAGCAAAAGGTGTTCGTCAGCTTTCTGAATGAGCGCGTCACCCGGCGCTCCATCCCGGGCCACCTGCAGCAGTCGATTATGGCTCGCGTGGAGGCCGAAATGGCTTAGTTCCGGCCGCCGCTGGCTAGCTTTGTGCGATGCAAGGCAAAATCATTGTTTTTTCGGCTCCTTCGGGAGCCGGTAAAACCACCATCGTGCACCGCCTCATGGACCGGCTGCCCGAACTAAGCTTTTCCATCTCGGCCTGCACCCGCGACCGCCGCGGCCGCGCCGAAGTCAACGGTAAAGACTACCACTTTATCTCCGTGCAGGACTTTCAGGACAAGATTCGCAAAAACGAGTTTGTCGAGTGGGAAGAAGTGTACGAAGGGGCCTTTTACGGCACCCTGAAGTCGGAAATCGAGCGCATCTGGGAAACCGGCAAGCATGCCATCCTTGATGTCGACGTGAAAGGCGGCCTCAGCATCAAGGAGTTTTACAAGGACCGCGCCCTGGCTATTTTCGTGCGCCCGCCGTCCATCGAAGTTCTCGAGCAGCGCCTCAACGCGCGCGCCACCGACTCGAAATCCAGTATCTCTTCGCGGATTTACAAAGCCACCTTCGAGCTCGCCTTCGAAGACCGGTTCGACGTGACCGTTGTCAACGATAACCTCGACGAAGCCTCCGACCACGCCGAGCGCCTCGTGCGTGACTTCATCAGCGGTGAGCCGACTATCGTGTAAGCCGGTCCGCGTCTGTCATCCTGAGTATTCCGCGAGTAAAACGGCGACGGAGCGCAACGAAAGACCTTCTCAGGCTAGCACGACTTGCAGTAATTTCAATCGGCGCATTTCAATCGGCGCCAACGTGACAGGTCCTTCACTACGCTCCGTCGCCGCTTTATTCGCGGAATGTTCAGGATGATAATTCCTAGTCCACCTACCCGCATCGGCCTGCTCTTCGGCTCCTTCAACCCGATACACACCGGCCACCTCATCCTGGCCGAGCACTTCGCTACCCGCACCGATTTAACGGAGGTCTGGCTCGTGGTATCGCCCCATAGCCCCTTCAAGGAAGCCGCCGACCTGCGGCCCGACGCCGAGCGCCTGCATCTCGTGCAGCTGGCCCTGGCCGGCAACCCCCGCCTGCGCGCCGAAGACATCGAATTCGGCCTGCCGCGCCCCAGCTACACCATCGCCACGCTCGATGCCCTGCGCCAGCGCCATCCCGCCGTCGATTTCGTGCTGCTAATGGGGGCCGATAACCTGCCCGGCCTGCCCCGCTGGCGCGAAGCCGCCCGCCTGCTGGCCGAAATCGACCTCTACGTGTACCCGCGTCCCGGCACCCCGCTGCCCGACTTGGCGGCCTTTCCCCGTGCCCGCGTCGTGGCCGCCCCGCTGTTGGATATTTCAGCCACCTACATCCGCGAAAGCCTGCGCCAGGGCCGCAGTATCCGCTACCTCGTCCCCGCCGCCGTCGAAGCCGAGCTACTGAAGTAGCCTTGACACGAGCCAAAAAAAGAGCCCGGCGAATTTCGCCGGGCTCTTCACGTTTGCACGCAGTTCGAATCAGATGGTCATAATCTCCGACTCCTTCTTGCTAAGGGTCTTGTCAACTTCAGCAATGTAGGTGTCCGTCGTTTTCTGTACCTTTTCCTCGGCGCTTTTCACGGCATCTTCCGAAGCACCTTCTTTCAGTAGCTTGCGCAACGCCTCGTTCACATCCTTGCGGATGCCGCGCACGCGCACCTTGCCGGCTTCCGACTCGTTTTTGGCCTGTTTCACCAGGTCGCGGCGCCGCTCCTCCGTCATCGCCGGAATGTTCAGGCGCACGCCCTCGGCATCGGATACCGGGTTCAGGCCGAGGTCGCTGTTCTTGATGGCCTTGGCTACCTCGCTAATCATATTTTTCTCCCAGGGCTTGATGAGCAGCGAGCGGGCATCGGGCGCGGAGATGTTGGCAATCTGGGCAATGGGCGTGGGCGTGCCGTAGTAGTCCACGCGCAAGCCGTCGAGCATGGCCGGCGAAGCCTTGCCCGCCCGGATACGGCTCATTTCCACGTTCACGTGCGCCAGCGCCTTGGTCATCGACTCGGCCAGCTCATCAAGGTAAAACTGAATTTCTTCGTCCATTTTGATTCAATTGACAATTAACAATGAGCAATGAACAACTATCCGAACGGGGCTACTTGGCATTGCAGCCACAAAATTGCTCATTGTTCACTGATAATTGCTAAGAAGCTGATTGAGTTATTTGAAAATCATCCAGAACGTCATACTGAGCGCAGCCGAAGCAGCACTACCGCTTTGTTGACGGTTCATACGAAGCGGTAGAGATACTTCGACAAGCGGACGCCAGATGAGCATGACCGTTTTTATTCACTCAAGTAGCTTTTAAGAAAATACTTGTAGAGAACCGGCTAAAAAATATTTCATTCTCTACAACGTTTGTAGAGAACCGAAACTTTTTCCGTCGATTCTCTACAAACTGCTGCTCATGGCCCGACCCCTCACGCTTTCGCTGCCTTCCGACACGCTCGAAGCGGCTATTCGCTTTCATTTCGGCCTCACGCAGGCCGAGCTGGGCCGCTACCTGGGCATCAGCGCCGGGCTGGTGGCCCACTTCGAAGCTGGCCGCCGCCGTGCTATGCCGTCCGCTGAACAGCGCCTGACGTGGCTCGCGCAGCTGCTGCCGCCGCCCACCGGCACCGGGCCGGCCGCGGCGGCCTTCGCGGCTCCGGCCGCCCCCTCGCAGCCGGCCGTCGCAACGCTGCTGGCCGCCCTGCCCACCTTCGGGGCGCTGCCGCCCGCCGCGCTCCAGCGCCGGCAGCGGCTGGTGGTGGCCCAGGCCGCCCGGCTGCGCTGGGGCCTGCACCGGGCCGGCAAGGCCGACGCCTTGCAAGCCCGCCGGCAGTGGGGGCTGGCCATATTGCAGGCGGCCCTGCCCGCCGAAACCCTGGCTCCCGCCGAGCGTGCTCACCTCGACTATTGGCTGGGCGTGCTGGCCGCCGACGTGGCGGCTGCTACCGCCGCGCCGGCTACCCAGGCGGCACGGGCGCTGGCCGTGGTGCGCTTGCTGATGCTGGACCTGGAAGCGGCCGCCCTGGCCCGGCTGCTGACGGCGGGGTAGCGACTGCCTGTTGCTGGCCGCTTTTTATAAGAAGCTGTCACTAATGCCAACAGCTACTAATTGTAGTTAGGCTTGTTCGGGTTGGTTGCCTACCAGTGGGTGCAGCAGGCTCTGGGTGGGGTCGAGCACCGGCTTGCGGCCGTCGCGGCCCGGGCTGTTGCCGCCCATGCTGACCAGCGTGCCCATCGGCTCGCCGCCAAGCAGGCGCTCCAGGTTGCCGGGCGTGTTCATGTCGAACACGATAATGGGCAGGTTATTCTCCTTGCAGAGCGTGAAGGCCGTCATGTCCATCACGTTCAGGTTCTTGCTCAGCACCTCGTCGAAGGTGATTTCGGGGTAGCGCGTGGCCGTGGGGTCCTTCTCCGGGTCGGCCGTATAAATGCCGTCCACCCGGGTGCCCTTCAACACCACATCGGCCTCAATCTCAATGGCCCGCAGCGAAGCCGCCGAGTCGGTGGTGAAGTAGGGCGAGCCGATGCCGGCCCCAAAAATTACCACCCGGCCCTTTTCCAGATGACGCACCGCGCGCCGCCGGATGTAGGGCTCGCACACCCGCTGAATGGTGAGGCCCGAGAGCAGGCGCGTACTCACTTCCAGCTTTTCGAGGGCGCTCTGCAGGGCCATGGAATTGATGACCGTAGCCAGCATGCCCATGTAGTCGCCCTGCACGCGGTCGAGGCCGAAGGCTTCGGCCTGTACGCCGCGGTAAATGTTGCCGCCGCCAATTACTACGGCGACTTGCACGCCCGTGGCCGCCACGGACTTAATCTCGGAAGCGTACTGCATCAGCCGCTCGGCATCAATGCCGTACTGTTGCTGGCCCATCAGCGCTTCGCCGCTGAGCTTGAGGAGAATGCGGTTGTATTTCAAGGCGTAGGGGTTTGTTAAAGCTGATTATTAGCGAGTCCGGCGGGGCTAGGCAAACTGCACCAGCACTTGGCCCTTCTGCACGTTGTCGCGCAGGTTCACCTTCAGGCTGCTCACGGTGCCGTCGGCGGGGGCTTTCAGGATATTTTCCATTTTCATCGCTTCCAGCACGAGCAGCGGGTCGCCCTTCTGCACGTTTTGGCCAAGCTGCACGCGGATGTCGACGATGAGGCCCGGCATGGGGGCTTTCAGTTCGTTCACCTTGGCCACGGTGGCGTTCGACAGGCCCAGGCGTTCGAGTAGCAGGTCGAACCGGTCCTTGGCTTGTAGCGCTACGCGCTGCCCGTTTACTTTGAGCACGATGCTCTTGGTGGCGTAGTCGGCCTCGACAACTTCCGCATTAAAGGAGCGTCCTTTGTGGAGGATGTGGAAGCGCCCCCCTCCCAGGTCGGCAACGTCCCAGGCAAACGGCTCGCCGTTAAGCGTAACGGCGTCGGGAGCCCGAAATTCTACTTCCCATTGCTGGTTGGCACCGGTGCTGATTTGAAACATCTGGAGAGCTGAAGGGGAATGAAAGTGGGGTTAAAGGTAGGCCTAATCTCAAATTAATTCGGAAATTGAGGCGTTTTTCGCCGGTATTGGTTGGCATGAAGTATCTGATTCCAGGCCTCACGGGCCTGTTTTTTCTAATGAGCACCGCGCTGGTGTCGGCGCAGCCCAACCGGGGCGGCGCCCGGGCACCCGTGCACAAAAAAACGGTGCCCACCGTGGCCCCGGCCTCAGCCCCGGCCGGCCTCACCGTGCCCTCCTGGCTGCCCGCCGATGCCCCACTACAGCCGGCCGCCACCATCCTCACCGACGTGGTCGATACCAAGCTCGACGTGCGCTTCGACTACAAGAAGCAGCACCTGCTCGGTACCGCCATGCTCACCCTGCGCTCGCACTTCTACCCCCAGACCGAGGTAGCCCTCGATGCCAAAGGCTTCGACATTCAGAAAGTTGAGCTGATGGGGGAGAAGAAGAACAAGAACCTTAACTACAACTACAACCGGCGTAAGCTCGTCATCGCGCTCGACCACCCCTACCCGCGCAGCACCCCCTACCAGGTGCGCATCGTGTACGTGGCCAAGCCCAACGAGCTGCCCCAGGGCGGCTCGGCCGCCATCACCAACGATAAGGGCCTGTACTTTATCAACCCACTGGGCCTGGAGAAAAACAAGCCCCGCCAAATCTGGACCCAGGGCGAGACCGAGTCCAACTCCTGTTGGTTTCCGACCATCGACAAGCCCAACCAGCGGATGACCCAGGAAATCAGCATGACGGTTGAGAGCCAGTTCAAAACGCTTTCCAACGGCCTGCTCACCTCCTCTAAAGCAAACGCCGACGGCACCCGCACCGACATCTGGAAGCAGGCCGAGCCCCACGCGCCCTACCTGGCTACGATGGTGGTGGGCGAATTCGCCGTGGTAAGCGAATCCTGGCACGGCAAGCCCATCGACTACTATGTCGAGCCGCAGTACGCTGGTACCGCCCGCGCCGTGTTCGGCCACACCCCCGAAATGCTGGACTTCTTCTCCAAGAAGCTCGGCGTGGAGTTCCCCTGGGAGAAATATGCCCAAGTGGCCGTGCGCGACTACATCAGCGGGGCCATGGAAAATACCTCGGCTTCCACCTTCGGCAGCTTCGTGCAGGCCAGCAAGCGCGAACTGCTTGATGCCAACTACCAGACCAGTGAGTTTGTAGTGGCCCACGAGCTGTTTCACCAGTGGTTCGGCGACTACGTTACCTGCGAGTCGTGGTCCAACATCCCGCTCAACGAGTCGTTTGCCGACTATTCCGAATTCCTCTGGGCCGAGCGCAAGTATGGCGACGACGAAGCGGCCTTGGTGCAGGAGCTCAAACTCAACAACTACCTCGAAGAGGCCGTGAGCAAGCGCGAGCCCCTCATCCGCTACCGCTACGTCAACCGGGAGGATATGCTCGACCGCCACTCCTACGACAAGGGCGGGCGCGTGCTCCACATGCTGCGCAAGTATGTGGGCGACGACGCATTTTACGCTTCCCTCAACCGCTACCTCACCCAGAACAAGCTCTCCGCCGTCGAAATCTCCAAGTTGCGCGAAGCCTTCGAAGCCACCACCGGCGAAGATTTAGGCTGGTTTTTCGACCAGTGGTTTCTGCGCCGCGGCCATCCCGAGCTGCGCGTCACCCACACGTATGCCGGCGGCCAGGTGGCCCTGCGCGTGCAGCAGGTACAGGACACCGTCTTTCAGCCCGTATACCGTCTGCCCGTCACCGTTGCCGTCTGGACTGGTAGCAACCAACCCACCGAGCACCACCTCACCATCACCAAAGCCGACCAGACCTTCCAGCTGCCCGCCAGCCAGAAGCCTGTGCTGGTGAAGTTCGACAGTGAAGGCCAGCTGCTGGCGCAGCTTGACGAGGAGCGCAGCCAGGAGGAACTGCTGTTCCAGTTCTACCACGCCCGCGGCTACCTGCAAAAGGCCGAAGCCTTGAACCAGCTTCAGAACAAGACCGACCAGCTTCCGGTGAGCAGCATGATGCGCAACGCCCTAAACGACAAGTTCTGGAACGTGCGCCGCCTCGCCCTCGAACACCTGCGCGGCTATCGCGGTCCCGAACCCACCGGCATGCGCAAAGACATTGTGCGCCTGGCCTCCAACGACCCCAGCCCGCGCGTGCGCGTGCAAGCCCTGAAAACCCTCTCTGCCTTCCCCGATGGCAGCTATGGCGACATCTATGGCGCGGCCGTAGTCGACAGCTCCATCCTCGTTTCTGCCGCCGCCATTGAGATTTTGGCCAAGCGCCCTGAGGTCAACTCCAAGCAGCAGGTGGCCGCCATCGAAAACACTCGTAGCAGCACGCTGCTGGTGGCCATCGCCAAGTTCTACGCCCTCAACGGCCGTCTCGACCAGTATCCCTGGTTCCTGCGCCGCCTGCCCGACGTGGCCGAAACCGACCTGTATGCCTACTTTCAGGCCTTCGGTTCGCTCATGGCTAACATTCCCCCCGTAGAGCGCGACAAGGGCCTGAAAGTGCTCGAAGACTACGCCCGCACCTACCCGCGTTCCGAAGTACGCTTGGGTGCCTACCATGGCCTTGCGCTGCTGCTGCCCAGCACCCCCAGCCTAAAAGTTACCCTTCAGAATATCCGCGAGAAGGAAACTGATGACCGGCTCAAAGCACTTTATAACCTTATGTAAAAGACAGTTCCGCCAGTGGAGTAAAAAAAGAGTGGCCTTTTTTCGCGCCATCCCTTGCCTTGTGTCAGAAAAACCCTAATTTTGCGACTCCTTACGAAACACTACTGCTCCGGCAATGGCTAAACGAAGGGATTCAGCCTCTCGGCAATCGGCCGGGGAGCACCAAAAATGGGGGTATCGCATAGTGGCAATTGCGGGTGACTGTAACTCACCTCCTTCGGGTTCATAGGTTCGAGTCCTGTTACCCCCACATTTTTTAGTAGGATGCCATCTGCGGGAGTAGCTCAGTTGGTAGAGCGGCAGCCTTCCAAGCTGCAGGTCGCGGGTTCGAACCTCGTCTCCCGCTCTTTTTTTAGAATAAGCCGTTTTAGCTCAGTGGTAGAGCACTTCCTTGGTAAGGAAGAGGTCATGGGTTCAAATCCCATAAATGGCTCAGATTATAATACAAGTCCAGCAGTCGGAATTATTCCGGTTGCCGGCTCGGTTCTCTCAGGCAAGCGACGCACAGTTTTCTATTACAGTAGGGGCTGAGTCTCGCTTTCTTCGTGTACGGTCCGTTTTTATCTCAAATTCACTTCACCACCTCTTTTTTTACTCTTTACAATGGCTAAAGAAAATTTCGACCGGTCCAAGCCGCACGTAAACATCGGTACCATCGGTCACGTCGACCACGGCAAGACCACCCTGACTGCTGCTATCACGCAGGTGCTGGCCGGCAAAGGCTTGGCCGAAAAGCGCGATTTCGGTTCGATTGATAACGCCCCCGAAGAGAAAGAGCGTGGTATCACCATCAACACCTCGCACGTAGAGTACTCGACGGTTCTCCGTCACTACGCCCACGTTGACTGCCCCGGTCACGCTGACTATGTGAAGAACATGGTAACCGGTGCTGCCCAAATGGACGGTGCTATCCTCGTGGTAGCTGCCACCGACGGCCCGATGCCCCAGACCCGTGAGCACATCCTGCTCGCCCGTCAGGTAGGTGTTCCTCAGCTGGTGGTGTTCATGAACAAAGTGGACATGGTGGATGACCCCGAACTCCTCGAGCTGGTGGAAATGGAAATCCGCGAGCTCCTCTCGTTTTACGACTTCGATGGCGACAACATTCCGGTTATCCAGGGCTCGGCTCTCGGCGGCCTGAACGGCGATGCCAAGTGGGTTCCGAAAATCGACGAGCTGATGGACGCGGTGGATTCGTTCATTCCGATTCCGGCCCGTCTGACCGACCTGCCCTTCCTGATGCCTGTTGAGGACGTGTTCTCGATTACGGGCCGTGGCACTGTAGCCACCGGTCGTATCGAGCGCGGCATCATCAACTCGGGCGAGCAAGTTGACATCCTCGGCATGGG
>JANXMN010000481.1 GCA_025354605.1 Hymenobacter sp. | reverse complement strand
CGGCCAGGCGTTGGAATTCCATGAATACGTTATTCCAGACTTCCACCACTTGCGGGTGGTCGGCGTTCACCAGGTCGCGGCCGGACGTGGCGGCGCGTTCCTCGTCGGAGCGCAGGTCGATGTGAATTTCGGTGCAGGGGCCGCACGGGCCTGTTTCGCCCATCTCCCAGAAATTGTCCTTCTTGTTGCCGGGCAGGATGCGGTCGTCCGATGTGTAAGTGCGCCAGAGGGCCTGGGTTTCGGTGTCGGGGCCGGTGTTGTCGGCCGCGTCGCCCTCAAAATACGTCACGTACAGCCGGTCTTTTTCGAGCTTGAATACGTCCGTCAGCAGCTCCCAAGCCCAGGCAATGGCCTCGGTTTTGAAGTAGTCGCCGAACGACCAGTTGCCCAGCATCTCGAACATGGTGTGATGGTAGGTGTCGTAGCCCACCTCCTCCAAGTCGTTGTGTTTGCCGCTCACCCGCAGGCACTTCTGCGTGTCGGCAATGCGCTTGTGGGGCGCGGGCCGGTTGCCCAGAAAATAGTCTTTGAACGGGGCCATGCCCGAGTTGATGAACAGCAGCGTGGGGTCGTCCTTCACCACAATGGGGGCCGAGGGCACGATGTGGTGGCCTTTGGAGGCGAAGAAATCGAGGAACTGCTGGCGGACGTGGCTGGCGGTGGGAAGCGACATAGAATGAGAAACGAAACGGCCCAGATAGCGGCCGGTGCGGTTTTTTTAGGTACTTTTCGGGAGAATTGCAAAGGTAGCCATATGCCCTACAAAGAGCGCAGCATCGAGAAACAGTACTTCACCATCGGCGAAGTAGCCGCCCAGTTCAAGGTGGCCGAGTCGCTGGTGCGCTTCTGGGAAACCGAGTTCGACGAGCTGCGCCCGCGCCGCAGCAAGAAAGGCAACCGCCTCTACACGCCCCAGGACATCGAGATTTTCCGCACCATTTACCACCTCGTCAAGGAGCGCGGCTACACCATCCCCGGCGCGCGCGACATGCTCAAGCAGAAAGGCCCGCAGCTAAAGGAGAAAATCGACGTGGTGCAGAGCCTAGAGAAAGTGCGCGCGTTTCTGATGAGCCTGAAAAAGGAAGTGGAAGCGGCCGGGAAGGCGGACCCTGATGAACTGTAGCATAAGCTTTAGCTTGTCACGAGCGCTGCGAGTTTGACGCTTGGCCGGTCGTCCACTCCATCATTTTAAATTCTTCCAGATAAGCAGCATTTGCTGCGCTCATCGCAAGGTGAAGCTTACGCTACATGGCTGACGAAACTCTTTTCCACGAGCTGGCCCTTACGCTCCTACCCGGCATCGGCCCGCAGCTTACCCGGCAGCTGATGAGCTACGGAGGCGCGGCCAAAAACGTGCTGATGCTGCCGCCCGGCAGGCTGCGTCGCATTCCCGGCGTAGGCGATGCCATCATCAAAATCCTCACCGGTGCCGAGCGCGAAAAGGCTTTCCGCAAGGCGGAAGCGGACTTAAAGAAAGCTGAGCAGGACGGGGTCGAAATCATCTTTTATACCAGCAAGCGCTTCCCCAGCCGCCTGAAGCTGATTCCGGACGCGCCGGCCATCCTCTATTACCAGGGCACGGCCGACCTCAACGCCCCTAAAATTGTGGCCCTGGTGGGCACCCGGCAGGCCACCGACTACGGCCGGGAGCAAACCGAGCGCATCATCCGGGGCCTGCTGCCGCATCGCCCGCTGGTGGTGAGCGGCCTGGCCTATGGCATCGACATCCTGGCCCACCGCGCCGCCCTGCAGGAAGGCCTGGAAACGGTGGGAGTAATGGCCACGGGCCTGGATAAGATTTACCCCCACGCGCACCTGAAAACCGCCGAAAAAATGCGCGAGCAGGGCGGCCTGCTCACCGAGTTCCCCTTCGGCACACCGCCCGACCGCTACAATTTCCCGGCCCGCAACCGCATTATCGCCGGCCTGGCCGATGGGACCGTGGTGGTGGAGGCAGCCATCAAAGGCGGGGCGCTCATCACCGCCGAATTGGCCTTGAGCTACGACCGCGACGTGCTGGCCGTGCCCGGCAACCTAGGCTCCGCGGCATCGGAAGGCTGCAACGCCCTGATTCGCGACAACAAAGCGGCCCTCTACGCCGAGCCGCGCGACCTGGAGCAGCTGCTGAATTGGGATGCTGCCCTGCACCAGTCGGGCAAGTTCAAGCCCGCCCCCTCCTACTCGGCGGATGATTTTACGGCCGACGAATTTGCCCTGCTCACCGTACTAGCCGCCACCCCCGGCCGCGAGCTGCAGATGGACGAGCTGGCCTGGAAAGCCCAGCTGCCGATTCACACCGTCGCTTCGCTACTGCTGGGGCTGGAGTTTCGGGGGGTGGTGCGGGCGCTGCCGGGGAAGAAGTTTGCGTTGGTGTGAAGTGGGCAAAGGCCTGAAAATAAGCCGTTCGATTTCATCAAAACCACTGGAAGTTCATCGGCTATCTTTACCCAGCCATTCATGAATGCCCCAGCCTCTAAGCAGAGTACGGTTACGAATTGACTGGTCGACCAAGTAAAATTTACTGTTTCCGGAAGTGTAAAAATCATTTGCCTTTCCAGAAGCAAATTATTTCCTGATAACTCCAATTTTTCAGTTTTTTCTTTCCCCCTCTTTTATGAAAAAAAATCAACTCATCATCTTAGCCGGTTGCCTGACCAGTTGCCTTCAGCCGATGCAAGCTATTGCGCAGGCGCTAGACCCCAGCTTCACTCGCACGTCGCTTTACGCAGCAGGGCTGGTGTATTCAGCTTTTGAGCAAACCGATGGCAAGAAAGTCGTTACCGGCTCCTATTCCCGCGTCAATGGGGCTACCTCCGCGCCGCTGATTCGCTTCAATGCCAACGGAACAATTGATGCCACTTTCCAGCAAAACGTGGGCACCACCAGCCAGGTATACCGCGTGGCCCAAACCAGCACCGGGCAGCTACTGCTCACCTCATTTACAACTTCGTCATTTACGGTTGGCGGAATTACCCGAAATTCTATCATTCGGCTGAATAACGATGGCACCCCTGATGCCAGCTTCGACACCGGAGTCGGGACCAACTCTGCTTCGCCGGGCTCATCGGTCGATTTTTCCCTGCCGCTACCCAATGGGCAGGTGCTGGCCACGGGTGGGTTCAACAGTTTTAATGGTGTGGCCGTTAACAACATCGTGCGGCTAAACGCTTCAGGAGGCGTCGATGCCACTTTCAATTCCGGCAGCGGTGCCGACGACTATATCGGCACTTCGGCCCTACTGCCAACCGGCAAAATTCTGATTGCCGGCTACTTTACCGCCTATAATGGTGGAGGCCGGAATGGAATGGCGCGGCTCAACGCCGATGGCAGCTTGGATAATACGTTCGTACCAGACCTGCCAGCCTTGGCTGGCGTGGATAATTTCGCGGTGCAACCCGATGGAAAAATTGTGGTTGCGGGGTATCTGGACGGTAATACTCCTGGACTGGTGCGGCTTAATGCCGATGGCAGCCGGGACAACTCCTTTAATGTCCCGTCAACTATTAGTGCTGGCTCGGTTTATTCCTACTACGCCCAGGGAATTGAAATTCAAACTGACGGCAAACTCCTGGTGGCCTTCCACGATGGCGCAAGCAACCTGCCGGTTATCCGCCTGAACTCTAACGGGAGTATTGACCCCACGTTTGCGCCTAACATCACCGGCTTCAACCTGTATTCCATGACGCTGCTGAGTAGCGGCAAGCTCCTGGTAGCTGGGCGTAATTACATATTGGGCAGTGCGGCCAATAATGCGCTTGTTCAACTGAATACCAATGGCAGCTTGGATACTTCATTCACGCCTACGTTTCAATCTCTTGGCTCAATTGCAAACGTAGTCCGGCAGGCCGACGGCAAGCTCATTGCCAGCGGCAGCTTCAGTGAAATTAACGGGCAAGCGGTAAACCAGTTGGCTCGTTTCAATACCGATGGCACTCTGGATGGCACCTACCAAGGGGCCGTAAATGTGTTGGGAGCGCCCGTCGACCTGGCCCTGCAACCCGATGGACGCCTGCTGGTGCTCAACTTCAACTCGGTGCAACGCTTGCTGGCAACCGGTGCCCTCGATAACAGTTTCGCATCTTCAGGTTTGGGCTTTAACGGCACTAACCGCCTGTTGCTTCAGTCCGATGGGCGCATTGTAGTGGGTGGCCGGAGCTTAGGCACGGCGGCCGCGGTGGTGCGCCTGC
>JANXMN010000472.1 GCA_025354605.1 Hymenobacter sp. | reverse complement strand
CTGCCGCGCTACTTGTGCTTCACGGGGCGCGGCAGCCTCTACGTGCGTCTGCTGGCGGCCGGCTCCAACCTGCAGCCGGTGGAAAAACTGGCCCGCCTCATCATGGAGAAAGCCACCGGCCAGACCGTGCCGGCCGATTTCCGCATCAAGCTGGCCGACGACCCCAAGCAAACCACCGCCAACGGCGGCGTGCTCGCCACCGGCCAGATTCCGCAGGACCCGCCCCTGGTACGCCCCGTGGGTGGGCTGCCCGATGCCGAAAACCCGCAGGCTGACAAAGGCGAGCATCACCTCGAAGCGGCCGCCGTCACCGACGAAATCAAGCAGGCCGTGCTCAGCAACGCCCGTGCCTGCCTGAAGCTGCTGCTCGAAGACCCCGAGCTGAAGCGGGTGCAGGCCGACCTGGGCGTGAAAAACGACCAGGGCCTGGTGATGCAAACGCTGGAGCGCAGCCTCGGCGACTCTTTCAACCTCTACCGGCAGCAGTATGCCGACGTGCTGCGCGACGGCGACACGATTCCGGAAACCCTGTTCTTCCTGCCGTTTAAAAACGCCCTGTATGAGCTATCCAAGGTGCTTCATGACGCGCAGCCGCTCAACTAGCCCGCGGCTGCGCCTGCTCCAGCCGGCTGGCTTCCCCAGGGTGGGCAGCCGGCCGTTGCTGCTGCTCTCGCTACTACTGGCGCTGGGCGGCAGCCCGGTGGCGCGGGCGCAGGGAGCCGTGGAAACCGTGGCCACCAAGCCCGGTCCTGATTCGACGGCGACTTCGACGACGGTGACTTCCGCGCCGGTGACTACCGCGCCGGCGTCCGGCTGGAACACGGTGTGGGCAGTGCTGGGTGGGGTAGTCATTGGGGTGTTGGGCGCGTGGCTGTGGGCGCGGCGGTCGGCAAAGCCGGAAGGAGCGGCCCGGCCACTGGCGGATGCCGTGCCGGAGATTCCGGCCGGCCCGCCCCGCCGGGAGGCCGCCCAAAACGTGTGGAAATCACCTGGGGGGGCAGCTGGCCCAGCTGCTTCCGGGGCTGTGTCGGTGCCGGTACGAGGTGCTGCGGAAGGCTCGGTCAAAAGCGTGACGGCTCAGTCGCTGCGCGAAGTGCAGGGTGCTCCGAGGCCGGCTGGTAAATCGTCGACGGCCAACAAGAAAAACAAGCCGAATTTTAACTCCCGTAGCGCCGCTGCCAAACCGCCTGAGGCGTGGCCGCAGGTGCCTCATCGTTCTTCCGCTATGAACCCCAATACGCCCCCCATACCGCCCGCTGACGAGAACCAACCGCTGGAGCCCGGCCAAACCGTCGAGTGGCCCGCGCCCACGTCCACGCCGCCCGCCATTCAGGAGCTGCTCGATGCCGATGCACCCGCCGTGGCCCCGGCAGCCGAAGCGGCGGCTCCGGCGGTGAGCAACGGCCCCGCGCACTATTATGCTCCGGCCCCCGACGTGCCCAGTATCGAGCACCGCAAGCTCAGCCCCAACCCGCTGCCGCAGATGCCGCTGCTCATCACCCTGCCCCACGCGGCCGCCGAAACGGCGCAGTTTTCGTTTAGCCCCCAGGCCGACCAGTCACGCATTATTGGCAACGGGGTGCGCGAGCTTAAGGAGTTTTTTCAGTTTGAGCTGCCGCCCACCGAGCAGTTCACCGCCATCCGAAACCTGAAGCCCGGCCGGCTGGAAAAGCGCGACGACGCCTGGCACGTGGTGCAGAAGGCGGAAATCGCGTTGAGCTAGGCGAGCAACCGAGGATTTAATAAACGTCATGCCGAGCGTAGCCGAGGCATGACGTTCACTTTGCATCACGTTCTGGTTCGTTCAACGGCGCGCTGCAAATGGGCGTCTCTACCTTCGCGGTAAATCTGTGCTATGCTCTTACTTGAAATACTGTTGATTCTGGCGCTGGTGGCCTGGCAGGGCTATGTGTTCTGGCACAACCGCCAGCTGGTGGCGCGGGTGGCCGCCATGTACCCGGTGGCGGGCGCGGTGGCCGTGCAGCCCATTGCCTTCACCGCCGCCCAGCCCGAAAAGAACTTCGACGTGCGGTACGACGCGCTGCTGACCCGCGATGCCTCGCCCGAGTTCGGCCAGATTATCACCGACACCAACGAGTACCTGCTGAACAACCGGGGCGCGGCCGCCGATTTTGGCATTCTCAAGGATATTTCCGAGCGCCATGCCGAGGCCCTCGACGACGAGATTCAGGCCCAGATAACCACGCCGCTGTACCTGGGCTTGCTGGGCACTTTCACCGGGGCCATTATCGGGTTGGTGGCGCTGGTGGGCAACCCGTTTGCCGACGTCACGGCCAACCCGAATACCGACACCTCGTTCAGCAACGGCGACGTGCAGCGTTTCCTCGGCGGCGTGCTCATTGCCATGATTGGCAGCCTATTCGGCCTCGCCTTCACCCTGGCCGGCAACCAGCTGCTGAAGCAGGCCCGCGCCGTGCGCGACCGGAACAAGAATGCCTACTACACCTTCCTGCAAAAGGCCCTGCTGCCCAAGCTGAACTCCGACATGCAGGCCGGCATGAGCAACCTGAAATCGGTGCTCGATACCTTCAACGCCGAGTTTTTCAGTCAGATTCAGAACGACTTTTTCAGCAAGATTCACGAGTTTACACCCCTCATCGCCAGCATCACCGAGAACGTGAGCGTGCAGAAGCGCTTCCTGGAGCAGCTGGAGAAAATCGGCTACTCGGAGCTGGCCAATGCCACCATCAAGGTGTTCGATAGGGTGGATGAGAGCGCGCAGACCTTCGAGAAATTTCTCGGCTACCAGCAGGCCCTGAACACCACCGTGGTCCACAGCAACGAAGCCGCCCAGACCATCGGCGCGCTGCTCAGCCGCCTCACCGCCCTGGAGCAGGGCCTGGCCAGCGTGCCGCAATACCTGCAGCAGCACGACGATGCCCTGCGCCAGCAGGTGGCATTCTTCAGCCAGCACGGCAAGCTGCTGGCCGACCTGGGCGCGCAAATCCGCCAGGGCGTGAGCGAGGGCGTGCACCGCATGGACGCCGAACTCGACGGCCGTCTGCAGGAGCTGCAAAAGGAGGCCAGCGCCGCCCACGAGCAGTGGCAGCAGCACTTCCGCCGCCTCAACCAGGACAATGTCTACCAGAAAATCACCGAGTACCTCAACCCCTTCACCCAGCTCCCGGCCCAGCAAAAGGACCTCAACGTGCTCCAGGAGCGCCAGGCCGCCTTATCCGCGCAGGCCATGCAGCGCATGGAAGCCCGGCTGCTGACTGATGCCCAACTCCAGCAGCAGCTTCTGCAGCAGGTAGACCGGACCAACAAGGTACTGGAGGAAATCACCCGGCCGAACTGGTTTCAGCGCACGGTGCTGGGCAAGAAGTAGGCATGCATTCTTGCTTCATGTAAACGGTCATGCAGAGCGTAGCGAAGCATCTCGCGTGCCACCACTAATTAATTATGCATCAACGATTGAGTTACTACCACAAGCGAGATGCTTCGGCTGCGCTGCGCTCCGCTCAGCATGACGTTTTGATTCAGCATGGCGTTCTGATATGAAAGAGAACAAGGACTTCTTCTGGCCCAGCTACGTGGACCTCATGACGGCCCTGTTTCTGACCATGCTCGTGCTGTTCGTGCTCAGCTACAAGCT
>JANXMN010000119.1 GCA_025354605.1 Hymenobacter sp. | reverse complement strand
TTAACGTTCAACAAACGCTTTTGTTCTTTCAGCGATATACCTAATTTCTCAAAAGTGGCTCTCAATTCTGGATGCGAGTCCGCGCGTGGTATCGTTGGACAGTAGCTCTAACGCGCGGACTCGCAGAGTCCACGCTGCTACCAAGCATAAGTTGCGGAGAACCGGACATTAGCCCCGGCGGGGCGACGTATCGGTAATAAGTCTATTGGTTTTTGGCCAGCACAGCCCCAGTGGGGCGGCACTCGTTCATCGAATGTCGCCCCGCTGGGGCTGTGCTGTGCTTCACGGAACCTTTACCACCGATATGTCGCCCCGCTGGGGCTAACGTTCAAAAGTCTACAACTTGAGTTACTACCTGCTGTGTACGCAGGCAGTTGCTGGCGCGCGTCTCGGACGCGCTGCCGGTTGGTTTCGCGTCTCGGACGCGGCCGTTGCCCGCCCCCCGAACGGCGCGCCTCGGGCGTCTGGACACGCCAAACCAGTCGGCACGCGTCGCAGACGCGCGCCAGCAGCCACTGCGTAACAGCAGTTACTAAGCTGCCCCAACCCCAACCTTTTCAGGCGGAGGCTCTCTTTTTTCAGCCCCCGGGCAACCCGATTTACCGGGCCTGCATCTGCCATCCCGAAGTCTGAATTCCGGGCTGCAAGGTTTTCTGCCTCGCCAGAGAAAATATTTTACAATCTCTGGTCCCTGATTTTCAGGTTTTTGCCTTAACAACCTTTCGGGTTAACAGAAAATTATTCAACCAGTACCTTGCGTTACAAAGTACCTATCATACATTTGTTCTGTTGAAAGCAAAGTAGCTGCCTAAAGCCTGTACCGGCGACGACCCGCTACCTGCCCAGACACTTCACTCACCGGGGCTACGGACCCGGGCATCCTCAACTCCCCAGCGGAACCGCGGCCGCTGCCGGACCTGAGCCGCCCCTCGCCCGTCCTCACCTCATTTTCCTGCACCATGAAAACCTTGTTCACTTCTTTCGCTGATTCTGCTGCCGGCCGCCGGATTCTGGGCGTCGCCACCGCGCTATTGCTGACTACCGGGCTGGCATCGGCCCAAACGGCCAACGAGGGCCGCGTGAGTGGCCGCCTCGTGGAAGCCGGCACCGGCCAGGCCGTGCCTTTTTCCGATGTGCTGCTGCTGCGGGCGGCCGACTCCACCTTCGTAGCCGTGGCCCAAACCAGCGAGCAGGGCGGCTTTAAGGCCCTGAACCTGCCCTACGGCACCTACCTGCTACGCGTGCAGGACCTGAACTACCGCGTGTTCCGCCGCCGCTTTAACCTGACGGCCAGCGCGCCGGCCATCGAGTTTCCGACCTTTGAGATGGCTGCCGCGGCCGCTACCCGCCTGGGCGAGGTGGTGGTGACGGCCCAGAAAGCCACCGTGGTGGAAGAGCTGGGCAAGCGCGTCATCAACGTGGAAAAGGACCTGGGCAGCATCGGCGGCACGGCGGCTAACGTGCTGCAGAACGTGCCCTCGGTGAGCGTGGATGCCAATGGCACGGTGAGCATGCGCGGCACGTCGAACCTGACCATTCTCATCGACGGCAAGCCGGCCGGGGTGAGCAACGGCGGAGCCGGCGGCCCGCGCCTCGACCAGATTCCGGCCTCGCGCATTGCCCAGGTGGAGGTGATTACCAACCCCTCGGCGAAGTACGACGCTTCGGGCGGCGGCGGGGTTATCAACCTCATTACCAAGAAAGACCACCGCGACGGCACCAACGGCACCGCCGTGCTGAACGTGGGCACCCAGGACAAGTACAGCGCCGGCCTGAGTGTGAGCCGCAAGCAGGGCAAAATCACCTGGCAGGCGGCCTACGACGGCCGCGACGTGACCTACCAGAACCACAGCCATGCCGAGCAAACCGCCCGCCTGATGGGAACCCAGGGCCTGAGCACGGTGCAGACCACGCAGAGCGCGAGTGGCCGCGAGCGGCACGCCAACCACAGCCTAAGCGTGGGGGCCGACATTGAGCTGCCCCACAACCAGAGCCTGAGCCTGAGCGTGCAGCCCGGCACCGAGCGCAACACCGAGGGCGAAAGCCAGCAGCTGACCCAGCAGACCAACAACGGTACCGTGCTGAATACCCGTGGCCGCCAGGACCTCGACGTGAAGGTGAACCTGGTAGAATACTCGGGCAGCTACCGCCGCGCCTGGGACAAACAGGAAGGCCGCGAGCTGACCGCCAACTTCGGCGGCGTGCGCATCGATGCCACGGTGCCGGTGGTGCAGCGCCAGTTTGCCGAGGCCGGCTCGCCGACCGTGCCCCAGCCGGGCACCCGCCAGCAGCTCGACTTGGTGGGCAACATCCAGTTTGGGCAGGTAGATTACGTGCACCCGCTGGCCGCCGGCAAGGGCCGCCTCGAAACCGGCGTGAAGTTCGAGCGCCAGGCCACGCGGGGCTCCAACGGCTTCGGCTACGCCACCAGCGAGCTGGCCAACAGCCCCTTTACCAACGACCCCGCCCGCTCGCTCAGCTACACGTTTGAGCAAGTGGTACCCGCCGGCTACGTCACCTTTCAGCGCCCCCTGGGCAAGCAGTGGAGCGCCCAGGTGGGCCTGCGCGGCGAGCTGACCCACAACGCCGGCACCATTGTGGGCGGCGCGGGTATTGCCCAGCGCGGCAGCCTGGCCCAGAACTATTT
Source organism: Hymenobacter sp. (assembly GCA_025354605.1). GTDB lineage: Bacteria > Bacteroidota > Bacteroidia > Cytophagales > Hymenobacteraceae > Hymenobacter. The sequence continues at coordinate 6,482 of JANXMN010000119.1, read as the reverse complement.
CAACTTCTTCCCCTCGGCCACCATCAGCCGCGAGTTGGGCAAGGAAGCCGGCCAGAACCGCGTGCAGCTGAGCTACGCCCGCCGCCTGAACCGCCCCAACTTTATGGAGCAGCTGCCGCTGGCCATTTACCAGGACCCGCGCAGCTACCGCCTCGGCAACCCCCGCCTCATGCCCGAATACAGCCACAACATCGAGCTGGGCCAGCAGCTGACCCTGGGCCAGGCCACGCTCACCACCACGCTCTTTGCCCGCATCACCACCGATGCCATCCAGCGCCTGCGCGCTGTCGATACGCTGGCCACCCGCCTGGCCGGCCCCGGCGCGGGCCTCATCACCGCCGAAACCTACCAGAACGTGGGCACCACCACCAACCTCGGGGCCGAGTTCAGCCTGAGCCAGCCGCTGGCCAAATGGTGGCGCCTGAACAGCAGCGCTTCGCTCTACCGCGCCCAGATTGCCAGCAACGGCCTCGGCACCAACCGCCAGGGCCTGGTGGGCAGCCTGCGCCTCACCAACAACTTCACCATTCACCACACCCTCGACCTGCAGGTGAGCGGCAATGTGCGCTCGGCCGAGATTACGGCCCAGGGCCGGCAGCTGCCCCAGGGACAATTCGACCTGGCCCTGCGCCAGCGCCTGTTCTCCGACCGCGCCGCCCTCACCCTGCGCCTGAGCGACGTGCTCAACACCCAGCAGAAACGCTCCGAAGTGAACACCGACGCGCTGAGCAGCTACCGCTATCTGAAAGATGAAAGCCGCGTGGCCTGGGTAGGCTTCACCTGGTACATTGGGGCCAGCAAGGCCAAAGCCGGCCGCATCGAGGCCGCGCCCCAGGGCGGTGGCGGCTTCGGCGGCTGAGTTACGCCAAAGGGTCACGAAAGGACCGTCATGCCGAGCGTAGCCGAAGCATCTCGCTGGCCACCACTAATTGATTACTACTGCACGCGAGATGCTTCGGCTGCGCTCAGCATGACGTTCTTTTGCTTCACTACATATGCCCCAACTACCTCGTCCCCTTTTACTCTCCCTCCTGATGAGTCCGAACAACAAACTTGCCCGCATCGCCGGCCTGCTTTACCTCGTCGTCATCGGTACCGGGCTGTTTGCCGAAGTATTCGTGCGGCAGGCGCTGCGGGTGCCGGGCGATGCCCTGGCCACGCTCCAGCACATTCAGCAGGCGGAAATGCTGTACCGGGCGGGCTTTGTGGCCGACCTCTGCAACTTCGCCGTGGGCCTGCCCGGCGTGCTCATCATGTACGTGCTGCTGAAACCCTACGGCAAGTACCTGGCGCAGCTGGCCATGTTTTTCGTGCTCGTGCAAACGGCCGTGATTGCCGCTAACCTGCTCAATCAGCTGTCGCCGCTGCTCTGGGGCGACACCGACGCCTACCTCGCCGCCTTTCCGGTGGCGCAGCGGGCGGCCCTGGCCCTGCATTCGCTCAACCTGCAGGCGATGGGGTACGGCATCGGACTGTTCTTCTTTGCTTTCTACTGCCTCATTATCGGCCGGCTGCTGTACCGGTCGGGGCTGGTGCCACGGGTATTCGGGGTGCTCTACGCCTTGGCCGGAGTCAGCTACCTGGGCAACTCGCTGGTGCTGTTTTTATCGCGGCACTTTGCCAACCCCTGGTTTCCCTACTTCATGCTGGTGTCCTTCGTGGGCGAGTTTGGGCTGTGCCTGTGGCTGATAGTGCGCGGCGTGAAGGATGCGCCGGCCGCCACCGAGCCGCTGACTTCCGCCGCCGGGCCGGTGCTGCTGGCGCAGGCCGCGCACTAAGCACCAACAGCCACCATCCTCCGCTGCGCAGGCCGCGCTGCTGTAATGTTTGCTCTATTGCCCCGATTCACCTTTTTCTGCATCCCTCATCTTTTCTTCTGCACCCTTTTCTCTCACCTCACCTTTTTTTTCTCATGAAAACCTCTCTGTACCTGACCCTCGCCGGCCTGCTCGTGGCCGGGCCGCTGGCCGCCCAAACGCCGGGGCCGGGCAAAGTCAAAATCAAAGTGAAGCCCGGCCGCACCGAAATGCCGGCCGCGCCCGCCCCGGCCGCCACGCCGGCCACCGACTGGTCGCTGCCCTACGCGGCCACCATCACGGCCGAAGGGCTGAAAACCGACCTCGACGTGCTGGCTTCGGATGCCTACGAAGGCCGCGAAACCGGCAAGAAGGGCCAGAAAATGGCCGCCGACTACCTCGCCAAAGCCTTCGCGGCCGACGGCCTCACCGGCCCCGTAGCCGGCTCCGACAACCCCTACATCCAGCACTTCAGCATGGTGCGCACTTCGCTCGATGAGGCGGCCAGCACCGTGAAAGTAGGCGGCAAAGCCTTCGTGGCCAACCGCGACTTCTACACCTTCAGCGTGGATAAAACCTTTGCCGCCGCCACGGCGGTGCAGCCGGTGTTCGCGGGCTTCGGCATTCGGGAAGAAAAGTACTCCGACTTCGCCGCCAAGCCCGACTACACCGGCAAGGACGTAGTGATGCTGCTGGGCGAGCCCACTACCGCCGCCGGAAAGTCGCTGATTGGGGCCGACGGCAAGTCCAGTGACTATGCCGCCACCGGCATGAAGGGCCTGATGGCCCGGCAGGCCGTGGTGTTCCCGATGAAGGCCCGCACCGTGGTGCTCGTGCTGCCGTCGGCCGCCGCGTTTGCCAAGGTGCCTACCGATTACGATGATATTCTCAGCCAGGTGGATTTAACGTTTCCGGACGCCAAGCCCCACCATGGGCTGAACGTACTGCTGGTGTCGCCCGCGATGGGGGCGGCCTTGCTGGGCACCACGCCGGCCGGCCTCGACAAGTACCGGCAGGCCGTGGGCGCGGCCGGCAAGGCCATTGCGAGCCCCTTCAAGCCGGCTGCCGCTACCGTCCAGCTGGCGCAAAAAACCGAGCCCCTGAACACCGAAAACGTGCTGGGCTACCTCGAAGGCACCGATAAGAAGGACGAAGTGCTGGTGCTCTCGGCCCACTACGACCACCTCGGCGTCAAGAACGGCGTGGTGTTCAACGGGGCCGACGACGACGGCTCGGGCACGGTGAGCGTGCTGGCCATGGCCCGCGCCTTCGCCCAGGCTAAAAAAGAAGGCCACGGGCCGCGGCGCAGCATCCTGTTCCTGGCCAACACCGGCGAGGAGGAGGGCCTGCTGGGTTCGAAGTACTACACCGACCACCCCATCTTCCCGCTCGAAAAGACCGTGACCGACCTCAACATCGACATGGTGGGCCGCGTCGATAGCCTGCACCAGGGCAAGGGCGACTACCTCTACCTGGTGGGTGCCGACCGCCTGAGCACCGAGCTCAACACCCTGAGCGAAGCCACCAACCAGCAGTACAACCCGCTGGCCATCGACTACAAGTACAACGCCGAAGACGACCCCGAGCAGGTGTACTACCGCTCCGACCACTACAACTTCGCCAAGCACAACGTGCCGATTATCTTTTATACCAGCGGCCTGCACCCGCAGTACCACAAAGCCACCGACGACGTGGCCCTGATTGACTTCCCGGCCATGGCCCGGCGCGACCAGCTCATCTTCCACACCGGCTGGGCGCTGGCCAACCGCGATGCCCGCGTGGCCCTGAAGCCCGAGGCCCTGCCCACCAGCTTCACCCCCGCCCCGGCCGACCTCGACCGCTACGCCGGCAGCTACAGCAGCGCCCAGATGCCCCTGAAAATTGTAGTGACCAAGGACGGCACCAGCCTCAAGGCCCAGGCCACCGGCCAGCCCCCCCTCACGCTGGTGGCGGTGAGCAAAGACGTATTCAAATTCGACGAAGCCGGCATTCGGATGGAGTTCGAGGCGGCCAACCCGGCCTTCAAGCTCAAGCAGGGCGGCAAAGAGTTCGAGTTTAAAAAGGACTAACCGTTGTCAGTTCTTTTGTGGGAAGCCCCGCTGTCGGTTGGTCCGGCGGCGGGGCTTTTTGAGTTCGGGGGCATTATTGAACGACGTAGGGGCGGGGCTTGCCCCCGCCCATCGCGTAAACGATTCAAGCACGGTCATTCAACCGCATTCAGGGCTTGCCCCACCTGTCTGTGCGATTCAAGTACAGTCGTGCACGCGGCGGGCGGGGGCAAGCCCCGTCATCTACGTCGTTTGAGCCTCTCCCAATACTTCGGCCAGGTACGCGGCTTCGGCCAGCAGGCCGGCCCGGCGGGCTTCGAGTAGGGCGCGGGCCTGCTGGCCGAAGCGGACCAGGTCCTGGGCGGCATCGGCAGCTTGGCGGTCGGCCCAGCCGGCGGGGGGCGGGCCTATGTCCAGGAGGGCGGGCAGCGGCGGCTGGGGCGGCAGGGCGGCCAGCAGCTTGGGCAGCACCCGCCGGTGCCGGGCCGCCAGCAGGCGCGGTAGCTGGCGACCCAGCTTAAAGTCGAGCATATTGGCTTCGTGGCGGCATACCCGCAGCCGCCATTGCAGCGCATCGAGGGTTTCGGGGGTGGCCTCGGCCGGGTCGGGAGGCAGCGGGTCGGGCGAGGCAGTGCCGCGCGGCGGGGGCAGCAGGCTCAGCAGCGGCACGAGCCGCCAGGTGGCGGTGATGGGCAAGGGCCGGCGGTTGGCTTCGGCGTGGGCCAGCAGGCTGCGGTCGATGCCCAGGTAGTGAGCCAGCTCAATCTGGTTGAGGCCGAAATGGGTGCGGACGGCCCGCAGATTGGATTTGTGATGGTGCATGATGGAAAAAGTTGAGCGTGAATGCAGATTGTCACATTTTTTATGCAAGTAGCAACATGTGACAGTGATTGTCACATTTTTATTTGGTAACTATTGATTTGTGACACCAGATGTCACAAATTTACTATTAACTGTTATTTATGTGACACCCGCGAAGTCATGCCGGCGGGGCGGGTTTCATTGCCGGGCCGCCAAGCCCCTACCTTTGCCCCGTTATGCAGAAACCTAGTATTCCGAAGGGCACCCGCGACTTTGGCCCCGCCCAGGTGGCCCGCCGCCAGCACATTTTCAACATTATCCGCCGCACCTTCGAGCAGTTTGGCTACGCCCCGCTCGAAACCCCGACCCTGGAAAACCTCTCGGTGCTGACGGGCAAATACGGCGACGAGGGCGACCAGCTCCTGTTCAAAGTGCTCAACTCCGGCGATTTCGCCAAGGACGTGACGGCCGAAGATTTGGCCGAGGGCAGCCGGAAGATGCTGCCCAAAGTGGCCGAAAAAGGCCTGCGCTACGACCTGACCGTGCCCTTCGCCCGCTACGTGGCCATGAACCGGGGCACCCTCACCTTCCCCTTCCGCCGCTACCAGATGCAGCCCGTGTGGCGCGCCGACCGCCCCCAGCGCGGCCGCTACCGCGAGTTCTACCAGTGCGACGCCGACGTGGTGGGCACCGACTCGCTGCTCTGCGAAGCGGAAATCGTGCTCATGATGGCCCAGGTGCTCGGCGGGCTGGGGCTGCACGACTTCACCATCAAAATCAACCACCGGGGTATCCTGCGCGGCATGCACGAGGCGTTGGGCGAAGGCAGTGAAACCGATTTACTGGTAACGATTGATAAGCTGGATAAAATTGGTGTGGACGGCGTTACCAAAGAGCTGACCGAAAGGGGCTTTTCGGATGCGGCGGTTGGACGACTGTTTGAGCTGCTGGGTATCAGCGGCGACTATAGTGACAAACTGAATCAATTGCAAGCCTTCGGGTTGGGTGATTCCGCCGATGGCACGCGGGGAATTCGGGAATTAAGCGAAGTCCAAGAACTCCTTATCGCCTCCAACTTCAAGCAGTTCGAACGGCTCGAATTCGACCCCACCCTGGCGCGGGGCCTCTCCTACTACACGGGCTGCATTTTCGAGGTTAAAATTAACAACGTGCAGATGGGCAGCGTGAGCGGCGGCGGGCGCTACGACAACCTCACCGGCTCGTTTGGCCTGCCGGGGGTGTCGGGCGTGGGCTTCTCGTTTGGCGTGGATAGGCTCTACGACTGCCTGGAGGCGCTGGACTTGTTCACCCAGACCAGCGAAACCCCCACCCGCTGCCTGCTCACGCACTTCGACGCGGCCAGCCCCCAGGCCGCCCTGCCCCTGCTGGCCGAGCTGCGCGCCGCCGGCATCCCCAGCGAGCTGTACCCCGATGCCAAAAAACTAGGCGTGCAGTTCAAGTACGCCGATGCCAAGGGCATTCCGCTGGTGCTAATCATGGGGCCGGAAGAAGTGGCCCAGGGCGTAGTGAAGGTAAAAATCATGCAGTCCGGCGAGGAGAAGGTGCTGCCCCGCGCGGAAGTGGTGGCGGCCCTCACGGCGGAGTAAGCAGAAATGGTGTAAGGGTCGCGTTTCTGCTCCCCTGCTGGCGCGCTTCCCCTGCTGGCGCGCTTCCCCTGCTGGCGCGCTTCTCCTGCTGGCGCGCTTCTTCTGCTGGCGCGCTTCTTCTGCTGGCGCGCTTCTTCTGCTGGCGCGCTTCTTCTGCTGGCGCGCTTCTTCTGCTGGCGCGCGTCTCCGACGCGCTGCCTACTGGTTTCCCCCTGCTGGCGCGCGTCTCC
>JANXMN010000260.1 GCA_025354605.1 Hymenobacter sp. | reverse complement strand
CGGTGCCCGTTTGGGTGGACGCTACGCTTAAGAGGAATGAAGAATGAGGAATGAAGAATTGGAAATTGGGCTGATGAGGCCGAAATTCCTCATTCCTCATTCCTCATTCCTCATTCCTCATTCCTCATTAAGCGAAGCGTCTACTTAGTTGGCCGCCAGGTGAGGGAGAAACCGGGGGTGCCGTTGCCGAAATATGTGGGAGACATGCCAATGTCGCGGCCAATGGACTTGCGGCCCCAGCGGTTGCGGTGGCTGAGGTAGGCTAAGTGGGCGGAGAGGATGCCAAAGCCCGCGCCGGCCACCACGTCGCTCTGCCAGTGCTTGTCGTTAATCATGCGCAGGGCGGCCACGCTGGTAGCAATGGTATATGCCCCCACGCCGTACCACTGGCTTTTGTCGCGGAACTCGGTGTGCACGATGCTGGCCGCCAGAAATGCCTGGGCCGTATGGCCCGACGGGAAAGAGAGGTTGTCGGAAAGGTCGGGCCGGGCTTCGCCGCGCAGGTACTTAACGGCGAACGTGGAGGCCAGCATAATGGCCTCGCCTTTGGCGATAATAAGCAGGGTGTTGATGCGGTCGTTGCGCGACTCGACCCCGGCAATGGCCACGGCAGCCAGCTCGAGATAAGGCGCGATAATCAGCGTGTTGTCGAAGCCCGTGCTTACCGGGCGGAACTGCTTCTCCACGAAGGCGCGCTCGCTGTGGTTGATGCCCGCATCGCCCTGCGCCGAGATGGCCCCGTAGGTTATCAGCACGGCCGGAATAGCCACCGCCCTGAACAGCTTGCTTTTGAAGAAAGGAGCATGTCCCGGCGCGGAAACGCCCCTCGGATTCTCATATTTTTTGGTGGTGTCGGAAGGCGCGGTTGCCGGCAGTTGGGCGTAAGCGGGCAGGCTACTCAGCAGCAGCGCGGCGGCTGCGAATCGAGTCAAAATGAAGGAACGCATTAATGAAAAATGATAAATTAGAAAAAGCTACTCACCAGTACTACGGCTACGTAACATAAACGTCACATTAGATTTTGCCGCAAATTATAAATAGCTGATTTCAAGAAGATTTCTATCAAAAAAAGTACCCGCTGAAAAAGCGAGAACGTAGAAATCCGTAGGAAATCTGTTGATTTGGCCGCTATTCCCAGCCGCCGCCCAGCGCCCGTACCAGCGCCACGCTAGCCCCCAGGAGGTTGCTCTGAGCCTGGGTGAGCAGGGTGGCCGCGTCGAGGGTTTGGCGGTCGGCATCCACCACTTCAAAGTAGGTAGTGAGGCCGGCGCGGTAGCGCTCCTTGGTGAGGGCGCTGGCCAGTCGGGCGGCGCGGTAGGCGCGCTGACGGGCCGCCACCTGGGCCTGATATTGGCGCACATCGGCCTGGCTGGTTTCTGCCTCCTGAAACGCTGCCAGGGCGGCCTGCCGATAGTCGGCCACCAGGGCTTCCGACTCGGCGCGGGCCACCTGCTCGTTAGCACGGTTGCGGCCGCCGTTGAAGACGGGAATGCTCACCCCGCCGCCCAGGTAGTACGTGTAGTTGTCAGACACCCGGGCCAGGTCGCCCAGGTGGGCGCTTTGCGGCCCGAGGTAGCCGTTGAGGCGCACGGTGGGCAGGCGGGTGAGTTTGGCCACGTCGATGCGGGCACTGGCGGCGGCCAGGCGGCGCTCGGCCTGCTGCAAGTCGGGCCGCCGGGCCAGCAGGGCCGCGGGCAGCGAGGCTGGTACGGCGGGCGCGGCCAACGGACCCGGCAGCGGGGCCACCGCGAAACCGCTGGCCGGCTGGCCCAGCACCGTTGCTAGCGAGGCTTCGAGGCCCAGGCGCTGGCGGCGGGTTTCGAGCACGCTGGCGTCGACGTTGGCCAGCTCGGTTTCGGCGCGGTGCACGGCAATCTCATTGTCCACACCGGCCTGGTAGCGGGCGCGGGTCAGGGCCAGGCTGTGCTGGCGGTCGAGGCGGGCGGTGTCGAGTACCAGCAGCTGCGCATCGAGGCCCCGAATGCCGAAATAGTAGGTGGCGGCATCGGCGGTGAGGGAAAGCAGCACGGTGCGGTGGTTGGCTTCCTGCACCTGGGCATCGGCCTCGGCGGCGCGGATGCTGCCGCGAATGCGACCCCACACGTCGAATTCGTAGCTGGCATTGATGGGCACGTAAAACTGCGTCTGGACCACGCCCGCGCTGCTGGTCGCCACCGGAAACGGCAGCGGCCGCAGCGCCGACAGCCGCGAGCGGTACACCTGCGGGTCCACCGTCACGAGCGGCGAGCGGTAGGAGCTGGCCACGCGCACGTTGGCGCGGGCACTCTCCACGCGGGCCAGGGCGGCCTGCAAGCTGAAGTTCTGGGCGGTGGCCTGCTGCTCCAGGGTATTAAGGCCGGGGTCGTTGAAGAGCGTCCACCAGCTGGCGGGGGCCGGTGGATTATCCACGGTGGGCGGCGTGCTGCTGGCCACTGCTGCGGCAGGCGTGGCGACCGTAAGGCTGTCGGCCGTGTTTTTCCAGACAGCGGGCGTAGGCAGGCTGGGCGGCGCGTAGCTGGGCGGCCGCACGCAGCCGGCTAGCAGCGCGAGAAGGAGAAAAGGGGAGAGGCGGAGGGTCATTGCGGCGGGGCATTTCCGCCGGTCCGACCGCCCTAGGCGGTCCGACCGGTTGCCGTTGGGATGATTCGGGTGTCGTTTGCACTTCAACCGGTCAGACCGCCTAGGGCGGTCGGACCGGCAGTTTCATACCTACGCGTCGAACGGAATGCCGTGCTTCTCCAGCCTCCGGTACAACGC
>JANXMN010000100.1 GCA_025354605.1 Hymenobacter sp. | reverse complement strand
CGGCATCGGTTAGGTTGACGCGGGCGGGCTGGCCTTGCGAAAGGGCTTTTTCAAAATCATCAGTGAACACCTTCACCGCAAGCTCCAGCTGCTTTTTGGCGGTGTTGTAGTGCAGCTCCGTGATGGTGGAATGGTAGGCGTGCAGTACGGGTGCCGCCCCAGCCAGCGGAAACAGCAGCAGCAAAGCAGCTAAAGCAGCGAGCAGACGCATAAGGTGAAAAAAATGGTTTTGAAGGACAAAAAAGGCCGTCATGCTTCGGCTTCGCTCTGCATGACGGCCTAAGAGCCTATTTGGATAGGCTCTTAGTGAAACAGTTTCATCACCTGCTTAAATACGATGACGTAAGCCATCAGCGCCAGAATGAGCACCGTGCCCACACGCTGAGCGCCTTCCAGGAAGGCATCCGAAGGCTTGCGGCGCAGAATCATTTCGTAGAGCAGAAACACTACGTGGCCGCCGTCGAGGGCGGGCACGGGCAGCAGGTTCATGAAGGCGAGCACCATGCTCAGAATGCCGGCCAGGCCCCAGAAGTGCTGCCAGTCCCAGACGCCGCCAAACTGCTGGGCAATTTCGACGGGGCCGCCCAGGTTCTTAGCCGAGGCCTTGCCGGTGAAGATTTTGCCGAACGCGCGGGCCTGCACCCACATGATGGAAAAGGCCTTTTTCGCGCCCAGCGGCAGCGACTCGGCCAGCGAGTACTGCCGCGTGCCGAAGGTCAGCGTCGACTTGCGCTCAAAGCCGATTTTGCCGTCGGCGTCCACGGCCACGTTCAGGGCCAGGGGCTGGCCGGCGCGCTGCACGTCGAGGCGGGCGGTTTTGCCTTTATTGGCCAGCAGGGCGGCCTGCAGCTCGTCGAAGAACTGGACGGGGCGGCCACTCACGGTGGTAATCACATCGCCCACCTGCAGACCGGCTTTCGAGGCGTTGCCGCCGGGCGTCACGCGCTCCACGGCGAAGGGCTCGCGGGGGCGCAGCAGGAGGCTGTCCTCGGTTTGCTTGCCCGAAAGGTCGAGGAAATTGGCGGGCAACTTCACGTCGGTGAGCTGGCCGGCGCGCTCCACCGTGAAGTAGGTGTTGTCGCCGAGCAGCACTTCGGGCTTGTAGATGTCGTCGAATTCAGTGAAGGGGCGGCCGTTGATTTTTACCACCTTGTCGCCGGCCCGGAATCCTACCTGGCGGCCCAGCCCGTTGGGCAGCACGCCGTATTTCACGGCCGAGGCCGGGAGGTAGGTTTCGCCGTAGTGGTAAGTCATGGCCGCGAAAATGACGATGCCCAATAGCACGTTCATGATGATGCCGCCGAGCATCACCAGCAGGCGCTGCCAGGCTGGTTTGCCCCGGAACTCATCGGGCTGCGGTGGCCCGGCCAGGGTCGAGGCGTCCTGGGTCTCGTCAATCATGCCGTGAATTTGCACGTAGCCACCCAGCGGGAACCAGCCGATGCCATATTCCGTGTCGCCCACCTTCTTTTTCAGCAGCGCGAAATTCATCACGCTGGGCATTGGAAACAGGAAGTCGAAGAAGATGTAGAACTTGTCGACCCGGATTTTAAAGAGCTTGGCGAAGGCGAAATGGCCGAATTCGTGCAAGCCAACGAGGATGGAAAGGGCCAGCACAAGCTGGCCAATCATGGTGAGAATAGCCAAGGGGGGAAGTGAATTATGAATTAAAATTATGAATTATGAATTGGAAATATGAATCAGCTGGTGAAGCAATACGCTGCCTGGGCGGCGAAGCCTCAACTCATAACTCATAATTTTTAATTCATAATTAGTTGCGCAGCAACCCGCCGCGTTTCCGCGTCGGTGGCCACCAGGTCGGCCAGTATCGGCTCTGCAAGGTACGATACCCGCGCCAGGCACTCGGCTACCAGGTCCGACATCTGCCGGAAGCCCACCTGCTCGCGCAGAAAGGCGGCCACGGCCACTTCGTTGGCCGCGTTCAGCACGCAGGGCGCGTTGCCGCCCCGGCGCATGGCCCCAAAAGCCAGCTCCAGATTAGGGAAGGCCACCCGGTCGGGAGCCTCGAAGGTGAGCGTGGGGTAGTCGAGAAACGAGAAGCGCGGGAAGGTGTTGGCCAGCCGCTGCGGGTAGCCCAGGGCGTACTGAATGGGCAGCTTCATGTCGGGCAGGCCCAACTGGGCCTTCAGCGAGCCGTCCTGGAACTGCACCAGCGAATGCACGATGCTCTGCGGGTGCACCACCACGTCAATCTGCTCGTTGGCCAGCCCGAACAGCCACTTGGCTTCGATGACTTCAAGGCCCTTGTTCATGAGCGAGGCCGAGTCGATGGTGATTTTCGCGCCCATGTCCCAGTTCGGGTGCTTTAGGGCCTGGGCCTTGGTAACGGCCTCCATCTGCTGGGCCGAGCGGCCGCGGAAAGGGCCGCCCGAAGCCGTGAGAATGATTTTTTCGATGGGATTGGCTTCCTCGCCCACCAGGCACTGGAAAATGGCCGAGTGCTCGGAGTCGACGGGCAGCAGGCGCACGTTGTGCTGCTGTACCAAACTGGTAATGAGCTCGCCGGCCACCACCAGGGTTTCCTTATTGGCCAGAGCAATGTCTTTGCCGGCCCGGATGGCGGCCACCGTGGGCAGCAGCCCGGCATAACCCATTAGGGCGGTGAGCACGATGTCGATTTCGGGGCGCGTTACCACCTCGGCCAGGGCGGCCGGGCCGCTCAAAACTTCCGTTTCGGGCTGGTTGGCCAGGGCTGCTTTCAGGTTTTGATACTGGCTTTCGTCGCCGATGACGACCACGGCGGGCCGAAACTCGCGGGCCTGCCGGGCCAGCAGCTCCCACTGCCGCTGCGCGCTCAGCACCGCCACCCAAAACCGACCGGGCTGCTGGCGCACTACTTCCAGTGCCTGGGTGCCAATGGAGCCCGTCGAGCCGAGCAGGGCCAGGGTTTTAACGTTTTTTTCTTCAGGCATACGGAATGCTAACACGGAAACGGCGCAAAAGTAAGCGTTGCCGCCCCGGCCGCGGCTATTTCCGGCGCATGGTTGCCATCACCAGGTCATCGAGCATGGCCACGATGCGGCCGGCCTCCTGGGCCACGGCCGGCGGCAGGAAGCCACTGGCCGGCACCGAGTTGTCGATAAGGGCCGAGAGCCGGGCCAGCTGTTCAGACAGGCCCTGGTAGATAACTTCCCAGAACAGGCCCGTGATGCCGGCATGGGGGCCAAGCAGGCGGCGCAGCTCCAGCAGATGCATCACCAGGCCGGCCAATTGGCTCAGCAGTGCCCGTTCGGTGGCCGAAAACTCCCGGGGCGGGCCATCGAAAAGGCATAGGGCCCCGATGTGGTGGCCTTCTGGCGTGCGCAGGTTGTGGCCCGCGTAGAAGTGCAGCCCAAGCTGCAGAATCAGCGAAGTATCGACGCCGGGGGCGCTGCCGTGCGTGAGGTTTTCATACACCGCCGTATCGTGCTGTAGGATAGTGGCCGAGCACATACTTTGCTCGCGGGGAATACGCTCGAAGTCGACGGGCAGGTTGTAGGGCGCCTTGAGCAAGACGGTATTTTTTTCAACGATGCTGAGCATGGCGTTCGACACCCGAAAGAGGCGGGCGGTAATGGCCACCACTTCATCCAGAATGGCTTCGCGCCGGGCATCGAGCAGCTGGTAACGGCTGAGGGCTCGCAAGCGGGCCGCGTCGTCGGCCGGGAGCAGAGAGGAGGGCAGCGTATTCACGGCCAGGGCAGGGTTTGTGCAGGCCACCCGACAGGACCGGGCCAGCAGTAGTAGCGGGAACGAGGTGTAATATAGAGATTCCACCGGATTTTCTATGAGCTTCGAAGAAGAAATTCTTTGCTCGGCTAGTGGGTAGCAAAAATGCCTGAACTAGGGGTGATTTGCGGCGCGCACCAGAGACCGGAGGCGGCCACCCACCGAAGGTGGGCTGCGGGCGGCAACTATTCCCGGGTTACTAACGCTACTTTGGCAGGTTATTTCTGCCTTCTGAACGCGGGGCCTTCCAGCGGTTAAAAGCAGTGCATTTCGGCTGTCTCGGCCCACTTCAAGCAACTGAAAGCAACAAGTGCGGCCTTTTGATACACCGGCAATTACTGGAAACTGACCCCAAACAGGAGTGTTAAAGTCCCGAAAATTAGCTTGCCAAAGTAGCGTTAAAAATGGTGAGTTTCCCCTTTTTATTCTGAAAGTGACGCACCAAAAACACCTCAGCTCAAGTCCGGGCTGTTAGGCTATTCCAGCGCCAGCTTCTGCCGGGCTGTCGCGCCATCAATGCCGCGTAGCGTGAGCAAATACAGGCCGTGGGGCCAAATCGCCGCTTCCGGCAAAGGCAGGAAAACAGCGCCGGTCGGCAGCGTCACGGCACGGTTTAGCACCACGCGGCCCAGCGCGTCGGTGAGGTGCAGGCGGGCCGTTTGAGCGGGGCCGGCGTTTTGCACGGCCAACTGCACGGCCGTGCCAGCGGGGGCCGGGTTGGGCAGCGCCGCCAGGGTGAGAACCGGCGCGTTGCCCGCCGGGCGCGACACGGCCAGCACGGGCGAAAACGCGGTACTGCCGTCCTTATCAAGCACGCGCAGGCGGTAGTAGGTGAGCAGTGCGGAGGAACCGCCCGCCGGCCCGGCATCGCTGGCCGAATAGATATGGGCCGTGGCCGTGTTGGTGGCGGGCACCCGGAACACGGGGCGGAACTGGCGGCCATTGGAGCTGCGCTGCACTTCGAATGCGGCAATATTGGCCTCGGTGGCCGTGCGCCAGCGCAGCAGGGTCGCGCCATCGGGCTGGGCTTGGCCCGTGAATTCGAGTAGGGTAACTGGCAGTGGGTTGCTGGTTTTGAGCTCAATGGTGGTAGCCGATAAGGCGGGCACGGTGTAGCTGAAACCGGTGCCGCCCGGGTTGAGCGTGGGCGCCGAGTGGGCCACCAGGGCGGGGCTGGTTCGGTCGAACCCCCAGGCGCGGGCGGTGGCGTACTGGGTGCCGCCGCCCAGGGCGAACGTGCCTTGCACCGCCTGGCTGCTCTTGTTCAGCACGACCAAGGTGAGCACATTGGCGCTGCTGCCCTGGATGGCGGCGTAGACCGACGTGTTGGCGACATCGGCAGTCGTGGCGGCCACACTGGTGCTGCCGAAATGCGCATTCAGGCCATCGTAGTTGGTGTAGAGGCGGAAAGCGGGGGAGATATAGGAGCGCGCGCCGGCCCCGCAATCGTCCCACCAATCGGCATTATATACGCCGTTTTTGCCGAAAATGCCCAACACATCGGCCTGCGCCAGGCCGCCCGAGATGTCGCCGCAGCCACCGTAGCAATATTCCGAAATGCTCAGCTTCGTGCCCGGGTACCGCGTGGTAAGGGAGTTCTTTAAGCTTGGCAGCAGCGGCAAAAAATGGCTGAAATATTGTGCTATCCAGCTGGTTTCGCCGTAGCCGGTTTGCCAGAGCGTGCGCGGGGCCTGCATCCGTGCCTGCTGCACGCCCGCCGACACGTTGTCGCCCGTGATGCGCACCGCGTTGCCATTGTCGAGCCCGGTGGCTTCGGGGTACCAGTGCACGTCAAGTACATCGAGCAGCCGGCGGCCGGCGGTAGTGGATGCCGCCTGCATTTTGGCCAGGTAATAGTCTACGTACCACGGGTAGCCCGCGCCCTCGCTGCCCCAATCGGGCGCGCTCTGCTCGTTCAGGTATTCGGCAAAACCGTAGAACACGCCCCCAAAAACCTGGGCCGACGGGTCCACGTCCTTCACCGCCGCCGCGAGGTCGCGCGACTTCATCCACAGCTCGGCCGCGCCCACCGCCGTGGGGCGGATGCGCGGATGCGTACTAGGCCACAAGGCGGGCTCATTGTCGAGAAAATACCCCGGCACCCCCCCGCGGCCTGCCGTGCCGAAGGTAGAAGTGAGAAAATGCACCTCCTCATCCATGTACACGACATTATCGGTCAGGTTGGGAGGGTAGGCAAAATTACCGCCGGGCTTGCGGGCTACTACCGACTTCCAGCGGGCGGAGGGCGCGGTTTCGGCCACGCCGACCGATGTATTGTTCTTGTCGGCGGCTACGTAGCCAGCCATTTGCAGAGTTGGCAGCGCGGCCGGGCTACCCGGCCGGGCCTGTACACTTTGCACGAAACTGGCCACTACCTGACCGGCCACGGCGCAGCTGCTGTTGGAAAGGCCGGCAATGTAGCAGAGGTAGTCGTCGCTTTGGTTGATATAGTCCTGACCAGCGTTGGAGGCATTATTTTCCCAGTTGTAGCTCGTGGTGCGGTTGCCGCCTTGCCGCACCGACCCATAATTATCGGCCGCCTGCTGGGGCTGGTTGGTACCGTAGATGAGCGGGCTGATGGCCAGCCGCCCAGCCGGGGCCGTATCGATGGTAAACGTGACCGGGAGCTGCGCGGCAGCGGGCATGGCGCACGCCAGGCAGGCGAGCGCCGTGGTAAAAGTGGTTTTCATCGTTAGAAAGAAGTTAGGGTATTTGAAGATTGAGCAGAAGGCCGGGATGACGCGATACTATTTTTTCGGCAGATAAAATAATAAAAATCAATTGATTGGCTACTGTTCAGCGAGCTAAAATACGGAATTATTTTTCTGCAAAAACGCATCCATCTCCGTGCCTGTGGTACTTGGGTTAGTCGGGGTGCCACGCCCGGCTTTACCTTCGTTGCACCCATGCCCACCACCTGCGATTACGATATTGCCATCGTCGGGGCCGGCCCGGCAGGTTCGGCCTGCGCCCTGGCGCTACGCCAAAGCGGCCTGCGCGTGGCCCTGCTCGATAAAGCCAGGTTCCCGCGCGACAAAGTGTGCGGCGACGCCATTCCCGGCCAAGCCTTCAAGGCCCTGCGCCAGCTCGACCCCGCCTTCGTGGCGCAACTCGGGCAGCTACAGCCGCGCGACGACGTGCGCGACTCCCGGTTGGTCGCGCCCAACGGCGCTAGTCTCACGCTGCAATGGAAACTGCCTAGCTTCAACAGTCCCCGCGAAACCTTCGATGCCGCGCTGCTGGAGTTGGTGCGGGCGCATTCGAATACGGAAATTCTCGAAAGCACCGGCCTCAAAACCCTGGCCATTGAGCCGGATTACGTTCGGCTTACGACCACCACAGCCCAGGAAATCACCGCTCGACTGGTCATCGGCTGCGATGGGGCCAACTCGGTCGTGGGCCGCCGGCTGCTGCCCGAGCCGCGCCTGGCCCGCGCTCACCACTGCGTGGGGGTGCGGGCCTACTACGAAAACGTGGCCGGGGCCAGCAGCGGCACCACCGAGTTTTTCCTCAGCAGCGACTACCTGGCGGGCTACGTCTGGCTGTTTCCGGTGGGCGGCGGGCGCTACAACGTGGGCCTGGGCATGCTGGCCGAAATCGTGGCCGCGCACAAAGTCGACCTGAAGCAAATCCTGACGCGGGTGCTGGCCACCCACCCCGAGCTGGCCGGCCGCTTCGCCCAGGCCCGGCCACTGGGCACCATCGTGGGCTTTGGTCTGCCGCTGGGCGGCGGGCGGGTGCGCCCCATCAGCGGCGCGCGGTTCATGCTCTGCGGCGACGCCGCTTCCTTGATTGACCCCTTGCAGGGCCACGGCATCGACACCGCTATTCAGAGCGGTATCCTGGCCGGGGCGCAGGCAGCGGCCTGCTTCGAGCGGCAGAATTTCAGCGCCGGATTCATGCGCGAGTACGACGCGCAAGTGGCCCACAAAATCGGCCGGAAGCTGGCCAAAAGCTACCGCCTCATGCGCTTCCTCAGCAACAAGGCGTGGCTGGTGAACGCGGCCGTGCGCCTGGCCCGGGTGCCAGGGCTGAAGCCGTGGGTGCAGCGGGCGATAGGGTGAGGGCGGACCGAACTGCTGGCGCAGTTTTGCTTTCTTGCTATTTTAAAACATGTAACTATAAAAAACAACTTCATGCTCAGCATGACGAACTATAAAAGCAGCGGCCCGGCCTTGTGACAGCCTGGCAACTTTGAGCGCTTACGCAAACATTCCCACCGCATTCTTGCTCGGCAGGGCCGACTTCCCCATCAGAAACATATCCACTTGCCGGGCGGCTTCGCGGCCTTCGGAAATGGCCCAGACCACCAGCGACTGGCCGCGGCGCATGTCGCCGGCGGCGAACACGTTGGGCCGGCTGGTGCGGTATGCACCCTCGGTGGCGCGCACGTTGCCCCGTTCGTCCAGGTCCAGGCCCAGGTCGGCGACGAGGCCGGTGGTCTGGGGGCCCGTGAAGCCCATCGCCAGCAGCACGCGCTGGCAGGGAATTTCGCGGTCGGTGCCGGGCACGGCCTCGAAGCGCAGGGGGCGGCCCAGCACGTCGGTTTCCCAGGTTACCTCGTGCACGAGCAGGGCGCGGAGCTGGCCCCGGTCGTCGGCGAGAAACTCCTTGGTGTTCACGCCCCAGTATCGCTGGCATCCCTCTTCGTGCGAGGAAGTAGTTTTCAGCACCATTGGGTAGTTGGGCCAGGGCATGTGGACGGTGCGCTCCCGGGGCGGCTGGGCCAGCAGCTCGAACTGCGTGACCGAGGCCGCCCCCTGGCGGTTGGCGGTGCCCACGCAGTCGGAGCCCGTGTCTCCCCCGCCGATGACCACCACGTCCTGCCCAGCGGCCACGATGGGCTCTTCGGTCAGGTCGAAGCCGCCCACGCGGCGGTTGTGCTGGGTGAGGTATTCCATGGCGAAGTGGATGCCGGGCAGCGCGCGGCCCGGAATGTCGAGGTTGCGCGGGATGCTGGCTCCGCCGGCCAGCACCACGGCGTCGAAGCCGCTGGTCAGTTCCTCGGCCGAAAGGTCGCGGCCGATTTCGGTGTTGCAGCGGAACACGATGCCGTCGTCCTCCAGCAGCTTCACGCGGCGGTCAATCACCCACTTGTCCAGCTTGAAATCGGGGATGCCGTAGCGCAGCAGCCCGCCGGGCCGGTCGTGCCGCTCAAACACCGTGACCGAGTGGCCGGCTTTGGCCAACTGCGCGGCGGCGGCCAGCCCGGCGGGGCCGGAGCCCACCACGGCCACCGTCTTGCCCGACTTCAGCAGCGGCGCCGTGGGCTGCACGTAGCTTTTCGCAAAAGCAATTTCGATGATGTGCTTCTCGATTTCCTCGATGGCCACCGGCGCGCTGTGGATGCCCAGCACGCAGGCCGACTCGCACGGCGCGGGGCAGATGCGGCCCGTGAACTCCGGGAAGTTGTTGGTGGAAGCCAAAATCTCGTAGGCCGCCTCCCAATCCTGCACGCGCACGGCGTCGTTGAACTCGGGGATGATGTTGCCCAGTGGGCAGCCCGAATGGCAGAACGGAATGCCGCAGTCCATGCAGCGCGAGGCCTGCTGGGTGAGCTGGCCTTCGGCGTAGGTGCCCACAAACTCGCGGCTGTGGGCCAGGCGTTCCTGCGGCGCGGCTTTGGGCGGCAGCTCACGGGCAAATTCTTTGAAACCGGTGGGGTTGGCCATGATTTTTCTGTTTCTATTCTATGTCCATCATGCTGATGTCCGTCATGCTGAGCGCAGTCGAAGCATCTCTACCGCGTAACTAATCAATTTTAGTATTGCGGTAGAGATGCTTCGACTGCGCTCAGCATG
>JANXMN010000245.1 GCA_025354605.1 Hymenobacter sp. | reverse complement strand
GCATGGGCATCGTGCAGATTTCGGCCATTATGGGGCCGTGCGTGGCCGGCGGGGCCTACCTGCCCATCATGAGCGACGAGGCGATGATTGTGAACGGCACGGGCTCGGTGTTTCTGGCGGGCTCGTACCTGGTGAAATCTGCCATCGGCGAAACCATCGACAACGAGGCGCTGGGCGGCGCGAGCATGCACTCCGAAATCTCGGGCGTGACCGACTATAAGTTCGATACCGACGAGGAGTGCCTCACCCACATCCGCAACATCTTCGACAAGATGGGCGGGCAGGCCACGGCCGGCTTCAGCCGCGCCACGCCTGCCAAACCCAAGCTGGATGAGCAGGAGCTGTACGGCGTGCTGCCCGCCGACCGCGTGAAGCCCTACGACATGATGGAGGTCATCAACCGCCTCGTCGACAACTCCGAATTCGAGCCCTACAAGGACCTGTACGGCCAGACGCTCATCTGCGGGCTGGCGCGCATCGATGGCTGGGCGGTGGGCATCGTGGCCAACCAGCGCAAGATTGTGAAGAGCAAGAAAACCGGCATGCAGATGGGCGGCGTCATCTACTCCGACTCGGCCGACAAGGCGGCCCGCTTCATGATGAACTGCAACCAGAAGCGCATTCCGCTGGTGTTTCTGCACGACGTGTCGGGCTTCATGGTGGGCAGCCAGAGCGAGCAGGGCGGCATCATCAAGGACGGCGCGAAAATGGTGAACGCCATGAGCAACAGCGTAGTGCCTAAGTTCACGGTCATCATCGGTAACAGCTACGGAGCCGGTAACTACGCCATGTGCGGCAAAGCCTACGACCCGCGCCTCATCGTGGCCTGGCCTACGGCCCAGCTGGCCGTAATGAGCGGCGCGGCCGCGGCCAATACTCTTCTGCAAATCCAGGTGGCGAGTCTAAAAGCCAAGGGCGAAGTCATCACCCCCGAAGCTGAAAAGGAGCTACTCGACCGCATCAAGGCCCGCTACGAGGAGCAGCTCTCGCCCTATTACGCGGCTGCGAGACTGTGGGTCGATGCCGTGATTGACCCGCTGGAAACGCGCAAGGTGCTGTCGGAAGGCATCGCGGCGGCGAATCATGCGCCGATTGAGCGGGCGTACAACGTGGGGGTTATCCAGGTGTGAGGTGGCTACTCGAAATCGGCAGTTGGAAGCCGGTCGGGTAGCTCCGCAAACTGATTGACAAATTGCGCTAAAGACTGTTCTGAACAGCGAACCGAAGCGTCGTCGCCAAAAATTATGTAGAATTGAACCTGCTCCTTGCCTGTTGTCGATGTTACCACGGACCCTAAGCCATTAATCTGATGTAGGCTTAGCAGGACATCGCGCGGAATAACTAAAAACGGTCCCCAGCCGTCTGCGAAACGCGAAGCAAATACATAAATCAGGTCGGGGGTAAATGTTTGCTCCAACTGCAACAGCGGTACCTGAAACTGGATTGAACGAGCAGCTTTGCGCCGAATAGCCGTTTTCGTCTTTACCTGAATGCGGCGATAGTTACCACTTCGGTCGTTCACAACGAACAAATCGTCGCCAATGTCGACTTCAGGAATAGCCACATTAAAGCCTTACATAAGGCACTCGGCCATCACGGCGAACTGCCCGGCTTTCCCAAGGTATAGGTTTTGGCGCTTAGGCTGCAACATTGCTCGGGGAGAATTCGCCTAGCAAATGGCCGTTGCTGGTATCCATAAATAAAATCTGGGTAGTTCCTGCTACCAGTTGCTCCTGCGTCAAGCCGGTTAAGGCAGGCACCAAGTACTTGGCCAGTCGAGTAAGCACGTCGGACTCGCTCTGCTGGGCGGTATGGGCAACAAAAATACTGGGGATGATAGCCGCTTCTGGAAACTCCGCATGTAATATGCGCCGAACCATTGGCTTAAGACTAAGCGTTAGGCCGCCTGCTTGTCGGGTAACCGAAATAGCCAGAATATTCATGAGGATAAAACCGGGAAGTAAATGCAAAAGCAACAGGTTCTCCTGTCACCGTGCCACTACTGGCAGCACCCGCACGCCGCGAGATTATGGACAAGCCAACCTGTTGCTTTTATTTCGGAGCCAGTGCTATTCACGGGCTATGCACAAATATATATCGAGCAATCGCGTTTGGTTGCGAATCTGATGCGCTACCTCCCTGCCGGCTGCAATGGGGTGGGCAAAACCACCGCCGACTTCACGCTGCTGCCCGGCTTGCTGGCCTGCCGCGAATTCATGAATAGCCCCATCAAACCAACTGCTTACCTTTGGCGTTAGTAACGCAGAGCAACAGCATGATTGTATCCTTTGGCTCGAAGCAGACCGAGCAGATTTGGCTGGGGGAGCAGGTAACCAAGCTGCCGCTGGAAGTGCAGAAAATTGGGCGGCGCAAGCTGCGTATGCTGCACAACTCCCAGAATATCGCCGACCTGCGCATTCCGCCGGCCAACCGGCTGGAGAAGCTGGCTGGCAACCTCAAGGATTTTTACAGCATTCGCATCAACGACCAATGGCGCATCATTTTCCAATGGAGTGCCGGCCAAGCCAGCGAAGTTGAAATTGTCGATTATCACTAACTCCCGATGGAACGTCTTCCCAACATTCATCCCGGCGAAATCCTACAAGAGGAATTCCTCCGCGAATTCAACATCACCGCCTACCGCCTGGCGCAAGCCTTGCGCATTCCCCAAACCCGGGTAGCGGCGATTCTGAAAGGCAAGCGCCGCATCACGGCCGATACGGCGTTGCGGCTGGGACGCTACTTTGGCAACTCGCCCAAGTTCTGGCTGGGTTTGCAGGACGACTACGATTTAGAGGAAGAGCAGCGCAACCACTTGGCTGATTTGGAAGTGGTCCATCCCTTCAGAGAAGCCGCTTAGCCAGCGGCTTTTTTGAGTGCTACTTTTAGTGCTACTTACTTTCACCGGATGAACACCCGCTACCTGCTGGCCGGTTGCCGCGAGGCGGGCAAAACCACCGCCGTCTTCGCCCTGCTGGTTTGCCGTGCCGCCCGAAGAAATGCCCCCCGCCCCGCCGCTCGTCTGAGCCCATTTCACCCAAAAAATACAGAGGGCCGAAGCACTGCGCTTCGGCCCTGCTGAGAATCTTGGGAGCAGGGAAGGCCAGCGCTTCGGCCCTGCTGAGAATCTCAGGAGCAGCGAAGGCCAGCGCTTCGGCCTTCTGCATTTTCTCAGGAGCAGCGAAGGCCAGCGCGGCAGCCCAGTGCAGATGCGCAAGGGCCTGTACGCGGCGGCGGGCCCGCCCGGGATGGATAGGCGGATGGCAATACCGGTAGTTTGCGCTACTTTGGCGGCACAGTTTCTTTCAATCACCACCTTTCCGCTCCAACCAGATGGAACCCACCAAACCCGCCGGCAAGCCGGCCAAACCCAAGGGCCCCAAAACCCGCAACGTGCCCCAGGGCGACAAAGCCTTTTCCGAAGCCTACGACCTGGCCGTGGCCGAGTGGGGCCTGCGTCCCCAGCTGACCCTGGAGTGGACGACGCAGCCCAAAGCCCTCGCCCTGGGCACCCTGCTGCGCGAGAGCCTGCGCACCAGCAGCGCCGCCGACGACGCCATCACGCCCCAAACCCGCCGCCTCGCCGAGCTGGATTTGCTGATTGACGGCAGCAAGAAAGACGGCAAGCTGAAGTACGTGAAAAAGGCCCTGGCCCTGCAATACGACGAGGAAAGCGACGGCCGCCCGTACTACGGCGAGTTCGGCATCGAGAAAATCGGCAGCACCTACACCCTGCCCCACGACCGCGCCGAGCGCGCCGAAGCCCTGCTCAAGCTGGTGAAGGCCCTCGGTAACCCCAAGCACGGCCTGGCCGATGGCAAGTATGGCAAAGCCTACTGGAAGAAGATTTCGGACGAATACAACGAGCTCCAGCCCAAGGCCGCCCAGGCCACCGGTGCCCGCGCCACCGAGGTAGGCGGCAAAAACCAGTACCGCGACGCGGCCGAAGCCATTTTCGTGGCCCTGCTGCTGCTCATCCAGGCCAACTACCCCAAGACCTACCAGGCCGAGCGCCGCAAGTTTGGCGTGCTGAAGGAGAGTTTCTAGGTTCCGCAGACCGGGCCAGCAGGCCAGGCAGCCGGGCCGGGGCGGGCCCGCTCCGGCCATTCGCGCCGCCTCCTGCCGCCGCAGCTCCGCCGGGCGGCGGCCCGCTCCGCATCCGACGGAGAAAATGCCCTGATTAAAAAAGCTCCTGGCACCGCGCCAGGGGCTTTTTTTTATCATTTCTGAAAAAAAGCTTGCGGGAGTACCGAAAGGCTTACTACGTTTGTGGTGTACTAGAACGGTAATACACCTAAACATCCTTTTCATGGTTCGCATCCGTAACCTTCACTTTGGGTACTCCCGCCAGCGCCCGCTCTTCCAGCAGCTCGACCTAACGCTGGAGCGGGGGCACATCTACGGCCTGCTGGGCAAGAACGGCGCGGGCAAGACCACGCTGCTGCGCAACATCGTGGGGCTAGCCTTTCCGCAGGCCGGCACCTGCGAGGTGCTGGGGCAGCCGGCGGCCCGCCGCCGCCCGGCCATGCTGGCCGACCTGTTCTTCCTGCCCGAAGAAATTTATGTGCCGGCCGTGACGGCCGCCAAATTCGTGGCCCAGACGGCGGGCTTCTACCCGAAATTCGACCAGCAGGCGCTGGCCCACTACCTCAGCGAGTTTGAGGTGCCGGCCCAGGCCGTGCTGTCGGCGCTGAGCTTCGGGCAGCAGAAGAAGTTCATGATTGCCTTCGCCCTGGCCGCCAACACCAGCCTGCTGGTGCTGGACGAACCCACCAACGGCCTCGACATCCCGAGCAAGGCGCAGTTCCGCAAGCTCATGGCCACGGCCCTCACGGAGGAGCGCTGCCTGATTGTGTCGACCCACCAGGTGCGCGACCTCGAAAGCCTGATTGATACCGTGCTGGTGCTGCACGGCCAGCGCATCGTGCTGAACGCCGACCTGGCCGAGCTGGGCGAGCGCCTCACGTTCGCGACGGTGCCCGAGGCAGGCAGTGCCGACCTCTACGCCGAAGAGTCGATGCGCGGGGCGCAGGTGATTCGGCCCAACCAGAGCGGCCTGCCTGGCCGCGTCGATTTGGAATTACTGTTCAATGGCTTGGTGGGCGAAGCGCCCGCGCTGGCTGCTTACTTATCCAACACCCAACCCGTTCATGAGCCAGCTCTTTAATATTTCCCGTTTTGGGCGCTTGTTCCGCAAGCATACCACCGAGCACGGCGGTGCATACTTGCTGGCCACGGGCGTGCTGCTGGGCGGCCTGGGGCTGGTGCTGGGGTTTGTGGCCTATCTGGCGACGCCCGGCCCGTTGATGCCGGATATGCAGGCCGTAATTTTTACGATGGGGCTGCTGGCGGCCGGCGCCTTTTTCACGAGCACCGTTTTCGCTTTGTTCGGCGATAACCGGCAAGCCACGGCGGCGCTGCTGCTGCCGGCCTCGCATTGGGAAAAATACCTGGTGGGCTGGCTCTACGCGCTGCCTATTTTCCTGGCGGTGTACGTGGGGTGTTTTTATCTGGTCGATGCCTTGGTGCAGCAGGTAAAAGGCACGTTTGACGCGCCGGCTCCGCTGGTGCGGCTGTTTTCCAACCAGCTCATGTGCTTTTCGCTGGTGATATATGCGGTGGTGAATGCGGTGTTTTTGTGGGGCAGCATCTTCTTCCGGAAGCAGCATTTTGTGCGCACCGCGTTTGGCTTCCTCATTGCCGCAATGGTGGTCGCGCAGCTGAACATGCAAGTGGTGCAGCGGCTGGTGGGGCGCGACATAAGTGGGGTGCTGCCCTTCGGGGGCATGAGCTTCCGGGAGGGCCAAGAATGGCAGTCGGTGAACCTGGAGCCGACGCAGAACAGCTGGTTTGTGCTGGTGCCGCTGGGCCTGATGCTGCTGGCCTGGGCGGCCGCCTACCGGCGCGTGACGGAGAAGCAGCTTTAAGGCGAGGAAACCATGGAATTCAAAGAAAACGAGGCCATTTACCTGCAAATTGCCGGGTACGTGCGCGAGCTGATACTGCGCGGCAAGTGGCCGCCCGACAGCAAGATTCCGTCGGTGCGCGAGTTGGCCGGCGACCTGCAGGTGAACCCCAACACGGTGATGCGCACCTACGAGCTGCTGCAAAGCCAGGAAGTGGTGTACAACAAGCGCGGCATCGGCTTTTTCGTGGCCCCGGCCGCGGTGCAGCAGGTGCAGGCCGCCCGCCGCGAACGGTTTCTGAGCCAGGAGCTGCCGGAGGTGTTCGGCACCATGCTGCTGCTCGGCATCGGGCTGCCCGAAGTGCAGCGCCGCTACGAGGAATTCAACATCACCCAACCGCAATCCATCCCCGCTCCAACCCAATGAAAACCAGTAATAAGCTTATGGTGGCCGCCGTGGCCCTGGTGCTCGGCTCGCTGGCCACCTACGATGCCGCCCTGCGCGCCGAATACCGCACCGGCCACTACCAAGACCCGCTGTATAACTACCAGGCGCTAGGCCTGCGCAACTTCGATAAAGTAACCGTGCCGGCGGCCGGGGTGCTGAACGTGAAAATCGTGGCCGGGCCGTTCGGCGTGCACATCAATAAAGAGGCCGCCAAGTACGTGCGCGTTTCGCAGCAGGGCGAGCGCCTGGCCGTAGCCCTGGCATACGCGGAGGAATGGAAATGGCTGGGCCGCACTGAAGCCGTGGTCATTTCCTGCCCCCGCCTGGCCGAGCTGGCCACCGAGGGCACCTACACCGTGGCCGGCAAGCCGCAATTTGACAAGCTACAGGCCGGTGGCCATGTGCTGGTGCAGGGTTTCCGGCAAGACAGCCTGCGGCTGCAACAGGACCGCAGCAGCGAGATTGAGCTGAAGGGCAACACGCTGGGCTGGCTGTGGGCCCGGGCCGGCACCCGCGCCGGCAGCGAATCCCGCCTGACTATTGCGTCGGATAATGGCATTCAGGCGGCGGATTTGACCATTGCCCACCGGGGCCACCTCGACCTGGCCACGGCCATTCCGCGCCTGCGCTACCAGTTTTCGGACAGCGCCGCCGTGGTGCTGACCGGGGCGGCCGTCCGCAGTTTGGTTGCCCCGAAATAACGCCGTTAGCCTGGCCCGCCTGGCCACCCTGCCCGCCGGTGCCCCAAAGCCCGCTGCTGCCCCTGGGCGGTGGCGGGCTTTTGCCTGGCGGGCAGGGTGGGAGGCACCAACCGGGCCGGGCGCGGGGCCGAAGGGGCCGGAGCCAGCCCCGCCGCGAACTTGTTGCGGCCCGCGCTGGTTGCAGAAAAATGGCCGCCAGCGGCCCGCAACCAGCTTTGGGGCGTAATTTGCCCGGCCGTGCTACCCTTGTGTGATGACCAACAAAGAAATTAAAGCCCTTATCTCGCTGCTCGACGACCCGGAAATCGCGCCGCAAATCCAGGATAAAATTCAGCACCTGGGCGAGAGCATCATTCCCTTCCTGGAAGAGTCGTGGGAGGAAACCCTTGACAGCCAGCAGCAGCAGCGGCTGGAGGACCTCATCCATAACCTGCAGTTTGAGGGCCTGCAGCAGCGCCTGCGCGTGTGGCGCGAGGCCGGGGCCGCCGACCTGCTCGAAGGCATGTGGCTGCTCAATACCTACCAGTACCCGGATGCCGACTACCAGGCCCTGAACCGCGCCATCGAGCAACTCCGCTTCGAAACCTGGACGGCCCTGCGCCCCGAAATGCACCCCGCCGACCAGGTGCAGACCCTGAACTTCGTGATGTTCCGCCAGCACAAGTTCGCCGCCAACACCCAGCACTTTCACTCGCCGGCCAACTCCATGCTGCAGCGCGTGATTGAAACCAAGCGCGGCAACCCCCTCACGCTGTGCGTTATTTACCTGCTGGTGGCCCAGCGCCTGCACCTGCCCGTGTCCGGCGTGAACCTGCCCAACCTGTTCGTGCTCACCTTCCGCCCCGCGCTGCCGGGGGCCGAGCCGTTCTACATCAACTGCTACAACCGCGGCCTCATCCTCTCCCGCACCGACATCGAGCACTACGTGGCCCAGCTCAACATCACCGCCAACCCCATCTTCTTCGAGCCCTGCTCGAACCTGGACATCGTGCGCCGCGCCCTGCGCAACCTGCAAATGAGCTTCGAGCGGCTGCAGGAACCCGTGAAAGCCACGGAGGTAGCGCTGCTGCTGAGCATTCTGGAGTAGTAGCAGCGTTTGGTTAAAGCCCCAGCGGGGCGGCATATCGGTAGAGACTACGGTTTCCGGAGTTGCCAAAGCCCCAGCGGGGTGACACTTGTTCAACGAGTGTCGCCCCGCTGGGGCTTTGGGTTTCTCGCTTTGGTGGCTTCTACCGATATGCCGCCCCGCTGGGGCTATTCATATTGCGCGTTTCGTGTTGCAAACACTTCGGTTTGTGTAGCGCCGCCCGCTTGCGCTAATCAGACCTTTGCGGGATGCTGGCCGTTCCAGTAGCCGAAGTAGCTCCACTTCGGCCCCAAGCCCCTTGCTGATGAAACTCACCGATTTCCGCACCCTGGGCCGCTCCGGCCTGGTAGTTAGCCCGCTGGCGCTGGGCACCATGACGTTTGGCACCCCGCGCTGGGGCTCGGGCGACGACGTATCCGAAGCCGTGTTCAATACCTACGTGGACGCGGGCGGCAACTTTGTGGATACCGCCGACGTGTACTCGGGCGGGAAGAGCGAGGAAATGCTGGGCGGCTACATTGCCGGCCGCCACCTGCGCGACCAAGTGGTGCTGGCCACCAAATTCAGCTTCGGCGGGCAGGCCGGCAACCCCAACGTGGGCGGCAACGGCCGCAAGAACATCCACCGCGCGCTGGAAGGCTCCCTGCGCCGCCTCCAAACCGACTACGCCGACCTGTACTGGCTGCACGCCTACGACGGCGTGACGCCCGTGGAAGAAGTGCTGCAAACCCTCGGCGACCTCGTGCGGGCCGGCCGCATCCGCTACTTCGGCTTCTCCAACGTGCCGGCCTGGTACGCCACCAAGGCCGCTACGCTGGCTGCCGCGCACGGCGTGCCCGGCCCCGTGGCCTTGCAGATGGAGTACTCGCTGGTGGCTCGCCGCCTCGAAGCCGAGCACGTGCCCGCCGCCCTCGAAACGGGCCTGGGTATCACGCCGTGGAGTCCGCTGGCCGCCGGTTTCCTGGCCGGCAAGTACGAGCGCGCAGGGGCCGGGGCCAGCGGCGAGGGCCGCCTGACCGGTCCCAACCCGTTCGGCAACATGAAATTCACCGACCACAACTGGCGCGTACTCGATGCGCTGCGGCCGGTGGCGGCGGAGGTGGGCCGCCCCCTGGCGCAGGTGGCGCTGGCCTGGGCGGCGGCGCAGCCGGGCATCAGCTCGCTCATCGTGGGGGCCAGCCAGGTAGCGCAGCTGCACGACAGCCTGGCCTCGCTGGATATCCGGCTGAGCCCCGAGCAGCTGAAGGTGCTGGATGATGCCAGCATCATCGACCCGTTTCAGGACCGGGTGTGGCCCATGCTGAAGCGGGCCGTGTTTGGCGGCGGCAGCGTGCAGGGTTGGCAGTAGCCGCGTTTTGTGTTGCAGAAGCGGGGTTTTGTGTAGCCCCGCCGGGGTGGCCGGGCCGGACCTTTGAGGAAGCAAACCCCCATCAAAATCACCACTATTATGACGAATGAAATCAAACGCGTAGCTCTCGGCAGCCAGGGACTGGAAGTGCCCGCGGAGGGCTTGGGCTGCATGGGCATGACGGCCGGCATCGACGGCATGAGCGTGTACGGCGAGGCCGACGAAACCGAGAGCCTGGCCACCCTGCACCGCGCCCTGGAGCTGGGCGTCAATCTTCTCGACACGGCCGACCTCTACGGCCCGATGCTGAACGAGCGGCTGGTGGCCAAAGTGCTGCCCGGCCGCCGGGCCGACATTATCCTGGCCACCAAGTTTGGCTTCGAAGTGAGCGACGACGAGAAGTTCACCGGCCGCCTCAACGGCCGGCCCGAGTACGCCCGCAAGTCCATCGAACGCTCGCTGCGCAACCTGGGTACCGATTACGTCGACCTCTACTACCTGCACCGCCTCGACCCCGAAACCCCCATCGAAGACAGCGTGGGCATGATGAGCCGCTTCGTGGAGGAAGGCAAAGTGCGTTTCCTGGGTTTGTCCGAGGTGTCGCCCGACATCCTGCGCCGGGCCCACGCCGTGCACCCCATCACGGCCCTGCAAACCGAATACTCGCTCTTCGACCGGGGCGTGGAGGAAACTGGCAGTCTGCAAGCGGCTCGTGAGCTGGGCATCGGCTTCGTGGGCTACTCGCCGCTGGGCCGGGGCTTCCTGTCGGGCGACATTAAGACGCCCGACGACTTCGAGCCCAACGACTCGCGCCGCTGGTTCCCGCGCTACCAGGGCGAGAACTTCTATAAAAACCTGGCGCTGGTGGAAAAGCTGCAAGCCCTGGCGCAGGCCAAAGGCGTGACGGCCGCGCAGCTGGCCCTGGCCTGGGTGCTGGCGCAGGGCGTGGTGGCCATTCCCGGCACCAAGCGCCGCCAGTACCTGGAGCAGAACGTAGCCGCCGCCAGCATCGCGCTGAGTTCGGCGGAGCTGGCCGGGCTGGAAGCCATTATGCCTGTGGGCAGCCCGGCGGGCGCGGCGTATCCGGCAGGGTTTTAGCAGCCATCAGGCAGCCGACCGGCATATTAAAGCATGTCATGCTGAGCCTGTCGAAGCATCTTTCCTGCAGGAGTAAATAAATACTTGGGCGGGAGAGATGCTTCGACAGGCTCAGCATGACGTTCATTTGACCTTCTCACTAACACCCTCCATCAAACACCCTCACCATGAAACCGCCGGCCCCCGAAATCCGCGTGCTACACACCGTGACGGACTACACCCGCCTGTGCGGGCTGCCCGCCCCGGCGCACCCCCTGCTCACCGTCATCGACCTGGCGCAGACCCGCGGCAACGTGCTGCCCGAAAAGCTGACGCCCATGGTGCAGCACTTCTACAGCATCTGGGTGAAGAAGAACCTGCGGGGCAAGGTACACTACGGCCACCAGTCCTACGACTTTGGCGAGGGCGTGATGGGTTTCCAGGCCCCCGGACAGGTATTTGCCATCGATGCCACGCTGGATATTTCCCAAATCAGCGGCTGGATGGTGCTGGTTCATCCCGACCTGCTGCGCAAGTACCCGCTGGGCCAGAAAATGGCCGGCTATGGCTTTTTTTCCTACGCCGTGCACGAGGCCCTACACCTCGCGCCCCAGGAAGAAGCGGCCCTCGATGCGTTGCTGGCCAACATTCGGGCCGAGTACGAGCGGCCCATCGACGCCTTCAGCCAGGATGTGCTGGTGTCGCAGCTCGACGTGCTGCTCAACTACGCCAACCGCTTCTACCACCGACAGTTTCTCACCCGCCGCACCGCCGGGCACGACCTGCTCAGCCGCTTCGAGACCCTGCTCACGGCCTATTTCGCCACCGAAAAGGAGCAGCCGCTGCCCACCGTGCAACACTTCGCCGACGCGCTCAACGTGTCGCCGGCCTACCTCAGCGACCTGCTGCGCACCATCACCGGCCAAACCACGCAGCAGCACCTCCACCACGCCCTGCTCGAAAAGGCCAAGCACCTGCTCCTAACCACCTCGCTCACCATCAACGAAACGGC
>JANXMN010000224.1 GCA_025354605.1 Hymenobacter sp. | reverse complement strand
CGAAGATACTCTTTCCTGAACCTTGACTGCTGAACACGTTTTCTGAACCGATTCCGTCCGTTTTAAGTAGTCAGGCAAAAGTAACCGTATATTCTTTGCCAATCTGGGGTAACAGGATGGTTAATCGTTCGAGCAAGGACTGCTCGGATTCGTAATCGGCGGGCGTTAGCCAATAATGCTTGCAGCGGTGCCAGAGCAATTCGATTTTGTTGAGTTCAGGGCAATAAGCGGGCAAAAACTGCAGGCGCAGGCCCCGTGTGGCCCATTCGGCCTGACGGGCCTGCACGCAGGCGGCGCGGTGGACACTGGCGTTGTCGAGCACGAGCACCGTGGGTTGGGCCAGGTGCTGGCTGAATTCGTCGAGTACGGCGGCGAACAGGTCGGCCGTGAGCGCCCCGTTGAGCACGTAACTCACCAAGGGCTGGCCGGGAGCCTTCGCCTGCCAGAGGCCGAGCACGGAGTAGCCGCCAGCCCCGCGCTCGGCGGGCATGGCCACCGGGGGCTGGCCGCGCCGCTGCCAGGCGTAGGGCACGGGGGCCTGGCGGGAAAAGCGGCACTCGTCGGCGTAGACCACGGCCAACTCGCCGCGGGCCTCGGCTTGGTGGAGCAGGACCAGTTCCTGCTGAAAAAAGGCGAAGAGCACCGCGTCGCGGCGGGTTTTGAGGCTGCGTCGCAGCCGTTTCCAGCCGTAGCCCAGGCGGCGAACCAGCCGCCGCAAGCTGCTCAGGCTCACGGTCCGGCCCAGTTCGCGGGCCACGCGGGGCAGCAGCCGGCGCAGTTGCTGGGTGGCCGCGCCCAGCCAGGTGCCTACTTTTTTTGGGCCGCCGCGTCGAGTTTTGACGGCCGTCCGGTGCGGGGGCCTTCGCTCAGCCCAGCCAGGCCCTGTGCCTGCCAGCGGCTCAGCCAGGCGTGAACGGTGGCGTAGCGCACGGCAAACAGGGCCGCCAGTTGCGGCAGCGACTGGCCACGGTGGTGGCCTAAAATGGCCAGGGCCCGCCGCCGGGTCCGATGGTGCTCGGCGTGGTGGCTTTGATGTTCCAGGTCCGCTAATTCGGCGGCGGTTAACGGGGTAGCAGCAAGCATTGAAGCAAAATGAATACAACACAAATCTATGCGGTTACTTCTGCACGACTACTTAAAGTGGTCGCGGAGACAGGACGGATTATCGCGCTCCACTCGCAATGACAGACGAAGAACTACGCCACGCCACTGCCGTTGCGCACGGGCTTGCCGGGCTGCATGAGGGCGAGGCTGCCATCAGCATTTTCGGCCATAAGCAGCATGCCCTGGCTTTGGATACCTTTGATTTCGCGGGGCGCGAGGTTGAGCAATACCTGCACCTGCTGGCCGATGAGGGCTTCGGGAATGAAATGCTCGGCGATGCCGCTCACAATGGTGCGCTCCTCCAGGCCCAAATCCACGGTGAGTTTCAGGAGTTTTTTGGTTTTGGCTACTTTTTCGGCGGCGATGATGGTGCCGATGCGCAAATCCATCTGCCCGAAATCATCAAAGGAAACATCGGCTTTGGCCGGCGCTACCGGGGTATTGGCTAATTGATTTTCCTTTTTGGTATCGAGTAGTTTCTGCACCTGCGTTTCAACCACGGCATCTTCGATTTTACCGAACAGTAGCGCGGCTTCCTGCAATCGGTGGCCAGCGGCGAGCATGTCAGAACGGCCGGCGCTGCCCCAATTGCCCAGCTCCAGATTGAGCATGGTGGCCAGTTTTTGGGCCGATTCGGGCAGGAAAGGCTCCAGCAGTGGGGCGAGGCTGGCCGCAATTTGCAACGACACATTCAGGACGGTACCAGTGCGGGCGGCATCGGTTTTGATGAGGTGCCAGGGCTGGGTTTCGGCCAGGTATTTATTGCCGAGACGCGCCAGATTAATTACTTCGGCCAGCGCATCGCGGAAGCGATAATTCTCAATTAACTCACCAATTTTAGCCGGGAATTCGGCTAACTGCGCAAAAGCGTCTTGGTCGATAGGCTGCAATTCGCCCAATGCCGGCACTTTGCCTTCGAAGAATTTGTGCGTGAGCACGGCGGCGCGGTTCACAAAATTGCCGAGCGTGGCGACCAGCTCGTTGTTGTTGCGCGCCTGGAAATCCTTCCAGGTGAAGTCGTTATCCTTGGTTTCGGGGGCGTTGGCGCACAGCACGTAGCGCAACACGTCGGCCTGGCCGGGGAAATCGGCGAGGTATTCGTGCAGCCACACGGCCCAATTGCGCGAGGTGCTGATTTTATCACCTTCGAGGTTTAGAAATTCGTTGGCGGGCACGTTATCCGGCAAAATAAACTCGCCGTGCGCCTTCAGCATCGTCGGGAAAATAATGCAGTGGAAAACGATGTTATCCTTGCCAATAAAATGCACCAGCTTCGAGCCGGCGTCCTTCCAGTATAATTCCCATTCGTCGGGAAAGGCTTCTTTAGTGGCGGAAATGTAACCGATTGGCGCATCAAACCACACGTAGAGCACCTTTCCTCCGGCCCCGGGCACCGGCACGGGCACGCCCCAATCGAGGTCGCGCGTGACGGCGCGGGGATGCAGGCCCTGGTCAATCCAGGATTTGCACTGGCCGTACACGTTGGTTTTCCAGTCGTTTTTGTGGCCTTCGATTATCCATTCGCGCAGCCAGGGCTCATACTGGTCGAGGGGCAGAAACCAGTGCTTGGTATCGCGCAGAATAGGCTGCGCACCACTGAGCATGGAGCGCGGGTTAATTAATTCCGTCGGGCTGAGGGAGGTGCCGCAGCGCTCGCACTGGTCACCGTAGGCATTTTCGTTGCCACAATTGGGGCAGGTGCCCACGATGTAGCGGTCGGCCAGAAATTGCTGGGCTTTTTCGTCGAAATACTGCTGGGTAGTTTGCTCGATGAATTTGCCTTCGTTGTTCAACTTGGTGAAAAAGCTGCTGGAAACCTCGGCGTGCGTGGGAGATGAAGTACGCGAATACACATCGAACGAAACGTTGAAATCTTTGAACGAATCGCGAATAAGGGCGTGGTATTTATCGACTACCTGCTGGGGCGTAACGCCCTCTTTCTGGGCCCGAATAGTGATGGGAACACCATGCTCATCGGAACCGCAAATAAATTTTACATCGCGGCCCACCGAGCGCAGGTAGCGCACATAAATGTCGGCGGGCAAATAAACACCGGCCAGATGGCCGATATGCACGGGACCGTTGGCGTAGGGCAAAGCGGCGGTAACAGTGTACCGCTCAGGAAGAACTGACATAAAAACAGGTAAGTAAACGAGCAGAAGCAGGCAAGTTATTTTCGGTTAAAAAAACCGGTGCCGCAATTCCGTTACGCAAAGAAACAATGAAAAAAGAGCCGAACTAAATCAACAAAAAAACCGGGCGAACCGTTTGACGCATAAATGATTTTATATTTGAGCGCGTCGAATTAAAAATTACGCGCTTTGATTACTTCATCCTTCCTTTCCGTCACCCTCCACCAACCATCTTTTTTCACATGAAAAAACCTGCTTCCCCGGTTAAAGCCGAAAAGGCTCCCAAACGCACGCCAGAAGAAAAGGCCGCGCGAAAATCGACGAAAAAAGCCGGCCGCGCGACGACCGAATTGAACGACGACCGCGCCAGCAAAAAAGCCAGCCAGAAGAAGTCGCTGAAGTCGGCTGCCAAGCAACTGCAGAAGGAGCTGAACAACCGCATGAACGAAGTGGTGACGCGCATCCGCAAAGAAACGAAGGCCAAGCTGAAGGAAGTGGTGAAGGAAGCTACGCGCCGCCTCGATGGCGACACCGAGCGCATGTTTGAGCAGGCCCTGCACACGATAGTACGTCATTACGACTCGGTAGCTGGCAACCCCTCCGCCGATGATAGCGCCGCCGCTCCTTCTTCGACCACTGAAGCCTCGGCCGGCAAAGGCAAACGCGGCAGCAAAAAAGGCCCGACACTGAATAAAGACGGCACCCCGCGCAAGCCCCGTACCCCGCGCGCCGATGACGCCACTGCTCCCGCTGCCACACCGACCAAGCGCGGACCCAAGCCCGGTGCTAAAGCCGCCGCCAAACCTGCCACCGGGGCCAAGCGCGGGCCCAAACCCCGCAACCAGGTGGCCCTCGCCACCGATGCCACCAACGCGGAGACTTCGGTAGCCGCCGAAGCACCGGCTACTGCTCCGGCCACGCCGACCCGCAGCACCGCCAAGAAGCCCGCTGCCAAGCCCGCTGCCAAAGCAGCGGCAAAACCCGCCGTTAAGCGCACGGCTAAAGCCAGCCCCACCACGGTTTCCGAGCCCGAAGCCGGCGGCCTGCTGAACTCGGCCGACAGCGCCAGCACCAGC
>JANXMN010000205.1 GCA_025354605.1 Hymenobacter sp. | reverse complement strand
TAGGTAGCGGGGACTGGACTCGAAAGAGTTGAGCGGAAACAAAAACCCCAAAATCGGGCTGATTTCGGGGTTTTTGCGTTAGATTTCCGGCCAATTTACTTCTCACTTGTGCATTTTTTGTGATGAAAAAACCATGGGTTTTCTTCCTGTTGCAAGTCGTTCATGCGGGCCTGGGCCTGCTGCTTACCCATGTCGCCACCCCGGCCCCGGCCCCGGCTTCTGACAGCATGCCCGGCCCTGAGCTGGCGCACGTGGACGCGCCAGGGGCCGGTAACTGACAGCAAAACGCCGACCGCGCCGGCGCAGGCCTGGTGAAATCTGACAGCATTCCGCCGGCCTGGCCAGCTGCACGTCGTCGATAAATGACAGCAGCCCCGCCCGACCGGCGGGGCTTTTTCGCGGTATGCTAGTGAAACTGGCATATCCACTTTGATATGCCAGAAAAGGCCGGTTTTTGTGGCATAAGCGAAGCTGGCCGCCCTGGGAGGGGTGGCCAGCTTTTTATTTGCCTTCCGCGTCCAGCTCTCTTTGGATTCGGCGCTTTAGTATCTCTTCCTCGCGCATCAGCCGTACCCGGTCCCAGCGTTGCAACCGACCTACTACCAATGCTCCCAGGATGAAGAACGCGACCAACAGGCTCAGCACGAGCTTCGGGTTTTCCTTGATTAAGTGTGTCAGTTCCATTATTATTTCTTGTCGAGGAGTTGAATGATGCGGACCCGTTGCAGCGGAGCCGGTTTTTTATTGGGTACCAGTAATTGAAAACCGCCACATACAAACGCCAGTGCTTCCATCGGTACGGCCTGTCCAATAAGTGCCAGACAGCTTTCCATCGGCCTGTTTTAGAACAATCCGATTAGACGTAAGAGGAACACCGAAGGCATTTGCCGTCCCTTCAAAAACCGCGTTAGCGCCATCAAAAACGCCCGTCATTGTGCCAATGCGTTTATCACTGCATTGCAAGGTGAAAAAGGAGTTATCAGCACCGGCTTGGCTAATTGTCCAGGTATAAGCGGAAAGGCTGTTAGTCGCCGGCTCATTGGCTGCACGCTCCTTACAAAACGACTCCACGCACCGGATTTTGACTTTCCAAACGCCTACGAACTGTTCTTGAATGGTGCCCTGCCCCCAACTGCGCCCGGCCAGCAGTAGCCCGGCAAAAAGTAATAGGTACCTCATACCAGCTGCTGCCCCACAGGCGCGTTAATGCTCGGTTTGCTCATTTCTATTATCTGCTTTTGCAGGTCGATTACATGCTGGCGGGCTTCGGCCAGCAGTTGCCAACAAGACGGTTCGGGGCTGGCAACAACCGGCGGCTCGCCGGGCAAACCCTTGAAAATGGTGGGTAGAGGGAAGTAGGATGGGGACACGTCAAAAGTTTTTTCTATCTCTTCGAGGGTGATTTCATCGATGCGTTCACGGTTGAACAGCTTGTGGAGCTTGGCACG
Organism: Hymenobacter sp.; assembly: GCA_025354605.1. Lineage (GTDB taxonomy): Bacteria > Bacteroidota > Bacteroidia > Cytophagales > Hymenobacteraceae > Hymenobacter. Next base: position 18,228 of record JANXMN010000205.1, on the reverse strand, counting down.
CGAAAACCCCATCATTTCAGCAGCTTGTGTTGTCGTAATCTTCTTGCGACGGATAAGCTTTTTGAGTAATTGGCCGTGCGTTTCCACTAGGGTCTGTTGATTTTTGTTGACTGTTGTAGACAATTGCCACGTATAATTGTGCGACGAAATGCTACAGTCTGCGATAATCTAATCACAAAACCCAAATGCAAACGATGGACCAGCCTAGAAAAAAGCGTGCGGTACGCGGCCCAGACGCCGGCAATCTGCTCTGGAAGCTCTACAGTGAGTTGGGCGCGACGCGCCGCAATGAGTTCAAGGCCGCGCTGGCGGCCGAGGGCATCAACTACTGGGAATTCAACCAGGACGGCCAGGCCAACAAAGAGCTGGGCAAGCTGGCCATCTACCGCGCGGCGGTTTACATCGCCTTTTTCGGCGAGGAGTTCGGCGACGCCATCATTCCGCAGAAAACGTTGGCATTGCGGGAGCACCCACGCACGGCGACGCAGCAGTTCGACGAAAACGAGCACCAGCCTTTTTTGCGCGCGGCTGTATGATGCTCGTTCAGGACTACCTCCATGGCCTGGCCGAAACGGCCGGCAACATCCTGTTTGGCCTGGCTGCCCTGTGGGCCGCTTACCGCATGGTTCGGTACACCCATAGCCACCGTCCCCGATGATGGCCACCCTGCTGGCACTGCTGGTGCAAGGCGTGTTCGCCTACTCGCTGGGTTTCTACGTCGGCCGCAAAAACCGCGACCGCAAATGAGCGCGCCCATCACCCGCGCCGAGCTGCTCGACTTCCTGCAGGAGCAGCTGCCCACGGTGCCCGTGCCCGAGCTGGGCAAGCTGGCCACCGGCCTGGCCCTAATTCTGAAAGCCGGGCATATCGCCGTGCAACTGAAGCCGGCCCGCAAGCCGGCCCACTACCGCGACCGGCCGGTTGCACAATCCTTAAAACTGAAACCGTGATGAGCCAGGAATTTCGCTACCCCATCACCCACCAGCTGAAAACCTGGCCCATCTACTTTGTCGAGATAGCCGACGGCATGACGAAGCCCTTTGAAATCCGGCGCAACGACCGCGATTTCCGGGTAAACGACTGGCTGGAGCTCCACGAGTGGAACCCCGAAACCGGGCTTTACACCGGGCATAGCGTCCGGGCGCGCATCCGCTTGATTATGCCCGAAGGGAAAATGGGCCTTGAAGCCGGCTTTGTCGCACTGGGCCTTTCCGATTTGGACTACTCGTGGGGCAGGATGCCCGATTACAGCTACATCCGGGAGGTGCGCAAAACCGGTCCATTCCGCATCGAATGGGAAAGGAAACCCAGCGGCTGATTCGGCGCTGTCGCCCGCTTCCTGGTCGATGCAAACAAAGGGAAGCGGGAACGGGAAGGGCAACCCGCGCCAGGGGTGGGAACCACTGGCAAAAGCCGAGTTGACAGCCGGAAAGACGGCAGGCCGGGGCTATTGGAGCACTCGCAAGTAAGGCGGTTCGATTCCGCCCCCGGCATGCCGGGCCTACTGGAGCACTCGCAAATGAGGCGGTTCGATTCCGCCCCCGGCCCCCAATTCTTTAAAATCAATCGTGGAGGTCGTTGTCGAGCGGCTAGCGAGACCATCACCAGCCACGACACCCGAACGACCCGCTCCCCCAATGGCTGAATTTACCCGCATGACCGCCGCCGAAGCCGACACCGAATTGCGCGAAATGCGCCAGCTCCTGCTCCAGCGCCTGGCCAGCCAGGAGCGGCTAAACCATCCCTTTGAAGTCACCCAGCGCCGCATCCACGCCCTAAACCGGGCGCTGCTCAGCCTGTCGAAAGAGAAGCCCGAGCAGGGCAAATTGATTGAGCACCCGGCCAAGCCGGTGCCCGCCACCCACAAGCCCGGACGGTCCGCATACGGCGGCTGAACCGGGCTTTTTCGTGCCCTTCCCGGCGGCCGGATTTTCGGCCGTGAAGCCCTCCGTCCATAATGATAGAAACATCTTTTCTGAATCGTTGGTGAAACCATATATTCTACCGCCCCTCCCGACCGCTTTCAAAACCGATTTCGAGCGCCGCCACTTGGCTGCCGTGCGCTTCGGTTGGCGCATGAAATCGAAGCTTTCCGACAATGAGAAGCTGGCCGCCGCCATTGTGGACCATTGCACCCTCTACGACGTGCATTTGCCGGCCGACCGCAAGGATTACACCCGCACCCGCAAGACCGTGCTACGGCTGGACGAGTACGGCGAGCAGCTGGCCGACCTGCTGGAACCGCTGATTAAGCTGCACTATGCCTTGCGGGCCACCTTCGGCACCTACGCCGAGTTTGGGGAGGGTGAAGGCAAGCGCCTAGTCCCGGCCACGTTCTTCTATTCGCGGCACCGGCTGGACTATGCCTGGAACCTGCGCAAGTCGCAGCTGGTGCGCCAACGTTACGCCGAATACCTGGCCACGGCCTGCGACGCCCACGGCCGCCGGCTGCTCGACTTCTACCAACCCATCCACCTCACCCTGACCGCTCCGCACGAGGGGGGGCTGTTCCGGGGCAAGGCGTTCTATGCCCGCGAGCTAATGCAGGCATTCGCCCAGCTGCGCAAAACCGACGCGTGGAAAGAGCTGGTGTACGCCGGGGAGTACGGCGTTGAAGTGAAGCGGGGCAAGAGCGGGCGGCACGGCCTGCACATCCACACGCACAGCTTTTTGCTCCAGCACCCGGAATTCACGGTAAACGAGGCCCGCGCCCGGCTGGAAATTGAGTGGAAAGCCATCACGCGTAACACGTCCGGGTACAGCGGATTGCAGTACGAAACCCTTTACTGCAAGAAGAAAAACGCCGTCGGCCGCCTGGAAAAGGTGCGCCTGATACCGGGCGTTAGCCCCCTGGCCGACTACACGCAGGGCGTGATGGAGTGCATCAAGTACCATTTCAAGCCCGATTGCCTCATCACCACGGCCGGCGGCTTCGATATTCCGCTGATTATCGACGTGCTGGCCAACACTCACAACCTGCGCATGTACAGTCGGTTTGGGGCGTTCTACAAAGAGCCGGCCCTGAACTTCAACCGCCTGCACGAAGCCAAGCCAGCCGACGAATTGAGCCCGGAAGGGCAGGAGGAGGTGATTACGGCCAGCAGCGACGGCGTAGAGGAACGGCTGATAGACCCGCGCACCATGCAGCTGGCCGCACCCGATAGCTACCGCTGGAAGGTAGGCCACCCGCTCAGCCTGCGCTACCGGGGGCAGGCCAGCTACCAGGCCCGCGAAGCCTACGAGCCCCACACCGGCAGCCACTCCGCGCCGCTGCTCACCGCCCCGCCGGGCCTGACGCTGAAAGAGGTTATCCGCCTGCAGGTAAACGGCCTGCTGGAAAAGGTCTGCCAATACGCCGAAGCCGGCGTGGGCAGTGGGCGCGACCTCGCCGATACGCTGATGGATGCCCTCGAAGCCCGGAAGGCGGGCCGGATAAAAGCCAAGTCCGCGCCAGATGACAGCAAGCCCACGCCTGAGCTGCGCGCTCGACGCGCTCCAGGGCGGAAGAAGTGACAGCAAAACCGAATCGAGCTGCAGCCAGGCCTGGCCAGAAGTGACAGCAAAACCCCTTGCCGGCGAGCTGCTGCACCGGCACGATTGACAGCAGCACAACCCCAACCCCCAATCATGATGGAGATTATTGAACACCGATGGATTCAATGCCTATTCTGGCCATCCACACTGGCCAACCGCTTCCGGCATTGCTGGACACCCAATTACTTGTTTTTCGGCAGCCGAAAGAACGGGCAACCCCTTCGTCCGAACAGGCTGGGTGCTCGTGACCAGAAAGCCAAACGATTGATGTACCGCCGCATCCTTCGCCCCATGAACGAATTACCTTTTTAACCCCAAACCCCCAATCCCATGAGTTACCCAGTAACCGGCCGCCTGCACGAAATCTTCGAAGAGCAGCAAGTATCCGAAAAATTCCGCAAGCGTGAATTTGTGCTCGAAGTGCAGGACGGCGCTTATCCCGAGCACATCAAATTCCAGCTGGTGCAGGACAAAACCATCCTGACCGATTCCTTCCGCATCGGCGACGAAGTGAAGGTGACGTTCAACCTGCGCGGCCGCGGCTTCAACAAAAACGGCCAGATGCTCTATTTCACCAACCTCGAAGCGTGGAAGATTGAGCCGCACGGCAGCACGGCGTATCGTAGTGCCGCCCCGCAACAGCAGCAGGCCGCGCCGCGTCCGACGGCCGAGCAGCCCGCCGCCGCGCCGGTGGCCAGCGACGACGACAACGACTTGCCCTTCTAAGTCATGGCAGAGCTAGGAGAAGCCGTCAGCCGGAAAACGTTCCGGCTTGACCCCGACGTTGCCCAACTGTTACTTGACCGCGCGGGCCGTTTCGGCACGGAGAACGCCACGCTAAACGGGCTTCTCCGCGCCCTGGTGAAGATGGAGAAGAAGGCGGCCAACGATGATATTTTCTATGCCAGCCAGCAAACGAAGATTGACGAGGCCAACGAAACAGCCCGTCAGTGGAAGGAAAAGCACGGCCAGAAATGCGCCGAGCTGCAACAGCTGCAAGCTGCGCTGTCGCTCATCGGAAAATTTTTGCTGCCGCCCAGTCTGTAATTGCCCGTTAGCACCACAAAAAAGCCGCCTCATTGGGGCGGCTTTTTTTGTGCGGGGTAGCAGGGCGGTATTACGCCGATAAAACGTCGATAGAACGTCGATAAAACGTCGATACCGCAAGCGGGCAGCAAATTCCTGCTTTCTTGCCGCTGAACTTAACGTATAGATTTGCAGTCAGTCAGCAGTCCAATATTAATTAGTTACATGAATCCAGTGATTACCGTTTCGCATCTGCTGACGCTGTTTCCGCACCGAAAAAAAAGCTGGGCGTATCGGGAGCTGCAGACGGTAAAGGATGCCACTAAGCTGCGGTACGTGCGCCTGTCGGACCTGGCCAGCTTTTTCGGCTGGGACTTGGCCAGCATGCAAAAGCAGCTGAGCGGGAGCAGCTAGAAAAGTCATTCCACGGATTCCATATTTTCCACGGAGCAGGGGCAGCGACCGGCAAGTTTTGCAGGGCAATGGGAAAGAAAGGAAATAATGGATTGGGCGTAGCGGCCGTGGTGGCCGGCGGGGCGTTGTTGTACAACTTCTTCCGCCAGGGCCAGAACACGGCCGCTACACTAACCACCGCCCGGCTGGCCAATTTCCGGCCCGTGCGCCTCAACGGCCTGAACCTGGAGTGCGAAACGCAGGTGCTGTTCACCAACACGCACCCCAGCCGGCCCGCCCAGCTGCAAAGCCTGGGCCTCACCATCAGCAGCGAGAGCGGGGTAATTATTGGCACCGTGGTAAACGCGCGGCCCCAAACGCTGGTGCCGCACACCACCACGGCCGTTACCATGCTGGTTACTATCGAGCTGCAACACCTGCTGTTGCAAGTCGTCAACCTGACGGCCCTGCCGGCCCTGCTGCGCAGCTTTACGGGCCTGGGCAGCGCGTTGCAATGGGTAGCCCGGCAGGCCGGCCTGCGCAATTGCGTACTGGCCGGCACCGCCCAAATCGACGGTCTGGTACTGCCCGTGCGCCAAGTCGTGGACCTGGGCTTTTTCGCCCCCGCGCCGCCGCCGGCCCCGCCCCGCACCAAAGCGGCCCCCACGGCCAAAAACAAGGCCCTCACCAAGAAAGTGACCGCCTAGTGGACCTGTACGCCGCCACCGTCGCCACGCGCCCCCGAAGCCGCGAATTAGAGGCCGCCCGCGCCGTGCTGCCCGCCCCGCAGGGCCGCAGCTTCCCCGTGCGCACGGTAGCCGAAAACGGCTACACCGCCGACATCATTTCGGCCATCCTGGTGCTGTTTGCCAGCAGCTGGATGGACGTTGCCCGGGTGGCCCCGATGCTGCGCCAGGCCACGCCCGAACTCACCTTGCGCGCCGTCTGGCAGTTCGTGCGCCAGCAAATCACCTACGTGCTGGACCGCCCCGCCGGGACGCAGTACATCAAAACGCCCCGCGCCATCATCTGGACGGGGGTAGCCGACTGCAAGGGCCTGGCCATTCTGCAAAACGCCCTGCTGCTCAACCTCGGCTTTCAACCCTACTTCAAGTTTGCGGGCTATGTGCCGGGCGGGCAGTTTACGCACGTCTACAGCCAGGTCCTGCTCGGTGGCCGTCGCTACACGCTGGACGGCTGCCTGCCAGCATTTGACCAGGAAAAAACGCCGGCCGTGAGCCGCCTCGAAATCGCCCCCCGGGCCTAAAAATGAGCCAGATTATTGCCATTGGCAACCCCTTCGACATCATCCCCACCACCCGCCTGAACATTTCGGGCCTGGAAACCGTGGGCCAGATGGACCTCAAGCTGGCGCTGCAAGGGGCGGAGCTGGAGCACGGCCTGGCCGAGCGCATTGCCGGCATCGGCAGCCCGCGCGCCCTGGGCGTGCTGCGGGAGGTGCAGAACTACCGTAAAGCCCACCTGATGCTGCACCGCCCGGACTGGAGCCCCCGGCAAAAGCACCGGGGCTTGATGCAGCTGGCCGCCCAAATCGACGAGGAGCACCTGGCCGGTATCGGCTTCCTGAACAAGCTGCGCAAGAAAATCAGCAGTGCCGCGAAGAAAGTTGGGACCGCCGTGGCCCGCACCGCCCGCGCCGTGCGCCAGAGCAACCTCATCAAAAAGGTGGCCACCGGCGTAAAAAAAGCCGGCCAGTTCGCCATTAAAACGACTGTGGCCGTCACCAAGGGCATTATCAAGGTGGCGACGTTGCCCGCCCGGCTGTTCGTCAAGGGCCTCATTGAGGTGATTCTGCCCAGGATTTCGCGCTTCTTCGTTTACCTGTTCATCACGAACCCGGCGACCATTGACGCGCTGCCGGCCACCGTGAAGCGCAAGCGCCAGAAGGCCGAGCGATTCGCCAAGTTCATCATCAACGTGGTGGGCATGAAGGAAGACCACTTCATGAAGATTGTCCGCAATGGCATTCTGAAAACCACCAAGCAAACCCCCGAGCAGCTGCTGGCCGCGCATGTGAAGGGCAGCCTGTCGGGGGTGGGCGTGCTGCCCCTGTTGGCCCTGATTCCGCCCATTATCCAGCTGATTGGCAAAATCGCTTCGCTGTTCAAGAAAAAGCCCAGCGCGGACGAAACGCCCACCGCTGAAGACGTGCCCGACGAGAACAAGGATTTCGACGACACGCCGGTGCCCATCAAGCGCCAGGTGCTGACCCACCTGAAGCACAAGCCGGCCAGCCAGCAGGGCTACCAACCCGCCCCGCCCACGGAAGAAGCCCGCGAGCAGCAGCAGGAAGCTACCGCGCTGGAGCAGGTGCAGGCCGAGCCCGCCAGCACGCCCCTGGAGGCCCCCCTGCCCGAACCCGCGCCCGTGGTGAGCTACGACCCGGCTGTACGCGCCCAGCCGGGCTACGACGGCGACCAGGCGGCCCCGGCCAGCTACGAGGCAGAGCCCGGCTACGACCCTTTCGCCGACCCCCTGCCGGAGGAACAAGCCGCCGGCGAACAACCGCAATTTTAGGGCCGTGGCCCGCATTTGTTTCACCTAACCCCCCGACGCAGCCCTATGGCCACGCTCAAAAAACCCAAGAAAAACAAGTACCCGAAGAAGCCCAAGGCAAACGCTTCGGCCACCTCGATGGAAGCCTGGCTGGAAAAGGTCAAGGCCATCGACAAGAAATTCGATGACGCGACCAAAACCTACACCAAGGAGATGAAGACGCGCAACGAGTTGAAAGGCAAAATCTCCAAGGTGACCCGCTAGGGAGCCCATTATCCACCCCAAACCAGCTAATAATTAGCAACCAGTAACATGGCAAAAATGAACATGGGCGCCGTGGCCGCCAAGGTGGGCGGCATGGCTGCCGGCCTGTCTGTCGCGGGCGCCATCCAGAAGTACCTCGACGGCACCAGCAATGAGGGCCTGAAAAACACCTACGGTCCGCTCGCAATGGTTGCGGCCGGCGTGTACGGCCCGCACCTGTCGGGCGGCAAGCCCGGCGACGCCATCAGCTCGGCGTGCGACGCCATCATGCTAAAGGGCCTGAACAAGCTCATGACCCGGAATTTTCCCACGTTCCTGGCCGGCACCGACGACGACGTAAGCGGCCCCTACCTCGACGACACCGTAGCGGGCTACCCCACGGCCGACGAACAAATTGTGAGCGGCTACGGCAGCGAGCAGGTGGCCGGCTACGGCAGCGACGACAACTCGGTAAGCGGCCTGGTGCACTAGCATCGGGCGCGCTCCCACCCAATCCACTCCAGCAACATTTTTCACTCCTCAAGTAAGATGGACCAAGATATTTCGGGCTACGGCTCCAACCGCAAGTGGTACGAGACCGTGAAGGGCAAGTACCCCAATTCCCAGCCCACGCTCGGTGCGCTCCGTCAGGAATTGACGATTAAGAGCAACCAATCGGACTACAAATTCGACTTCAAAACAGCGAACGCCAACAGCGTGACCGAGCAGCTGCTGGCCGTTACGGACGCCTTCGGGGCCAACGAGCTGGGTATTTTCCTGATGGTGCGCAACAAGACGCGCCCCGGTTCGGGCATTCTCCAGACCTACCCCAACCGCGAAGCCATCGCGCCGGCGTTCAACGCCAGCACGGCCGACACCCCCAGCGCGTCCGCCGTGCAGGCCATCAGCGACCTGGAAGCCATCTTTAACGGCGTGGCCGGGATGCGCATCGACTCGACGGTGATTTTCGACGGCCTCGACATGCGCCGTTTCCGCCGCGTGCCGCAGACGCAGATAGGCATTTTTGCCAGCCAGGCCCAGAGCGGCTACCGCGATGGCATGGTGGCCATTGAGCCCCAGCTGTTCCTCGACGGCGCGCGCAAGAACCAAGTAAGCGTGACGGTGCCGCAGTTCAACGGCATTGCCCTGGAGCCCGACAATGCCAACTACGAGTTGGTACTGGTTTGCGTAGCATCCGGTTTCCGGGTGCAGGGCGGGGCCAACCTAAAGGCGTAGTCAACCACCCAGCAGCAATCCCGCCGGCCTAACCATGCGTTCGGCTGGCGGGATTTTGCGGCTAATCCGCTTATGTCATGCCCGCCGCAGTTCTCAGCTGCTGTCAATTCTTAATGCGCAGCGGCCGGCCAGGCCGCGAAACTGCTGTCAATTTTTTCCGCTCCAGACGAGCTGCAGGAAAAAAAGCCGGCCAATATGCTGTCACGTTCGCGCACCTGGTGCGCCTGCAGGCCGCAGCTCAGCGCCGGGCGTGCTGTCAAACCCCCTTCTTTTTCAAGCAATCCCCATGACTAGAAACCAGCTAGCCGCTTATTTCCAACCAAGTGCCCAGTGGGCTAACAGCCTGCCGATGGCAGTGCCCCAATCGCCGGCAGGTGGCCGCGCGCTGGACATTGTCCGCCGCATCATGGGTGCTGGAGCCGTGCAATTGCCTGGCATTGCAGATGTGGCCGCGCCGCCGGTCCCTAACGTTCTGTTTGGCCTCGAAGACGCCCTGCAACGGATATACACGCAGCCAAGCGCCTATAAGCTCATCGTGCCGGTGGGCGTGCGCCGCCTGTGCGCCGCCATCGTGAAAACGCCATGCGGTGCCCCATTAGCCAGCGCCATTGCCAATCCCCAACCCCAGCAGTAACGCCCCCGGCAATTGTCCCGGGTAGGCCCATCTTCTCTTTCGTTCCCCCATGAAACTCTCCAAATCAACCCTTATCACTGTGGCCGCGAGTCCGGCCGGGACCGTCATCGGTGACCAGGCGCAAATCCGTGGCAAGAAAATCCTGAGCCTGGTGGGCCTGGTGGGCAACCACCCCGACGGGCGGTCGCTCGCTCCGATTGCCAGCACGTTTATTACGCTGGCCACCACGGGCGGCCAGGGCATCCACGAAGACTTGCCGCTGACGCTGTTTGTGCCAGGCACCAACGGGGGCCTAGTGCAGGAGTTGGGCGGTGACCCCATTGACTGGACGAAATCCAGCGTAAAGGCCACCCCGGCCGGTGTTGTGGCCTTTTCCGTCATCTACGAATAGCCTGCCGCGCCATGCTCAACTCGTTAGAAGCGGCCGTTAGCACGCTCGAAGAAGCGGGCGCGCTAACATATGACATCACCCAGCCGGGCAGCTTTAAAATCAGAGGTGAAGCCACCGACACGCAAGGGCTGATTGACAAGTTTCTAGGCGATTGGGACAAGCTAGTACCGGGCATCTACAAAGTCGATTACTCGAAGTCGGCCACCGACAAGCGAACCGGGCTATGTTTCCGCGTGAGCAAAACCCAGGCGGCCGCCGGTTCGCCGGCCCAGCTGGCCGGCTTCGATAACGACCGGATTGCCGGGCTCCAGCAGCAAATCACCAACCTTGAAACCGAGCGCCGCATTGAAGCCATCCAGGCCCAGCACCGCGAAGAGCTGCGCGCGCTCCAGGCCAAGTTCGAAAACAAAAGCGGGGGCCTCGGTGCCCTCGACGGTCCCACCATCCTGGCCGGTCTCGACCGCGTCCAGGGCTTAATCAACAGCATGAACGGCAACCGCCCCCAAATTGCCCAAGTAAGCGGCCCACCCATCACCCCCGACTTAGGGGCGGGCGAGGCCGCGCTGGCCACCGCCCTGGAAACCCTGGCCAACGTGTTGGGGCAGGACCTGCTGGTAATTACCATGCAGAAACTGGCCGCTAAAGCCCAGCAAAACCCCGACAAGGTGCGCCAGTCGTTGGGATTCATCGACATGCTTTAATTGACGCTCCCATGCCCGCCGGAAAAATCACGAAGTCTCATTTCTACGCCGCGCGCGTGCTGCGCGCCGGCACCGGCAACGCCTGGGCGGTGCCCAGTCCGGCCACGGCCCCCACGGCCGGCCAGCGCGTGGCCAGCGGCCAGGTGGTGGGCACCAGCACCGGCCAGGTCGTGATGCTGCCGGGCCAGGTCAAAGGGAAATACTTTATTCAGGTGAAACGCCCCACCGGGGAACTGGCCTGGGTCCTTAACTCGACCGTGGTTGGCCCCGTGGGCGCTGCCATGAAGTCGGCCGCCCGCAAGGCGATGCAACTGGCCCCCGTGCTGTACAACGCCGCGCAGCAAGTCAAGCCGGACCGGCAAGCGTCCGCCGCCGCGAAACCGGCCCGCCCTGTGCGGCCAGTCAACAAACCCCGCCGGCCGGCTGCGCCCGCTACGCCCGCCGTGCAAACCGGCGACGGCCAGGCCGCGTTACAGGCCATCATCGGCAACGACCAAAAAACGCACGCCTGGCTGGTGAAGGCGCTCTACTACCAGGCCCAGGCCGCGAAGGTGAGCGGCCCGGTCGGCGCGGATGTGCAGGCCACCCAGCTGCGCAATCTGGTGGCCCGCTACAACGTCCGGCAGCTTAAAATCAAGCAGAGCCGCTTGGTAAAATGGAGCACCGGCGTGAGCAGCACGGTGCAGGGCTGGGTGGACCGACTCAAGAGCCTAGTGGGCATGGGTAGTCCGGCGGCCGTGGGCGTATTGCCGGCACTGCCCGTGGTGCCCATTCTGGTAGGGGCCGCAGTGGCCGCCACGTTGGCCGGTGCCCTGTGGGTGCTGCTGCGCGACGAGGTACCGCGCTCCGCTAAGGACTTGCAGGAGGCGGCCCACCTCTCCGAAATCTACCAGCAGTTTGCTCCGGCCGAAAAGGAGTTTTACGACAAGGGCGTGGAAGATGCGGCCAAGGCCGGCCGGGATTCAGTAGATGATTCCTTTTTCGGCAAGCTGAAAAGCAATGCCCTGCTGATTGGGGGAGGGTTGTTGGTGTTCAATTATTTATCCAAAAAGAAACGATAACCGTCCGTGAGCTACGTCGCCCAAACCAAATTTCAGTACATCCAGTGCATGCGCACAGCCAGCGGCGACCCCTACACCTTGCAGGTGCCAGGGGAAGGGGCCGGCTCCATTCAGTTCCTGGCGCTCCCGCTTCGGTACGTCGGCCCGAGTGACGAGTTCAACCCTGATTATGGGTTTGCCTGGAACCGAGACCAGGGCGTACACAAGCTGCAGGATGTCGCCGTACAGGTAAACGGCGTGCCGTTGCTGCCGGCCGTGCTCGACCTGGTGCAGCCCTACAACATGCCCGGCGGCTCAGGCCCGGGCCGGCAATTCTTCAACCGACTGGAGGCCGGGGAGCGGCTGGAGTTTAAGCACGGCCCCGCCGTGCACGACCAGACGGTCTACCAGCTGACGTTCCCTGACCCGAACGGGCAAATGCTGGCCGGCGTGCCCGACGTGATGGTGATTCGCACCTATTACACCCCGATTCGGTGACCCTATGAACAGCACCTTGTTTGCAATTATTGGTGGTGTTATCGGCGTGCTAATTACCATTATCGGGGCCTTGATGTCGCGCAGCATCGGCCACATTGACGATACCGTTAAATTACTGGTGACCGAAGTACAGGCCATGAAATCGGACGTGAAATCGAACGACCAGCTACGCGAATTTCAAGACCGTCGAATTGAGAAGCTGGAGCGGGGCAAAGACGTGCTGATTAATGCCTTTCACGAGGTGGATATTTTGCTGCAAAGCAAGATTGGTCAACGGGTCCGGTTACACCAGCAGAACGACGACGACGCTTGAGCCATGCGCGAGATGATAATGGGCAACTGGAGAACGACCCTGTTGGGTGTCTCTATCCTGATTGGCCTGCTCATGTTCACCCAGGGCAAAATCTCCGCCGCCGAGTTTCTGGCCATTCTCGGTTTTTTCAATGTCGCCGGCTTTCTCCTGGCCCGGGATGCCCGGAGCCCGGAACACCGCCACCTGGTGGAAACACTGGAGCAGGAGGAGGAGCAGCTGGCCAGCCGGCGGACCCGCCGCGAGCAGCGGCGCTACGACATGGTGCAGGACATCGCTTACCGGTTGGTGGCCGCCTTCATCATTACCGTGCTGCTGCTTTGTTTTTACCCCCTGCTACGTGATGCCATCGCTCCCTCAATGCCTCGCCCGTACCCCGCTAGCGCGCCCTACGTGCTGCCGTCGTACGTCCCCGGTACCCTCCCGGCAACAGTGCCCGCGCGTACGGGCGGTGCAACCCTGCCCGCCGATGACGAGCCGCCCGGTGGCCCTCCTACTGGCCCTGGTGTGCATGCTCCTGCTGCCGGCGTGCACCGCTGAGGAACGCCTGGCGGTGCTGCTGGCCCAGCACCCGGGCTTGCTGCCGGCATCGGTTCAGCGCCCGGATTCGGTGGTGGTGCAGGTGCACGATTCAACCGTCACAGTGGCCGGGCGCACGTTCTGCCTGCCCGTGCGGACCGTTTGGCACTACCGCCGGCAGGAGCGCACCCTGGTGCTCGACAACGCCCGCAGCCGCCGTCTGCTGGCCCAGGCCCGCAGCGAGGCCGGCATTGCCCGCGACGAGCTGGCCGCCGTCCGCCGGGCCAATGCGCAGCTGGTGGGCCTGGCATACCCACGCTGGTTTCAGATTACTTGGTTTTGGGTGGCCCTGGTGCTGGCGCTGTTGCTGCTGGCATCGGTGGCCATTCGCTTTTTCACCTTCACCCCCTGGTCTTTATTGCGATGAGCGCCTACGAAAAATTTGTCGTCAAATTCTGGCCGCTGGCGGTCGCCGTGGGCGTGCGGCACGGCCTACACCCGCACGCCCTATTTGCCATTGCGGGAAAAGAGAGCGGGGGCGGGGTGAGTCACGCAGCCGTTGCCCGGAACAACTTCTTTGGGTTAGGAGGCGGCAAGATGGTATTTGCTGCGCCGGCCGATTGCTTTATCTACTTCGGGAAATTAATGGGCCAGCGATACGCGGTCGGCTGCCAGGTGAGCGGCAACCCGCCAGCCTTCGCGGCCTGGTTTCTCGACAAGTCGCCCTACGTGGGCAGTGACGCCACCGCCGCCCAGCGCGCCCAATACAAAAAGGACATTCCGGTACTCTGGCACACAGCGGCCCGGTTCGCCCGAGTGCACGGGCTTTCTCTGCTGCCGCCCGACTTGCTGGCGCAAACCGCTACCCCATCCCCCCGCAGCTGAGCATGGACAACATCACCACCGCCGAATTTATCCGGTTTTTTCTACCCATTGCCACGGCCGTAGAGGAGCAAACAGGCATGCCCCGCTTTTACAGCCTGGCCATGCACCTTACCGAGCAAGGCCGGAACAGCCACCCGCCCGGCAACATGTGTTTTGGCATCAAACCGGGACCGCACTGGAGCGGCAAGCGCCAGCTGCTGCATACATGGGAGGTGTTCGACTCGCCCCATGTGAAGTGGCCCCACCAGGTAATCAGCATTCAGCCCCGCCCCGATGGAAAGTACCGATACGAGGTCTACGACGAGTTCCGTGCTTACGACTCCATTCAGGAAAGCTACCTGGACCACGCGGCTTTCCTGAAAAAAAACCCGCGCTACGCGGCGGCCTGGCACTACACCGCCGACGACCTATCCTTCATGCGCGCGGTGATTTCCGCCGGCTACGCGACGGACCCCGCAAAGCTCAGAATCATGACGGATACCATGCTGTGGTTGAAAAAGAAGGTCGCGGACTACGCTTAAGCCATCGCCGATGAAACCGTATCAATTAGCCTGGCTGGCAAAATTTGGCCCGTTGGCAGTGGCCAACGAAAAGCGGTTCGGCGTGCCCCGGCTGTTCACCCTGGCGCAGCAACTGGTGGAGAGCAGTTGGAGCCTGCAAAAGCTGGGGAATAATTTCTTCGGCATCAAGGCCGGGGCGGGATGGAAAGGAAGCCAAAACCTTCAGAAAACCCACGAGTACGACGCGCAGGGCAACAAGTACAACACGGCTGACACCTTCCGCGCCTACCCGACAGAGGCCGCCGCCTACGAGGGCCACGCGCAATTTCTGCGCACTAACGCCCGTTACCGGGCCGCATTTCAAACCAAGGACCCGGTAGCTTTTGCCGATGCGATAGCCCGTGCCGGCTACGCCACGGACCCCAACTACTTTACCAAGCTGCGAAACGTCATCTACTTCCTGAGCGGCAAGCCTATTCTTGCCACCGTCCCCCTGGGCACCGGCGCGCTCGTGCTGCTGGGCGGCTTGGCTTACTGGCTCAGCCGCCGTAAATGACAGCACTACGCCGGCTGCGCTGCGCTGGCCATGGGCTCCAGGCCCGGGCGCGTGACAGCATTCTGGCCAGGCCGCCGGCGCTGCAGCTGAAAATTGTGACAGCAAAAAAGCCGGCTTTTTCGACTGCAGCTTTTCTCGAGCGCAAAACCGTGACAGCATTTTAATCATGAAGACTGCTTTACCCCGCCAGAAGCCGGCCCCGTGCGGCTGCCACGACCACCCCGCCACCGTGGGCGAGCCCGGCGACTGCGCGGCCGTGCAGGTGCCGATTTCGCTGCTGTTCGTAGACCCGGACCGTTTTCAAAACCGAATAGATGCGTTCAGCGAGCTATCGGCCGAAGCTGTTGCCAAGCATTACGACCCCAACAAGTTCGACCCAGTAGTGATATGGGCCGACCCGGAACGGGGCCGCACATTCGTGCTCAGTGGGCACTCCCGATTGGAAGGGATGCGCCGCCGGGGCGCGACCACGGTGCCCGCCCGCTATTTTGCGGGCACCGAAGCCGAAGCAATCCAGTTCGCCCGCGTCGATGCCAACCGCGCCACCACGGCCGAAAACCTGGTAGAAGACTTGGCCGCCTACCAGCTCATGCGCGACGGCGACGAGGCCCGCGCCCTGAAGCCCGCGAAGAAAACGGAATTGAACCGGGCGTTTAAAGGGAAAAGCACCAAGTTGGAGGCGTGGAGCCACTTGCAGCCCGGCGGGCTATTCCTGAATGCGTTGGGGCAAGACGACCGCAGCCAGTTTCCCTACCTCGAAAAGTTCGCCCTGTGGGTGGGCCAGCTGCGCGCCAAGGAGGCCGACCTGACCAACACCCACGAAGCCGACTGTTTTAATTTCCTCTACGCCGACGCCAAAAACCAGCGGCTGACGCGGGAGGAGTTTGACGAACTCGTGACCAAGCGCCTGGCTTGGGGCAAGCCCCGGCTGTTCCCCGAGTGCGACCGCGGCGGGTGCACGGACCTCAAAGATTTAGCAAAGCGTGGCCCGCAGGCCGACAGCTACCGCGAAATAGAGGCCCTGGCCAAGTACCGCGAAACCATTACCCACCGGCTACGCTCGACCGACCGCAGCTTGCGTGTGTACACGGAAGCTGAGCGGGAAAAGTTAAAAGAGCAGGGCCAGCTAATCGACCTAGAGCTAAAACGGCTGCGCCGCGACCTCAACCAGAATGAAGAAGCGCCGGGCCTGTTTGGGCCGGGCCTGCGCTTTGAATGGGACCGGGGCAATGTGGGCCACCTGCTGAGTGACCACCCCGAACGGCAGCTAAGCCTGGCGGAGTTGGAAAGTGCCTACCAAGACCCGTTTTTGTTGAAAACGGAAACGGAACAACCGTATGAGCCCGCCCGTTATATTTGTGTAGGCCGGGCCAACACCCGGCGGCTGCTGGTGATGATTGTTATTTTCTCATCCGCAACAATTCGAATTATTTCAGCCCGCGAGGCAAACGCAAAATTTACCACGTTGTACAATGAAGCCAACAAGCAAAAAGGCAAAAGAGGCCGCTAGAATGGACTCCCCGCACCCAGCAGACCGCTTCACCGACAAGGAAGAAGAAGCGTTTTATGAGGCTGGATACAAGGCATTAAAAAAACACGTTGCCATTATCGGCAAAGCCAAGTAATACCCATTTTTCGACAGCAGCGGTAGGGGCCACGGCCTGCCGGCAGGCCAGCGATAGGCAAGAAAGAGCAGACAGAAAACCCCGCTTGGTGGCCCCGGCGGGGTTTTTCGTGTGCTGTCATTTCTCGGCCTGGCCAGCTGCTGCACCTGGTAGAATTGCTGTCAAACCTTCGAGCACGTGCGCCGGCATCCGGAACAAATTGCTGTCACTCCCGCCGACCTGGCGCGCCGGTGGGCAAGCCACCGGCGCAGCTCAGGCGCGGCCGTGCTGTCAAAAGTCGGGCATGGCATCCACGGCCGCGCCGTCATGTAGCGCCCCGATGGCGCGTAGATAGGTAGCCGTGATACCGGCGTGCGCGTGCCGGCAGTGCCGCCGCACTAACTCAATGTCCCGAGTAGCCAGGTAGAGGTTAATCGCCCCGGTATGCTTGTAGCCATATACGGTGAAATTCCGGCTGTCCATGCCCAGATGGTCGAGCAGCAGCCGGTGCCGTCGGGCAAACCAGTTTTTGCCCACGGGCACCGGGCCGGGTTGTTCGGCTTTCGTGAAAACGTACCAGTCGGCCGGGTAGGCCCGCAATCGGTGTTCGACAATCAACGCCTCCAGCTGGCGGGGAATGGCAACGTGTTCGGCCTTGCTGTTCTTGGCCGTGCCGCCCGGAATGCGGATAGTTTCGGCCTTAATGTCGCCGATGCGCAGCAAGCGCAATTCGCCCCCGGAGCGGATAAAGCAGTAGTAGACCACCGATACAAACAGCAGTAGTTGCCGGTCGTTGGCCGCCAGTAGGGCGGTACTCACCTGTTGGCGTTGGGCTTCGGTGTAGGGCTGGTGCTTGTCGCTGGCCACCTTCTTGCGCGTTTCCACGCCCCGCACGGGGTTGCGGCTAACAGCCTCTAATTTCAGCAGGTAGTTAAAAACGGAGCTAAGCGTATTCCGATAGCTGTTCCAGGAAGTCGGCCCAAAATCACGCTTCTTTTCCTGGTAAGTCAGAAAGGCCAGCACCTGTTGCGGGCCGACCAATCGGAGCGGCAATGCCCCCAGCGCGGGGTATTCTTTCAGGCGGTGGCGCAGCCGGCTATAGTCTTCGGCCCGGCGCTCCCCTTTGGCCCGGCCCCGCTTGCGGTCCTCGACCAGCTGCACGGCCTCCAGCACAGTAGCCCGGTGCGGGTCCAGGCCGATGCTGGCCGCCGGGGACTCGCCGGCCGTGTAGCCGGCTTCGAGCAGCGCGGTTATTTCGGCCAGCTTCTTTTTCGACGCCCGGCGGCGGTCGGCCAGCGTCTTGTACTTGTTCATGCCCGTGTACTGCTTCCGCACGAGCAGCCCCTTATCAGTATCCCAGACCTGAAAATTGATGTACCAGCGTTTGGTTAGGTCGCCGTCCGCGTCATACAGGCGGGGCCGCTGTTCCGGGTCTAGCATTTATCGGCCTGTTTTATTCCTGTGATAATTTGCCCGGCTGACATAAAAAAACGGCGTCTCCGTGCTGGAAACGCCGTTTTCGTAGGTAGCGGGGACTGGACTCGAACCAGTGACCTTTGGGTTATGAGCCCAACGAGCTACCAACTGCTCCACCCCGCACTGTTTGGTTCTGCAAAAGTACGACGACTTTCTTCGAAAGCA
>JANXMN010000150.1 GCA_025354605.1 Hymenobacter sp. | reverse complement strand
GCCCCACGAAGTACAAATACTTTTACAACGGCGATGCCCTGCGCGACCCCGCGTCGGGGGCCGAAATCGTGGTCAGCCAGTTGTTCGATTAAGCCGCCGCCGCCGGGCTCACTTCCTGCAACGCGATGCCGTGGGTCGCGGCAAAGGCTCGCACCTGCTCGCGGAAGCTGGCTTTGCGGGTTCTGCCCTTCACCTCGCGCAGGTTGAGGGCGTAGATTTCGCCGTCTTTCTGGCGCACGCGCAGCACCATGGGCTTAAGCTCGAGGGCGGCGATATTTTCGGCGGCAAACACCTGCTTGGGGCGGAACAGGCCGTTTTTGTGCACGATGTAGCCGGGGGTGAATTCGAGGTAGCTCTGGGTACCAAAAATAGGCGCGTTGTTCACCAGCACGTAACCGAGGTACACGAGGGTGAACACTAGGAACACCCAGTGCAGAAAGTGGTAGTCCTGCGCGCCGGTGTTGCTCAGAATCCCGAATAGCACGTAGGCCAGCCAGAACATGCCAATGGCAATCTGGCCCCAGAACGGGACGCGGGAAGTGTTGGCGGGGCGGAGGCGGATGCGGGTGGTACCAGTGGGCATAGCGACAAATTTAGTTGTCAGTTGCTGGTTGTGGGTTGTCAGGGCCGAAAAGAACGCGGAACCAGCAAAAAAAGAACGTCATGCTGAGCGCAGTCGAAGCATTTTTACCGCGATAGTAAACGCAATCGAAAGGACTGATTACGCGGTAGAGATGCTTCGACTAAGCTCAGCATGACGTTCTCTGTTCGTCATTCAGCCCACGAAACCTAGCCCAGAAACTTGGCTTCCAGCGTCATTTTGGGCACGGCGCTCAGCACTTTCGATACCGGGCAGTTTTCCTTGGCATCTTCGGCGTGCTTCTGGAAGTCGTCGGCGGTGATGTTGCCGCCCGTGACGTGGCCCTCGGTGCTCACGTGAATGTGCTCGATGACGGGGTGCCCGTTGTTGGGGTTCATCGTCACGGTGCTGGTGGTTTTAATGTTCTGCACCGAGTGGCCGTGCTTGGTGAGCACGCTGGTCAGGTACATGGTGTAGCAGCCGGCGTGGGCCGCGCCGATGAGCTCTTCGGGGTTGGTGCCCTGCTTGCCTTCGAAGCGGCTGCCCACGGAGTAGGGAGCATTCAACGCCCCGCTTTCGGTGCTGAGGATGCCGCTGCCTTTGATGTCGCCGGTCCAGGCGGCGGTGCCTTTGTGGTCTGCCATGATAAGGTGAATGAGTAAATGGGTGAATGAGTGAAAGATTTTGCCGGGCAGCTGCCGCCGCGGGCGGCGGGCAGCCCGGCTCTGGCTAACGGCCCCCGGCCGGGCAGGTTGCGGCCGGACGTGGTTGGTGTAGTCGCCCGCGTACCTTCGCGGCCGTCGCTCCGGCATTTCTCCTTCAGATTTTATGGGAATCAAATCAGCCCTGAGCCAGCCGCTGGCCCGCTACATTGCCCGGCGCTACGCCCGTTGGCAGCACCGCCCCGAAACCACCCAGCGCGAGCTGCTGGCTAAGCTCACGGCCACGGCTGCGGGCACCGCTTTCGGCCGCGCCCACGAGCTCGACGGCGTGCGCACGCCCGCCGATTTGGCCCGCCAAGTGCCCGTGCGCGACTACGAAGCCCTCAAGCCCTGGTTCGACCGCACGCAAGCCGGCGAGGCCGACGTGCTCTGGCCCGGCCGCCCCCTGTACCTGGCCAAAACCAGCGGCACCACGTCCGGCACCAAGTACATTCCCATCACCCGCGACAGCATCCCCAACCACATCAACGGAGCCAAGGATGCGCTGTTGCACTATATCCACCGCACCGGCCGCAGCCGGTTCCTCGATGGCAAGCTGATATTCCTCTCCGGCTCGCCGGAGCTGGAAATCCACCATGGTATCCGCACGGGCCGGCTCTCGGGCATTGCCAACCACCACGTGCCAGCGTACTTACGCCGCAACCAGCTGCCCAGCTACGCCACCAACATTATCGAAGACTGGGAAACCAAGCTCGAACGCATCGTGGACGAAACATTGGGTCAGCGCATGACCCTGATATCCGGTATTCCGCCCTGGGTGCAGATGTACTTCGACCGCCTCACGGCCCGCACCGGCCGGCCCGTTAAAGACCTGTTTCCCGACTTCAACCTGTTCGTGTACGGCGGCGTCAACTTCGAGCCCTACCGCGCCAAGCTTTTCGAAAGCATCGGCCGCCCGGTCGACAGCATCGAGCTGTTCCCGGCCTCCGAAGGGTTCCTGGCGTTCCAGGACGAACCCGGCAACCCGGGGCTGCTGCTGTTGCTGAACAGCGGCATCTTCTACGAATTCGTGCCCGCCGAGCGGTTCTTCGAGCCCGACGCGCCCCGCCTCACCATCGCCGACGTGGAGCTGGACCGCAACTACGCCGTCGTGCTCACCTCCAACGCCGGCCTGTGGGCCTACAGCCTCGGCGACACGGTGCGCTTCGTGAGTCTCGCGCCGCACCGGGTAGTGGTCACGGGCCGCATTAAGCACTTTCTCTCGGCCTTCGGCGAGCACGTGATAGGGGAAGAGGTGGAGCAGGCTCTGCGCGAAGTGATGGCCCAGACGCCCGAGGTCGAAGTCACCGAATTCACCGTGGCCCCGCTCGTGAGCGACGACCCCTCCACGCCCTCGCGCCACGAGTGGCTGGTGGAATTCGGGCGCGCCCCGCACGATGCCGCCGCCTTCGCCGCTGCCCTCGATACGGCCCTGCGCCGCCGCAACACCTACTACGACGACCTACGCCGGGGCAATATCCTCGTGCCGCTGCAGCTCACGCCGCTGCCCGCCGGGGCCTTCCAGCGCTACATGAAAAGCCTGGGCCGGCTGGGTGGGCAGAACAAGGTGCCGCGCCTGGGGAACGATAGGAAGGTGGCGGAGGGATTGACTAGCGCAGGCTAAAATCCGTAACTTTAGCCATGCTACGCCTCGACAGAACCGTCACCCGCAAAACCACTTTGCACGCCGACCAGGATGTGGAGGATATGGCTTATTGGCTTACCAAAGCCCCCGAAGAGCGCATGGCCGCCATCGAAATAATGCGCCAACTGGCCTATCCGTTTCACCTGCCCAACCACGATGAAGGCCAACCAGCTCAACCCCGACTTCAAAGAATTTATCGAATTATTAAACGCCCACGCGGTTGAGTATTTGGTGGTGGGCGCCTTCGCGGTAGCCCGCTACGGCGTGGTGCGCAACACCGGCGACATTGATGTGTGGGTGAATCAAACCCCCGAAAATGTGACGCGACTGGTGCGCGTACTGGCCGCATTCGGCGTTGCAAGCCTAGGGCACACGCTGGCCGATTTTATGGAACCCGGTACCATTGTGCAAATCGGTGTTTCGCCCATTCGCATCGATTTGTTGACCGCCATCGACGGCGTTGGCTTTGCCGAATGTTACCCCAAGCGAGAAACCAGTGTGCTCGATGGCGTCCTGGTGGCGGTTATCAGCATCCACGACCTGCGCCGCAACAAGGCCAGCACCGGCCGTGCCAAAGACGAAGAGGATTTACGCTTGCTCGACAGCCAGAATCCGGACGAGTAATCAATGCGCCTCGCCTTCGACCTCGACAACACCCTCATCCGCTGCGGCCACGACTTCCCGCTGGAAACGCCCCAACGGCGCATCCTTGCGTGGCTGTTGAGCGACGAGCAGCTACGCCACGGAATCAAAGAGCTGACCGATGCCTGCCGCCAGCGTGGCTGGGAAGTGTGGGTGTACACCACCTCGTACCGCAGCGCCTGGCGCATTCGCCGCCTGTTCTGGCTGCACGGCATCCAGCTGGATGGCGTAGTGAACCAGCAGCGCCACAACCGCGAGGTACGGGCCCGCTGCACCAAGCACCCGCCCACCTTCGGCATCGACTTGCTGATTGACGACTCCGAAGGCGTCCGCATTGAGGGCGAGCGCCACGGCTTCCGCGTGTTAGTAGCGCAGCCGGAGGATGCGCAGTGGGCCGAGAAGGTGCAGGCCGCGTTGGATACGTTTTAACTTAGCCTCATGCGCAAGTTTCTTCTGCTTCTACAGCTGCCAATCAATCCGTCTTGCCCCGACTATGTGGAG
>JANXMN010000081.1 GCA_025354605.1 Hymenobacter sp. | reverse complement strand
CCCGAGCGTAGCCAAAAATCATTACAGAATCTTAGGAAGTCAGCACACATCATCGAGGTGCGACATTGTTTAATGAGACGGGAACATAAGAACTTGCTCCCGCTTTATTAATATGTTTGGCGAAGCTTAACTGGCCGTAAGGATGTCTTATAAAATCGCTCGTTTTTTGAGACGCCTCGTGGCGCAGCCTTCAACACGTTGAGTCGTCGATTGCCGCCATCAGAAACGATGTTTCCGATTATGGTAACCGACGACTCAATTGTGCTACACTGTTGGGCGCATTGAGAAATTTAAGCAATCAGGTTATCTCGAAACCGCGCCTTCCGCTTTAGTGGCAGGCTCAGAAATACGGGTTCAACCTGCTTAAAAAACGAGTTCTGCTGCTCACGCAACTCTGCCAGGTCGCTGCTAAACATATCTCGCAGCCAGTAAAGGTCTTTCAGCCGCTTATGTGATTTATCATCCGGCTGACGCAAGGCAGGGTTGGTTAAATACTTATCGCACGCCTCGTCGAGTTCCTCAACCCACGTTTCGAGGTCGACTTCGTCTAGTTGTTGCCCATCTTGCTTTAGGCATTTCCTAATTAATGTGCTGTATAGGTTGTGCGTGGTTTTTGTGGCTTCGACTTCTTCCCTGGATTTCTCCTTTATGGCTTCAACTTCTTTCCTGGCTTCCTCCGAAGCTTCATGTAAAAGTTGTGCGTCAAGCCTTAGCTGCTTTAGGCGTGCAAACTCTGAGGCATAATATCTATCGCGTTCTTCCTCGCTGGCTTGGTCTAACCTGACGATATAGGATGGTGAATTATTGACGCCGTCCGCCCACTTATGCAAAGGGATGTTTGGCTTCTCTCCTTCATCCTCATCATCTTCTTCGTCATCCCAATCATCGTTTTCTGCATCCCAGTCCTCGTCGTCTGTATCATCGTCAGCTACATCGTCGTCATCCTTATCGTCGTCGTCTGTAAACTTACTGTCCAAATTATTGCGACGATTTTGAGCTTTGCAGGCTTCCGAGCAAAATTGTTTGTCGGCACGGCCAGTGTACAGTTCGCCACATTGTGGGCACTCACGTTCTTGGTGTTGCATAAAGTTAATTAGTTGGTTAACCGTTTAAGATGAATTTTCATCAAAGGCCTTGTTTGCAATGAGTTATATTTTTTTACCCGGTTATAACCGGTTACGAGCCCTATCCATGCGTATCTGCTGCATCTTATTGTGTGCTTAGCATTTTACGTTTTGCACCCATACTCCTTGTTTAAATGACTCAATTGCTTGGCCTGTGGCATTGTCGTAGATTATGGCTTGAGCAACGGAATCACCCCACCTTGCCACCATTTTCTTTAAACCTCTAATACCGTATTCGCGCGAATCATTTACTTCGTAGCGGCCGCTCTTATCATAGGATTGAAAAGTTTTTTTCCATCCATTTTTCCAAACTATCCAGCACTTGGTTAGCCCTTGGCGTTTAGATGTTTTATAATCGGAGATTAATGAGGGATTCATCGTGGATACACGGCTTTAAATGTTGACT
This sequence comes from Hymenobacter sp., assembly GCA_025354605.1. Classification (GTDB taxonomy): domain Bacteria; phylum Bacteroidota; class Bacteroidia; order Cytophagales; family Hymenobacteraceae; genus Hymenobacter. Next base: position 7,391 of record JANXMN010000081.1, on the reverse strand, counting down.
TGGATACTTTGTTAGCCAGTTTTGCATAAAACCGGTCAAGGGCCGAGGCATTCCCTAAGTGCTTGAGAGCTCTTTCGTGATACCTGATGAGTTGAAGCAGTGAATGGGTGCGAACTCGCTCGTTTGCTACCATTTTAATTTCAGGTGTCCTAGTGAGTGCATTGTGCTGTTCAATTTCCTTTATCGCGGCGCGAAGTGCACGGTCCACCTTGAGACTCTGCTTGCGCTTGTTCACTGTTCTGAGCCAAGCCGCTGTTCCTGCAAAGCCTCTTTCATTGGCTGCATCGAAGTAGCCTGTGCCCGGTTTGTATTGGTGATAGGGAAATGGCGCGTACTTACCTGGATGGAGCTGGAAATGGTCGTGGACAAGTTGTAGCCGATGAAGCAAGCCTACCTGAATTGAAGGCCAATCAAAATTGTCGTAGTTGTGAAAACCATTAAAGACGTTGGTCCAAATTGAATTTTTGGCTAGACGCTCCTCACCTTCGGTCCACTTATCATTGGGATAGACCAGTACCTTAGCCGCCTCCCAGAATTCAAGAACGTAGCCGATTTTCTTTAACTGAACTGGGTCCCGAACCACGTCACTGACTAGTTCAGATTTATGAAAATCTGTTCCCAGGGCGCGCCCAGCCCCATTTTTCTTGCGGTCTAACGCTCTTCCACCGTTGCGGGCCTCCGTTTCATGTAAGGGGTTTCTAGTCTCTAATCTTACACTAGACTCCATCGCCGAGTTTTCCCCAGCGGTTATATCTCTTTCAGAAGTTTCAAGTGCTTCTAGAACCTTAGTATGCGGAACAATCTTACTTTTGGAGGTGTGAGTTGAGCTATTATGGGTGATATTTGAAGTATCTACTTCTGCCGTTGTTGCTACCTTATAATGGGTTTCCCATACCAATTCGGGATTCATCCAAACATGAAAGCTTGCTCGGGAGCCTCTAAACTTTCTTTTGACAATTATGCCGACCTTCTTGAGCTGGACTAAGTGATTGCGCAGGGCTCTATCTGTCAGACCACGCCTCTCCGACAATTCTCGCCCATTTACCTCAATGGGGGGCACGTCGGGCAATTTTAGCCCGTCCAATGAGCTAAGTACCTCATTAGGCAACGAGGAACTAGCAAGAAAATGGATGGCTTGTTTCCGTGCGCGCTGGAGCAAAAGCACACCGGTAGTCTTCGCACCGTCGCAGAGCACCTTCGGGCGAGTAGTGACTGTTTTTATTCGGCCATCTGCGCCTACACGAGTGTGTGAACGAGCCGGTTGCTCTTGATTTAACCGCCGTACACTAAGGTGCAGCCTGAGCCGAGATTCTTCAAGGGGTAATACTGTTAAGAGCATTGGGGAAGGGCCATAAGAGTGAAGCGAAATGGGTTAGATGGGAATGGAAAGAGTGATTGGTTAAATGGCACGGAGACCGCCGGGGCGGGTCTTCCCTTGGCGGCCTCACGTGCCGGACCGCAGTTGCAGGTCCTCCGCTCTTCGACTGACCTCGATGCCAGACCTTCTTATGTAGTTAGGTGCCCTCGACGGGCTCGAAGAATTTCCTTTGTAGTAAGTTGCGGGAGGTGCCCTTTGGGCTATGGAATAGCTTATGCGCACCTTTCCCGCTCAGACCCTTCGGTCATCAAAAATTATAGTTTCCGCACTGATTTACCAACTTTATGCTGTGCCTATGCTTGCTTGAACCTTAAGAGGCCATGCGCATAGCGGCTTGTTGAGTCGACTTCGGCAGTGGAGGCGCGGGTAGTTGGCCTAAATCATAAGCTTCTCCCCGACCGAATGCCAACAATGCTGGCCATGGTATCCTAGGTTCAGAAGGTGTGAACCATAACGTTGGCAGCTTGAGCTGCTGCCGCTTACTTCCAACTTTGACTACTTTTCCCGTTTTTACCCATCTTTGGACCGTACTCCGGCTGACACGCAGCCTTTCCATTACATCCTCTATTGTCAATAGCTCAGCCGCTACTGAATCACTTATAATCGGTCCTTTGGGAATAGCTGCGATGTGTGCCAGCATGATGCGGAAGCATTCATCTAAGTAACCAACAGTGGGTAAATCATCGCGTTTCATGCGGGCAGCTTAATAAATATGTTGGGTGTTGATAGATTGAGGTGATAACTGTCGTGTTACTTTGGCTTAAGCAATTCGTTTGCTTTGTTTTGGAAGTAGTCTAGCTGGAATTCTGAATTCAGGCAATCCAAACTGAACCAAGGCTATCAAATGCGTTAGATTGATTATGCGTCCTTGCCTCACTTGTAGCAATTGCATAGCATTAGCATTGTAGCCTCGAGATATTGCGACATTGATAGAGCTAACAGGGAGAATCTCACACACGTCAGAGAGGAGTCGATAGAATTTTTGCTTATCAGTCATCACTCCTTGCGTTACTATCATTGTAGATTTAGTTAATTGCACCTGGAATGATGGTGACTGGCCTTTGAACACGACAAACATACAATCATTTTAGGCGCCCTGTACAAGTCATCGAGAACAAAATGTTGTTGACCTCATAATCACCTGTAAATCAGGCATAAAATTTTGGACAAGACCTTAAATAATAAAACGCCCAGAACGCGGACGGACCACGAATTCCTGCAAGTGATAGAGGAAATCATGCCCCCACTGCGCGTGAACTCTGACCGAGCCATGAGCAAGGTACTGGGCCAGCATGAAAATTTCCTTAGTCGCATAAGAACTGGTATTCAGTCTGTTCCTCACAATGTTTGGGATGCACTGTATGAACTCTTCAATTCTCCAGAACTTCAACATTTAAGCTTTAGCCGGCCGACGTACAAAGTCAGACACCGCACACATAAGCATGTTGAACCCGATATGGAAAGTGGGGCAGAGCGCGTGAACGGAACAGGTGCAGCCCGTAAAAAGGCCTCCACAGACTTTGAAAAGGACTTAGCCTCTGCTAATGAGAAAATTGCGCTCCTGACTAGTCTACTAGAAGAGAAGGAACGCACAATTCAAATTCTGCTTAATCAGTCAGTCCAAAAAAATCCGCCAGTCCAGCAGAAACTTTTGTTCGAGTAGTGACTACCCTAGATTCCATTGATATCTGGGTAGTAGCGTTAGGACTCGCAGTTTATAAACTGCAGGTAGCATTATGCTGTAATTTTTACTATGGAAGTCACCCGCCAGCTAAGACTAGACCTCTTGACCAAAAAGGGCTTGGCTCCCATCCAGCTTACCTTCTGTTGGGAGGGCCAGCGCCTGCGCAAGGGCTCGGGGGAAAAGTGCGACCCCAAGTACTGGAATGCCAAGCGCGAGGAAGTCAAGCCCGCACCCGGCAACTTCGCCGCCGACACCAACCTAGTTCTAGAGCGCTACACCCAGGCCGCGCAGGCTGCTGAGCACGCGGCCATCCTCACCCGCCAAAAGCTAGACAAGGTGCAGATGAGCGCCGAAATCACTCGCCGCTACGCCTTGCTCGCCGCCGGCGACGAGGCCCAAGCCACCAGCGAGGACGTAGCTCCCCTGCCGCAGGTGGAAGCCGCCCCGCTCGGCGTACTTGACTACTACGACCAATGGCTGGGCGAGCAGACCCGCAAAACATCCAACAAGTCGGGTCAGGGCCTTAGCAAATCCTACCTGGCCAGCCTAGCTAACTCCCGCGATGTGCTGGCCGACTTCGCCGAAAAGGATGCGCCCCTGGCCTTCTCTACTTTAGACCATGTTTGGTACGCCCGCTTCAGCGAATTCTTCTTCGAGGGCGAGTGGGGCGAGTCGGTGAACACCTTCGGTAAGCATGTGCGCCACCTCAAATCCTTCTTGGCCTGGGCCGAGGACCGGGAGCTACCTGTCAATCGCAAGTATCGTCGCTTCGAGGCCCCCGACGAATACATCGGGGCCGATGCCCTCACTGAGGCTGAGCTGTTGCGCTTGGCCGCCGTGGACTTCCGTAGCGAGGCCGCCCGTGCCTATGTGCAGCAGCAGTTTGAGCGGCTTGACCCGGCGCTGCAGGCACAGGCCGCCACCAAGAAAGGCATGCGCCGCAGCCAAGCCGACCCGCAGCGCGTGGCCGAGCGCCTGCGCATGCTGGAACTCTCCCGTGACAAGCTGCTGGAGTGCTGCTACTTCGGCTTGCGCATCTCCGACGCCGACAAGCTCAGCCGCCGACAGATTCACGGGCAGCTCGTGCGCCTGAAGGCCAGCAAGACTCGCAAGGAGTGCTTTATCCCCTACTTCGACGACGACGTGTTCAAACCCGTGGCCCTAGTTGAGAAATACGCCGCGCAGCACCTGCTCAGCTGCCTACCCGTGGTTTATGGCCTCTCTGATTACCTGCCCCACGTCCAGGTGCTCGCCGACCTCACCCGCTTCAAGCTCACGAGCAAGGTAGGCCGCAAAACCTTCGTCACCCTCAAGATTGCCCAGGGCGTACCCCGTGCCCAGGTCATGCAGGCTACCGGTCACCGCACCGAGGCCAGCTTCAACCGCTACCTGGGCGTGGTAGAGCACGAATTAGTAGAGACTTTCCGCAGAACGGCCCGCTCAGTGGCAAAATGAGGTGGTCGAGTAAATGTGGACAGAATAGGGTCTTATCTTTCGAATGTCATGAAAGACAGCCCCCAACCCGCCAAACGTCGGCGTTATGACGCCCCCTTTCGCGCCGAAGCCCTGCGTCTGGCGGGCGAGAGCCGCTCGACCCAGGCCGCGGCCCGCGCCTTAAACATCAGCCCCAAACTGCTCTACAAATGGCAGAAAGAGGCCCTGACGCCCGTCGCGGCGGCTCGTGGGGCCGATTTGGACCCGGCCACGGCCGCCGAGCTGCGCCAGCTGCGGGCCTTGTCCCGGCGGCAGGCGCAGGAACTGGCCATTTTAAAAAAAGCCATTGCCATCTTCTCGGCGACCGACAACCGATGAGCCGCTACCGCTTCATCGACGAGCAGCGGAGCCAGTATCCGGTGCGCCTGCTCTGCCAGGTAGTGGCCGTGCCGGCCAGCGGCTACTATGCCTGGCACCACGCGCAACAGCAAGCCGTAGCTCAGCCAGAACCGGCCTGGGAAACGGCCCTGGTCAAGGTCTTTGGGGTGCACAGGCGCTGCTATGGCACCCGCCGCCTCCAGGTAGCGCTGCGCAAAAAGGGCCACCGGGTGGGGCGCCAGCGCCTGCGCACGGCCATGCGCCGCCGGGGCCTGCGTGCGCTGCAGCCCAAGGCATTCACGCCGCGCACCACGGACTCGACGCACGGCCTGCGCTGTGCCCCCAACCGGGTGCTGGACCAGCCCAAGCCCACCCAGGCCAACCGCGTCTGGGTCAGCGACATCACGTATCTGCCGCTGGCCAACGGCGAGTGGGCCTACCTGTGCGCTTTTCAGGACATGGCTAGCAAGCAGGTCGTGGGCTGGCAGGTCGGGGCGACGATGCCCGAAGAATTGGTGACCCGTGCCTTGCAACGGGCTTTTTGGTCGCAGCCGCCCGCGCCGGGCCTGCTCGTGCACTCCGACCGCGGCGGGCAATACTGCGGCAACGCCTATCGGCAGTTGCTCCACGACCACCAGGCGCTGCGCTCGCAGAGCCGCCGCGGCGACTGCTACGATAACGCCCAGGCCGAAAGCCTGTGGTCACGTCTCAAAACCGAAGTACTCGAAGTTCGCGAGCGGCCCGTTTTTGCCGACCTGGCCGAGGCCCAGCGCAGCGTCGCCGATTACTTTGACTACTACAATCACGAGCGCCTGCACTCCAGCATCGACTACCAGACGCCTTATCACACTCATCAACAGCTTCTTCAACTTAACGCCCTAAACTGTCCAGCGTAACCGGACCACCTCAAAAACCAGTGGCAAACCGCTGCCGAACGTCGCTTAGCATAGCGCGGTCTAACCACCGAAAATAGCTTTCCTAATGCGTGAGGTCACTTTAGTTAGGCCCTGGTAAGCGGTGTTAAACGTCCTATAGTCCCGTCCAGACCGCTACCGTTTGCAAAAAAGGCCATTTCCAGCACGGAAATGGCCTTTTTTATTGCCCAAGATTAGCCAGCGTCGACTTCGTATTCTCTGAAATTTTAATTAAGTATTGGGCCGTGATGGTAGCCAGCATCGAGGCGATGACATCTCCGAACGGCCCGAGGCTGTCGGGGTAGGGCTCGGTGAAGGATTTGTAGATTTCTGCCCGCACTGTGGCCACAAACTATAGCAACTGAATAAACCTCATCCCTGCTGCATCGCAGCGACCATCGGCCGAATCAACACCACCTCCCTTTTTGGTACCCCTCGATAGCCACTAGGTATGCAATAGGGCTTTCGCGCATGGTAGCTGCCATCACATGCAGGAAGGCAAGTAGAAACACCTGATTTGTAAATCGGGTATTTCTACGCGGTTTAGGGAGCCGCCTACCCCCCAATTTTGCTCATCGTCTACGTTACCTTAAACCCCTCCCCTCTACTACCATTCTACATGCCTGCCACTGCTGCGATTCCCCAGGAGTTCAAGCTGCTGCTGAAGCAATTCAGGATAAGCCTGGCGGCCCGTGAGTCGCCATACCTTCACGGGCTCGCTTAATCAGCATCTTCCTCGAAAGAGATTTTACCGCAGAAGAGCTGCGCAGCCTAATCAGTGGCCTTCAGTCTTCCGTGGCGTGCGCTTTCGTAGTCGGCTCCCAAAAAGGCAGCATCAACCAAGCTGGCACCCGCAACCGCCAGCGCGTCAAAATTGTCCAGCACGTCACCTACAACGTCACCCAGAACGTGCTCATTCAAGTCCACACCGCCCAAGAGCCTGAGCCTACCGCTCCTGAAAATGGTCTCCACCGGTGGGCGGCCCAGCAGTTGCCGCTCGGTGGCCAAGTTCGGCAGCTAGGGCAGCCCCACGCGGTGCGGGAGTTGGAACGGGCAGCATAGCTTACAGCAGCAACTTAAGAAATTGAAGCCTCCAGCGTAGGGGGTATAACCGAATCAACTCATGAAGTATCTGCTATTACCAATCGCGTTTCTAATTTCTACGGCGGCGCATTCCCAAGTCTCCCAGAGCAGGGTCCACGTAGTTGCCACCCAAAGTGAAGTCCCTACCGAGTCGGACTTGCTGCGAGTGGTAAACGCTATCCGTGAAGTGCGAACACCGGATATAGTGAATGGCCCATCCGTTTCTGGCACGCCAGGCACTGACAGGGCCTCTAGCGTGAGCATGGGCCGTTCCCCCACTCGGCTCGCTGCGCTACTCGATGGAAAGGTTGTCACAGACCAGGAATTGAGCCTCCATGCACTGGCCGAGGTTTCGGAAGTGGCCCTTAAGATTTCTCCAGCTTAGAGCGGATTCGAGGTTATTGTACATGATATCCGCAATGGTCGAACCAGTTTTTGGCATCCTGTTCCGTTATCCACGCGGCGGCAGCCAGCAGGGCTTCTTCGAGCGCGTCGCGGGTGCGTGCTTTGGCGGTGCGCA
>JANXMN010000118.1 GCA_025354605.1 Hymenobacter sp. | reverse complement strand
TCGTCGCGGTTGCCCGAGCCGTCGTGCCAGATGGCCGCGTTCAGGTTGTGGCACTCGAAGCGGCAGTTTTCGGCGTAGGCCCAGCCGCGCGGGCAGTAGAAGTCCACCGCCCCTTCCATGGTGCAGTCCTTGAAGTAGTAGAGGCCAGCTTCGGTGTCCCAGGGGCTCACCGTATCGCCGCCCAGGGCGCGAAAGGTGCAGTTTTTCACCACGATGCGCGTGGCGCCGGGCATGGTGCGCAGGGCCATCTGGTGGCCGGTGGGGCTGATGGTTTTGGGCTTGTTGCCTTCGGCCGCGCAGGCGGGCAGCACCTCGGCGGGTTGGCCCTTGTGCTCGAAGCCGTAGGAGTTGATGACCGTGAGCTTTTCGAGGGTGATGTCGGGGCTGTTGCGCATATTGAGCACGGCCACGCCCCAGTCGTCCTGGCCCGCCACGGGGTCGCAGCGCCAGGCATCGCGCGCCTGGCTGAAGGTGAGGATAACGCCTTTCTCGCTCTGCCCTTTCAGGACGATGTTGCTTTTGCCGTCAATGAAGACTTTTTCGTTGTAGGTGCCGTTTTTCAGGTACACCGTGCGGGGCTTGGCTGCGGTGGCGGGGAGGCTGTTGAGGGCGGCCTGGATGGTCCGGAACTGGCCCGAACCATCCGTGGCTACCGTCAGCTGCTGGGCATTGGCCTGGTTAAGTCCCACCTCCCCCAGGCCGGCCAGCAGGAGCAGCAGTTGCAGCGTCAGTTTCATGGTGGGGTGGGTATTGGGGTGGGGATGGTAGGAGATTGGGGATAAAAGCACGTCATGCTGAGCGGAACGCAGTGGAGTCGAAGCATCTCGCTTGCCACCACTATCCAATGATGTTTTCACGATTGAGTTACTACCACACGCGAGATGCTTCGGCTACGCTCAGCATGACGTTCTTAGGTCGTGTGCCGCGGCTTAGTACCCCGCGTTCTGCTTCAGGGCCGGGTCGGTATCGAGCGAGGTTTGCGGGATGGGCAGCAGTTCCTTGCCCTGGCCGGGGACGTACTCGGCGGCCAGGCCGTTGCCTGCGCTCACCACGGTGGTGGTGCCAATGGTCACGCTGGTGTTGAAGGGCTGAAGATTGGCCATGTAGGTGGCATCCACGCCCTGGCGCCAGTTCACGCGGGTGGTGCCGCTGGGGGTGGTGGCCGGCGAAGGGCGGTAGAACGAGCGGGCCCACTGCACCTGGCCGTTCACCACGCGGTAGAACTGGTACTGGGGCACATTCTGGTAGGGCGTGCTGGCGGCGCGCAGCAGGTTCAGGTTGGCCTTGGTCTGGGCAATTTTCTGGTCGAGCAGGTTCCAGCGCAGCAGGTCGTATTTGCGAATGCCTTCCGAGCCAAATTCCAGCAGCCGCTCATTCACAAGGGCGTTGAACATGTCGGCTTTGGTGCTGGTGTTCAGGCCCAGGGCGGCGCGAACGGCGTTGCCGGCAAAGCCCCGGGTGCGCACTTCCTTCAGCGCGTTCACGGCGGCCGTGGTGGGGCCGTTGAGTTCGTTGTCGGCCTCGGCAAACATCAGCAGCACGTCGGCGAAGCGGATAATGGGCCAGTTGTAGCCCAGGTAGTTGTTGGTGCCGGGCAGTGGGGGGTTGTGCCAGTCGCGGCGAAATTTGCCGTCGTAAATCGTGTTCAGGGCCACGCCCGCCTGGTTGTTGCTGGCGGCGATGGTGTAGGGCGCGATGGTGATGTCGCGGCGCACGTCCGTCGAGTCGAAAGCGTAGAAGTAGGTCGGCACCACGGTCACGGCGCCCTGGCTCGAACCGTACACGCCCGAGTTGTTCATGCGCGGGCCGTTGTAGTAGCCCAGCTTCGAGTCGCCGGTCGCCGTCGAGCCAGCCATGCCCACTTCAAACAGTATTTCGTTGGCCACGTCGCGGCGCTGCTCGTTCACCCCGCGCCACAGGTCCGAAAAGCTGGGGTTGAGGGTGTGCTCGCTGCGGCGGGCCATAATGTCGGCGCACTCCTGGCGGGCAATGGTGTAGTAATCGAGGTAGTCGGCGGCGCGGGTCATGGTGCGGTCGTGCAGCGAGTAGCCGCCGCGCTGCAGGGCTAGGCGGGCGCGCAGGGCCTTCACGCCGCCTTTGGTAATACGCTCGCTGCCCAGGCCGGCCTGCGAGCGCCAGGGCACCAGCTTTTCGGCCATTAGCAGGTCGGCAATCAGCCGGGTCAGGGTTTGGTTGCGGTCGGCGTTGGGCAGGTTGAAGTTCTGGTCCGGCGTCGAGGCAGTCAGCTGCACGGGCACGTCGCCCCAGTTGCGAATCAGCTCGTAGTAGTACTGGGCCCGCAGCGCCAGCGACTCGCCGTAGAGGCGGTGCAGAGCAGCCGTGTCGGCGCTGCTGCCGCTGGTGTAGAGGGCCATCTTCGGGATGTTGTCGATGCAGAGGTTGGCCCGCTCCACGCCCTGGTAGAGGTTGTTGAAAGGGTTGGTAATTTCGGTGTTGCTGGCGAAGGCCTTGTAGCGCGCAATGCCCCGGCGGCCCGTGTCGTAGGTGCCCGCCGAGCCGATGAGCTCATCGGTATCGACGGGATAGTACATGCTCAGGCGGGTGCCGTAGGTGTTGTCGCCCGAGAGCGGGTCGTAGGCGCCGAGCACGGCGCTGGTAGCCCCGCTCACGGTGCTGAACGTGGCCGCCGTGGTGTTGAGCGCGAGCGGCTCGAGGTCGAGGAAGTCCTTGCACGAGGCCAGCAGGCCGGCCCCGGTGGTGAGCAGCAGGGCGGCCAGTGCCGCGCGGTGAGAAGAGAAAAACGCTTTCATATACATGAGAAGACTAAAGGCGGGTGGGAATGGACAATGCAGCGGCCAGCGGCTTACAGGCCCAGGTTGATGCCGAACAGCAAGGCCCGGCTGCGTGGGTAGGCGGCGTAGTCCACGCCCGGCGTGAGCGGCGTGCCGCGGCGCGTGTTCACCTCCGGGTCGTAGCCCGAGTACTTGGTGAAGGTGTAGAGGTTGTTCACCGTCACGTAGAAGCGCAGCTGGCTGGCCTTCACGTGGCTGATGACCGACTTGGGCAGCGAGTAGCCAAACGTGAGGTTGTTCACGCGCAGGAACGAGCCGTTCTCCACGCCGTAGGAGTGCAGGAAGTAGTTGCCGCGAACGGGAATCCAGATGCTGGCGTTGGCGTTCACGCGCTCAAAAGTGGCCTGGTCGGTAATCAGCGCGCCCCGCTCGTCGATGTAGCGCACGCGGTTGGTCATCTCGCTCAGCAGGTTGGCGTAGGAGGTGTTGGCCGTGCTGGTGGTGAACTCAATCTTATTGGCGTTGTAGATGTCGTTGCCCAGCACGAAGTTCAGGAACACGCTGGCGTCGAAACCCTTGTAGGTGAACTGCTGGTTGAGGCCGCCCACCACTTTGGGGTTGGCGTTGCCAATCACCGATTTATCGGTTTCGGTGATGTTCAGCGCCCCGTTGGCATCGCGCACGCCGTCCACATCCTTCAGCTTGATGGAGCCAATGGATACCGGCGAACCCGTGATGCTGGCGTTGTTGGGCACGTCCTTCTTCAGCACGCCGGTGCGGGTGGCGTAGTTATAGGTCTCGAAGTCGTTGGCCGTGTAGTAGCCGTCGGTGAGGTAGCCGTACATCTGGCCCACCGGGCCACCCACGCGGGCCACGTAGTCGGGGCCCGACAGGGCCGTGCCGGCCCAGCCCGACTGGATGTTCAGGATTTCCTGCGCCCCGTCGCCCAGCGACTCGATGCGGCCCTTGTTGAACGCCGCGTTGGCCGTGGCCGTCCAGCTGAAGTCCGGCGTCTGCACGATGGTGCTGGTCAGCTGCAGCTCCAGGCCGCGGTTCGACGTCGAGCCAATGTTGCGCAGCTGCGCGGGGTAGCCCGAAATCGGGGAGATGGACTTGTTGACGAGCAGGGCATCGGTGGTGTTGTAGTAGGCATCGGCCGTGAACTGCACCCGGTTGTTGAACAAGCCCAGGTCGAGGCCCACGTTGCGGGTGGTGGTCACCTCCCACACCAGGTCGGGGTTGTAGAAGCCCGTGGTCGAGGTGGCCGGCGTGGTGACGTGGTTGAGGGCGTACGACACGTTGCCGGGCTGGTAGAGCTGGCTGAACAGGTTGTCGCCGATGCGGTTGTTGCCGGCCTGGCCGTAGCTCAGGCGCAGCTTCAGGTCCGATACCGTGCTGGCATAGTCCTGGAAGAAGCCCTCGCGCGAAATGCGCCAGGCCGCCGAGGCCCCGGGAAACAGCCGCGAGCGGTTGCCGGCCGCGAATTTCGACGAGCCATCGAGGCGGCTGGTGAGCGTGAACAGGTACTTGTCGTCGTACGAGTAATTCAAACGGCCAAAGCCCGAGAGCAGGCGGTAGTACACCGGAATGCCGGTGGTGGGCAGCACCGGCTGGGCCAGGGTGCCCACCGGCAGCACCGACTGGTTGATGTTGGCCAGAGCCCGCTCGGCCGTGATGTCGGCCGGCAGGAAGTTCGCCTGCACGTACTGCTGGGTGGCGCGCTGCTGGTAAATCTCCTCGCCCAGCAGGGCGTTCAGCACGTGCTTGTCTTTCTTAAACGTGTAATCCAGCACGTTCGAGTTGTTGTAAGTCGTCGTCACGCCGGTGGTGATGGTGGCGAAGGGCAGGTTCTGGAAGCCGCCGGCCGCCTGCCGGATGGTGGGCGAGTACAGGCCGTTGAAGGTACTCAGGTCGCCGTAGGTGAAGTCGATGCCGCCCGTCGAGCGGAAAATCAGGCTCTTGGTGATGTTGAAGGCCACCGTGCCGCCTAGGTTGAAGGTGCGGCGCTTGTCGGCCCGGTACTCGTTGTTGATGGCCAGCACCGGGTTAATCAGGCTGGAGTTGTTGAAGAAGTCGGGGTCGAAGTTGGCCGTGGGGTCGGCTCCGGCCGGGTTGGGCAGGTTGAAGGGCACGTACTGCACGGTGTTGCGCAGGCGCGAGGTCACGCTCGAACCCGTGTTGGCCGACTGGCCGATGCTGCTGGTGCCCAGGGCCGCGCCGGTGCCGGCCCCGTTGTTCGTCTGGTCGTTGAAGCGCACGTTCACGCCCAGGCGCAGGCGGTCGGTGGCCTTGGTGTCGAGGCGGAAGTTCACCAGCTTGCGGTCGTAGCTCGAGCCCAGCTGAATGCCGTCTTCCTTGTTGCTGGTCAGGCTCAGGGCGTAGGTGGTGGCTTTGTTGCCGCCGCTCACCGACACGTTATGGGTTTGCTGGAAAGCCCGGCGGCCAAATACCTGCTGCTGCCAGTCCTGGTTGGGCGCGTTGCGCAAGCGGTTCAGGGTATCGCCGCTGAAGTTGTTGCTGCCAAACACGCTCTTGAACGTGCCCGTGCCGCCCGACAGGCCCGGCGTGGTGCCCGTGAGCAGGGCGCGCTCGTATTCCCAGTCGAGGTAGTCGGCCGGGCCCATCACGCTCAGCTTCTTGCTCAGCTCCCGGAAGCCAGCGAAGCCGTTGTAGTTCACGGCCGTGCGGCCATCGCGGCCGCTTTTGGTGGTGATGATGACCACGCCGTTGGCGCCCCGGGCACCGTAGATAGCCGTGGCCGAGGCATCCTTCAGCACGTCGACCGACTGAATATCCTGTGGCGCAATCACGCCCAGAGCATTTTCCACCTGCACACCATCCACCACGTACAGCGGCGAGTTGTCCTGCGTAATGGAGCCGCCGCCGCGCACCCGCACCTGCACGCTGGCATTGCCCGGCGCACCTTCCGACGACGTGAGCTGCACGCCCGCCAGCCGGCCGGTCAGGGCCTCGGCGGCCGAGTTCACCGGAATATCCTTCAGCTGCTTGGCCCCTACCGACGACACCGAGCCGGTGACGTCGCGGCGCTCCACGGTCTGGTAGCCAATCACTACCACGTCTTCGAGCTGCTTGCTGTCGGTGGCCAGGGCCACGTTGATGGTGGCCTTGTCGCCCACCACCACCGACTGCGAGGCGTAGCCCACGAAGCTAAAGCGCAGCGTGGGGTTGGCCGGCGTGGCGGGCAGGGTGATGTTGAAGTCGCCGTTCACGCCGGTCGAGGTGCCTACGGTGGTGCCCTCCACGAGCACCGTTACGCCGGGCAGGGCCTCGCCCGTGTCCGACTTCACGATGCCCTGAACCTGGCGCCCTTGCGCCGCCGCCAGCCCAATGCTCCCCAGGAGCAGCAGCCAGAGCAGGAGAAAATGTTTTTTCATGGTTGAATGGAATTGGGTGGGAGTTTAAAAAAGCGTTAGCGCAATGCCTCCAAAGGCACGGCGTCCATGTCGGTATATTCGCGGTTTTCGCCGGCCATGCCCCAGATGAAGGCGTAAGCCGCCGAGCCGCAGCCGGTGTGGATGGACCACGGCGGCGAGAGAATCGCCTGCTCGTTGCTCACCCAGAGCGGGCGGGTTTCGGTGGGCTCGCCCAGCATATGCAGCACCCGCTGCCCGGCCGGCAGGTTGAAGTAGAGGTAGGCTTCCATGCGCCGGTCGTGGGTGTGGGCGGGCATCGTGTTCCACACGTTGCCGGGGGCCAGTTGCGTCAGCCCCATCACCAGCTGGCAGCTCTGCATGCCCTCGGCATAGATGTACTTGTAGATGGTGCGCACGTTGGCCGTTTCGGCCGCGCCCATCTGCACGGGCGTGGCCTCGGCCTGGGTGCGGCGCGTGGTGGGGTGCGCCGCGTGCGCCGGGGCCGAGAGCAGGTAAAACTTGGCCGGATTGGCCGCATCAGTGCTGGCAAAAGCCACGTTCTGGCTACCCAGGCCCACATACAGGCAGTCCTGATTGCCCAGCTCGTACACCGCACCGTCCACCGTCACGGTGCCCGCGCCGCCCACGTTCATCGCGCCCAGCTCGCGGCGCTCCAGAAAAAAGCGGGCCTTGAGCGACTCCGGGCACGGCAGCAGCAGCGCCCCGGCCAGCGGCTGCGCCCCGCCGACAATCATGCGGTCGTAGTGCGTATAGGTCAGGTTGATTTCGCCCGCCACAAACACCTCCTCAATCAGAAAATGCGCCCGCAGCCCGCTCGTATCGAGCGCGGCCGTTTCGCGGGGACCAATGGCAAAGCGAGTTTTCAT